>JAUPWI010000016.1 GCA_030916545.1 Patescibacteria group bacterium | reverse complement strand
GCATTGAAGACTGCCAGTTTTGATAAAGCCCTCTTAAAAGAAGAAAAACGCCGAGATAATTTCGGCGTTTACTCTTGTCTCAACAGTTCGAGAGTGTCTACATTGGTGACCCCTAGGAGAGTCGAACTCCTCTTGCCAGGATGAAAACCTGATGTCCTAACCGATAGACGATGGGGCCATACTTATGGCTCGATTCTTTCGAGCACCTCTTTCTTCTTGAAACTGTTCCTTTTTAACTCTATTTCCCGTTTTCGTACCAGTGTTCTTGTACCATATGCTTCGTAGTACTTCAACTCAAGCGGTACAAGATATCTGATTTTGTCTTCCCCTGATTGTGTTCAGCAGCCTTTTCCTCAGGTCTTCAGTACTACCGATATAATAGACATCTTTTACGGTACTTTTCAAGATGTAGACGTAAAACATATCCTTTACCAGGATGCCACCCAGAGGGTGGTCAGCCTCTGGCTGAAAAACCTGATGTCCCTGCCTCAGGCAGGCAAGCTCACCGATAGACGATGGAGCCATACGGCACTCGTGCCTTATAGCAACAGATCGGACCAACAAGAAAAAAGCAGTCCAAACTGCAAGAATATGGTAACAGAAAGCTGAGAAAAGGCAAGTGGATGCTACTGTTGACTTTTGTTTGATTATCCATCATATTAAAAAGTCTTTCTTAGACGTATGCCTGATACCCCGCGTTTTCTCGGTACCGGCCTCCACGAAGTGAAGACAAGCTATTTAACAAATGACCACACAACATATACTGAGAGGTTCACGATGGACGAGATGAAAGATTTCTTCAAAACACGATTCTTTGGTACGCTGGCTTACGAGCAGGATTCGACGGTGAAACACATCGCCGACATCATTCAGTTCGACGGTACACCAGTATCTTTCGATCAGGTAGTTAGGCTACGTCACTCTGAGGAAGACAGGTTCTCATGCGGGACCCTCGTGTCGTTCATACTGACGAATGAGGGCGTTGCCAGATGCATTCACAGGGCACCTGAACTAGGAACATACGGCCAAATTACGGTGGCCATCCCTGAGACCTGCATCGACAATCCAATGGTGACTCTCACCTGGAGGTTCAAATCACCGGCACTCGATGCCATGAAAGATCCCTCAGCCACCCGTGACAACTGGGTGCTCCTCATCATCTCGAAAGGAAACAAGAGGCAGAGCATCCATGAGATTCACGGGATAGAAAGCATTCTCACGGGCAGATGCTTCTTCACTTTCCCTAATCCCGGTGAACATCACCTGGCAGCGTATCTCATCAGATCGCCAGATGGCCACTCCAAAGAACTCCTCAAAGAACTCGCGGGGTTCAGGCAACACGGTAGTCTCGAGATATGGGAACACGAGTCTCTGAATTTTCACCCGATAACAACTGGCGATATCATCGCGTGTTCACATGTGATGGTGACAGTTCCTGACGGTATCTTCGCTCGACCGCTCCCCAAGTGGCTCACAACCTGGCTTCAGTATTTCGGCGTACGCCAACTGGAAAATGAATGTGTCGCGCTATACCCCATCCTACTCTCCCTGACCCTCGGACCTCCCGCATTTCTCATCTGGGAAGCACTGAAAAGGCTTTACCTGGTCGCGCTCGGCCTCATCGGCCACTTCATCATCGGCGGCGGCAGCCCATGGCCTTCAATCAAACGGGCGATCGATACCGATCTTTCGGCCTATGTACCGCCTCTGACGGCTGAGTATGAACGGCTTTCCTATTGGGGTGGGAAACTCGGATGGCTCATACACCCTCTCTCATGTATCATGATCATCGGCTACATTGTGCTCCTCGTGATGCTACCACCACGTGCCACTTTGGAAGTTGGTCTGGTTGGCTTGATTGCATCCGTAGTTGGCGCCATCATATGGGGCATGAGGCCCATATTTTCAACGAGAATAAGCAAGTCTCGTCTCAGCCGACAACAGGAACGTGAGTCAAAACGGGAAAGGAGTCATCATGAAAAAATAGATGCCTGTGTCAAGGCTCATCAGGAGGGCGCGCCACAGATACCGCTTAGCCGGAGAATCTGCCTCACTTTTTCTGGCATTCGGCGGAGGGTATGCCGTCCCTACCAGAACAGATGAGCAAGCTTCTCTTGTTGGTGTAACACCCCCCGCTCTGCACACAAGGCAGGCGGGGGGTTTTCTTTTTTATTCACAACTTCCCACCGAGAGTGTCCAGAAGACTTTTCTTAGCACGGCTGACACGGCTGGCTACGGTATTCATCGGAATACCGACGATTTCTGCAATTTCTCGATACGACTTGTCCAAATAATAACGAAGGGTGAGTATCTCCCGGTGCTCTTCATTCAAACGTCCAAGCGCCACCCGTACATCATCGCGAAGCTCCCGACGAATCCACTGTTCCTCGACGGTCTCCGTGGGCTCAATCGGTTGCTGCTCCCCCGTGGTCTCCACGATATCGTCCCACGACACCACCGTCGGACGACGACTCCGTTTCCGGATCCAGTTAACTGCTTCGTTGTGCGCGATACGGTATATCCACGGAGAGAACTTCCGTGCCGTATCGAAATCCGCGAGGTGCTGATAGGCTTTGACGAACACATCCTGCAGAAGATCATCCGCCTCATCCCGATCGCCGATCAGGTGCGCGAGATAGAGCGAGAGCTTACGCTCATACCGAAACACGATCAACTGAAAAGCAGTGATCTCTCCGCGCCTCACCCGCATCACGACCGACTCATCGCTTTCCGTTTTCCTGATTGGAACAGAAACCTTCCTGAACATATGTTTTTTCGACAATACGCCCAGTATACACCTCCTGACAGCCCACCCTTCCTACAAGATATATCTTTGACACTATCCCCACAAAAATGCTATACCGGCTCCAGCACTCTTGACAACACAACCAACTCGAAAGGAGCAGTCATGAAAGACCTCTGGTATAGACTTTGGTACTCTCTCTACAGCACGCTCATCGCATCCGCGATCCGGCTCCGCTGGCATCGTCTCTGGATCCGAGAAGATGAACTCCACTCTTCTCTGGGCACAGACATTGATGTCATCGGACACCTCGATAGACCAACACGACTTACGCGTCGGCTTCTTGGCGTTTCATCACATGATGAATATTCACGAGATCTTCATTTTCGCGGGACTATCAAGAGTAACGGGAGGCTCTACTACTCGTACTCCGATCTCCGGATACGCAGCTTCATCGCCGCCTGGCGCGCGCTCAAAATCCATATTCACGATCTGCGATTCGACACACTCTTCCGAGAGATCAACGATCTGCGCCACGAGTACCGAAGGGAATTTGGAAAACTCCTCGGAAAAGCCGTACAAAAACGTCAGGAGGCTCTTCTGAGCGGAGATCGATGGGCCTGGTTTTGGACCGATATGCGGGCTTTCCGGGACTATTTCTTTCTCATCACCGCGATTCCCATCATCGTCATCGTCTTTCTCTCGTTCTCTAACAAGTCGACACATCTTCTTTCGATCTTCTTCTTTGATGTCCGAAACCTCGGCATACTCTGCCTTGCCGCATCAGTCGTACCATTCTTTACCGTCTTCGTATTCCGGCACAATCACCGGGCGCCATACCGAGACGGCCGTCCGTTCCGGTACTTCTGCCCCTGGCTCTAACGACTCGAGCGGGTCATAAATACACAGGGAGTCCTCAACCATCGGGACTCCCTGTTTTCTTTTTTGCCTTGTCATTTTCCTTCACTCTCGCTAAAGTACGGATACTATGCATATTCTCGCCCTCGAAACTTCCTGTGACGATACCGCCGCCGCCGTGGTCGAACAGACCCCGGAAGGCGTTTTCGTCCGCTCGAGCGTGGTCTCCTCGCAGATCGCCCTCCACGCGACGTATGGTGGCGTCGTCCCCAATCTCGCTGCCCGTGAACATGCCCGAAATATCGTTCCTGTCGTCGAAGCCGCACTCCGATCAGCCAAACTCACACCAAGGGATATCGACCTCAGTGCCGTCACCCAGGGTCCCGGCCTCATCCCAGCCCTCCTCGTCGGCACGACCGCGGCCAAAACGCTCTCTTTCCTCTGGCGCAAACCGCTTCTCGGTGTTCACCACATCGAAGGACATATCTACGCTAATTTCATCCGTCAGACTCCACAATCAAACATCGAAAATCATACATCGGTTTTCCCGCTTCTCGCCCTCGTCGTCTCCGGCGGACATACTCAACTCATGCTCATGCGTGATCACTTCCAGTATGAAATACTCGGTGAGACGCAGGATGACGCGGTCGGCGAATGCTTCGATAAAGTTGCTCGCCTCCTCGGACTCCCCTATCCCGGTGGCCCGCTCGTCGCCCGACGTGCCGATGATTGGAGGAACCTCATTCCCGATCCCGAAAAAGATACATCGGAGAGCTCTAAAATCAAAGATCGAGAATCGAAAATCCAGTTTCCTCGCCCAATGCTCCAAAGCGATGACTTGCATTTCTCTTTCTCCGGTCTCAAAACATCCGTTCTCTATTTCCTCAAGAAACATGAAGCCGACATGCAAAACGAGGATTTCGTCAGCGAAGTCTGTCACGAATTCCAGGAAGCAACGGTCGATGTCCTGGTCGGAAAAACGGAACGGGCGCTCCAGGAACACTCCCCGCGGACATTCGTCATCGCTGGCGGCGTTTCGGCCAATGTCCGGTTACGTAACCGATTACGTAACTTGCTCGATGAACGCTTCCCCGACACGAAATTTCTCACGCCCGAATTCCGATATTCCCTCGACAATGCCGCGATGATCGGTGCGGCGGCGGCTTTCCGCTTCGCTGCTCTCTCACCAACCGAACAGTCTGCTCTGG
>JAUPWI010000015.1 GCA_030916545.1 Patescibacteria group bacterium | reverse complement strand
CGGCTTGATGCTTTTAAGTCAATCCTCTATCCTTCCACTTCAACCTTGAATCCACCATAAGCCATTCGTTTCATATCGACTGGCATCTGCGCCTGATCAAAATCTTTCATTTGCTCGCCCATTTCCTTCATTACCTCCGCATTCACCTGGTCCCGATGTTCCTTGGATCCGAAAGTGATAAAAGAAAACCACACCGCCTCATCAGTCTGCGCACCAGTCAGCTCTGGAAATGAACGGGCTTTTTCTTCACCCATCTCCATTGCAACAAGATCATCACCGCTGCATTCAAAGTACGACAAAGCGCCATGTTTCATCCAAGAATCACGGCCCATTTCAGCCATCTTCCTGTATTCCTCTGCCTTATCTTTTGGAACAACAAGAACAAATCCGTCAACATATTTTGCCATAATTTTTTTACAAAAGTTATTTCTTCTTTATTATACCAGGTTCTAACCTACCATTTGGGGTATAAAAAACAAGGCTTGAGTAAGCCCTGTTTTTAAGTACTCGCTTAGCAATCCAGCTTTCGAACGTTTGAGCAGGAATAAGTATTTCCCGATCCTCTTATTTTACCAAGAGAAATACAGAAATTACTGACGATTGTCTGAAAAAGAAAAAACCGCTGGGCGATACCATGCGGTTTCAAAACTCATTAAAGAGAAGTCAAACTATCTGATCAGCCGTGACCTCAACCCCATAAGCCGGGAACAGAACTCCTGTTCGGTCAGAACAGTCTCTCCTGGGTCGGCTTTACCGATACTATGCGTCAACTCCTCGTCTCCTGAAGCAAGAAGTGCGGCCCGGAAATCAGAATTCCCAGACAAAGCATCGAACAGACGATCGAGTACATCTTGATACGCCTCCGAGTGCCGGTCGTACTCCTGGCCTTGCCACCAGAGCTTCTGAGTCTTCTTCCAGGCGCCATCGCGTTCCCGCCCCCGAAATTTGGCCTCTCGCCCGACGAGTCCGCAGATTTCACGCTGCACCTTAGGATCGTCAAACTTGAAAGACTGGATTAGGCCTTCTGCTCCGGCACAGCAAACCCCGTCGAAAATGAACGGGTACGCGCAAAAGTTGGAAAGAGCTCCTGCTGGTCCGGGTTCACCGCCCTTGATATCGATCATGATTCACCTCGCTGGCGTAAAAGAACTGTGAACAGAAATTATACCTGTCAAAAAACTCCCTGCCAATCCCGAAACATTTACTACCAAAAGCCACACCCCAGCTCAACCTGGGAAATGTCAGGACTGTTTCTTGTGGCTTACCTACTTGGGTTAAACTCTATGACCCATTCGATACCGTATTTATCTCTGAACATACCGAAATATGCCCCCCAAGGGCTCTCACCCATCGGCGCTTCTATCTGTCCTCCCAAGGAAAGTCCGTTGAATATCTTTTCAGCTTCTTCCTTGCTCTCCGCATGTACATGAATCTTGCTTCTGTTTTCGTTTTCACTTACTTTTCCCAGAAATTCAGGCACATCGTTTCCTATCAGCATATGTGCGCCACCGATCGGCAGGACAATTCGCATGATCTTATCTGCATCCGCATCACCGACCGGAAATTCAGGACCGGCGAGATCTTTCAAACGAATCACTTCCGCGAACTCACCGCCGAAAACAGATTTGTAAAAACTAAACGCTTCTTCGGCATTGCCATTAAAATTGATCCACGGGCTTATCGTCACCATAATATAAAGGAATAATTATATGATCTTACTCTTCTCTTGATTTGTATCATAACACCGAATCACTGACTTCAAAACGACAGTCTTTCAGAAGAAACCTTCCATTTGAGCTGAAATATTCCCTCGATACAATCCTCATGTACACGTACGACCTACGGCGCCCCACCGACTGAAAACGATGAGAGCCTCTCTACAAGAGGATTTCGAATACGGAGTATTGTTTCAAACAAACGACCGAACATATTACAGGAGTAGATTCGGCTAAAAAAGAAAAAAGCCCCATATCACTGGGGCGTTGCATCATTTTCTGATGCAGAAAGATATTGCGCATACTCTGTCACAAGCGGGAGGCATTCTGTTCCTTTTTGTAATCTCGTTCTATTCCTGCCACCCTCTTGCTTTGCAAGCTCTTCAAGATGAGGTCTCAGTTCTGCAAGATGCTCAAGGATACTTGTGACTATATGGATAGGGCTTTTCGGCGAGTACAGCGCTCGCACTTGAGGATCATGCTCGGGTGCCAGATGGCTCTCACCATTAAAGCCCCCCTGTACCCGTACCTGCTCCAGCACTTGTAAATAACCGAGAACTGTCCAGACCGCCGGAATCATCTGTTGAGCAACCACTCGCCGAATTGGTCTCTCATCAACGACTTCATCAACAGAACCAAAGAGTGAGAATTGACCATGATGTTCTTGTCGCTTGGAAGCCAAGTACTCCGACACCGTTTTTCCAAACGTTGTAACATCCAGCCGGTTAATAACGGCCCGGATAATCCACGAGTGATAGGCCGCTTCGGGAAACGCTTCACCTGTAAGTTCAGACACTCCTTCACCAAGACGAGCCAAATGAGTCAAAATACCATAGGGCAACTTCACACACCCGTCAGTTCCGTCAGCATGGTTCTGCACCGAGAGAGGAAGAGTACAAAACCGAAGCGCTCCACGCACCCATTCAGAGGTTCTCCCAATCTTTCGGGCAAATTTGGCAACGGTCATCTCCGGTTCGGTCCGCTGAAGCCACCGATAGAACTTCCAGGCAGCCCGAGCTTCTTCGTGAGGGGGCACCTGTTGGTGCCGATTCTCATTAAACTGAAGCGGAATAGTCTCTCTGACGGTCATACCGAATCGGATGTCTACCCGGTACAGCCCGTCAAAAGCAGATTGGCCGGCTTCCTGTTCCGTGCTTGCGGCCAAAATAGTACAGGCGATATAACGACGGTGTCCAGCCACCAGAATGAAATAGTAGGACACACCATCCAAGTTCACGAGCGGAAAACCTGCCAACTGGTGACGACTTCCCCAAAGCTCATTGATCTCTTTGATGTATTGCTCCG
>JAUPWI010000001.1 GCA_030916545.1 Patescibacteria group bacterium | reverse complement strand
TGGTTTGCGGAGAATCTGACGGTGCTTATTATCGTCGGGGTGCTTATCGCGCTGTATGCCCGCGGGATACGGTTTTCTGACACAGCATATCTTCTTATGAGCATCCTGATCTTTCTGCATACCATCGGCGGACATTACACTTTCGAGCGGGTGCCGTTCGATTGGTTCGGAAATCTTTTCGGGTTTGAGCGGAACATGTATGATCGGGTCGCCCATTTCACGGTCGGATTCTATGCTTTCGCTTTCGCTGAGCTTCTGGTCATGAAACGAGCGGTGCGTTCGCGGGTAGTGCTGTATCTTTTTCCGCTGTTCGCTATCGCGACCGTGGCGATGACTTATGAGCTTATCGAGTGGGTATTCGCCGTCATGAGCGACCCCGAGGCCGGCATTGCCTATCTCGGGAGCCAGGGTGATATCTGGGATGCTCAGAAGGATATGCTTTCCGATACGCTGGGTGCGATAGCCGCACTCTGTCTGTTCGCTTGGCGCGAATATGTACGGAATGTGCGGAAGCGTTTATAATGGGGTCCCACGGGGTTTTTCGTTGAAAGTATCGTATGTTCACGCGAGATTATTTTGCAGGGAAACGGGTGACGGTCATGGGCCTCGGACTGAATGACGGCGGTGTCGGGACGGTCCGTTTCCTGTCCGGAACGGGAGTCGGGGAAATCATAGTCACTGACCTCAAGACGGAGGAGGAATTACGGCCGTCACTAGAGGCATTGCGGGACATCCAGGGGATACGGTATGTGCTCGGTGGACATCAGGATCAGGATTTCATCGAGACAGATCTTGTCATCAAGAATCCTGGTTTACCATGGACAAACCCCTTCGTCCAGATAGCTGAGGCGCATCAGATACCAGTCACACTTGATGCGGGTATCTTTTTTGACTTGTGTCCGGTCCCGATTATCGGGGTGACCGGGACGAAAGGCAAGACGACCACAGCATCGCTTATCGCACATCTTCTGGAGGAGGACGGGCGGCAGGTCGTGCGAGTCGGTATCAGTCGGACTTCCGTATTGGGAGAACTCGGGAAGGTCCGGGAGGAGAGTGTGGTCGTGTTCGAACTCTCGTCCTGGCGGTTATCCGTGCTATCACGTATTCGGAAAAGCCCCCTCCTTTCGGTCGTTACGAACATCTACCCGGATCATCAGAACTACTATGGCAGTATGGAAGCGTATGCGGAAGACAAGAAGAATATCTTCCGATTCCAGTCTTCGGGGGCGGTGATACTCAATGCTGACAATCCGTGGACGCAGGCCATGGCCGCTGATGCGCCGGCGGGGGTCATCTGGTTTTCAAAGGCGGCCCAGGCTTCATCGGATGGGTTTACGCTGCTCGGAGATCGGATTATTGAGGCGCAATCCGGATATCAGGAGGAGGTTGCCCGTTTGGCGGAGACTTCTTTGATCGGAGAGCATAACCATGTCAATGCTTTGGCGGCAGTGGCGGCAGTGCGGACGTTCGGAGTGAAGCCGTCCATGATACAACGGGGACTCCTCTCTTTTCAGGGTGTTCCTCATCGATTGGAATTCGTCGGAATGAAGAAGGGAGTCCGATTCTACAACGATTCGGCTGCAACGATACCGGAAGCGTCTGTGGCGGCTCTGGAGAGCTTCTCGGGGTCGGTATACCTCATCGTCGGAGGAAACGATAAGGAGCTCGATTTCAGCCGGTTGGCCGAAGCGATCTTGAATCGAGTGAAAGGAGTCGTCTTTCTCAAAGGGACGGGGACAGAGAAGCTTTTGATGGGGCTGGAAGATTTGCTTGCTCGGAGAAAAAGTGAGAGTCAGAGGTGGACAGTCGTCGAATCCATGGGGAAGGCGGTCGAATTGGCGGCACGGAACGCGGAGGAAGGAGATGTTGTTCTGCTTTCGCCCGGAGCAGCGAGTTTCGGCTTATTCAAGAATGAATTCGATCGGGGGGATCAGTTTCGTGAGCAGGTGAGAGCCCTGTCGGAATAAGGAATAGTCTTCTTGACAGGAAGATGACGATAATCGTAATATACCCCAGTAGGGTATATAGTCCGTTTGAAGGAATACAGTATGTCGAAGCAGGAAAAAACGGATCGTGAGAAGATAGCGGCTCGCATTTCGCGTATCGAGGGACAGCTCCGTGGTGTCCGGAGAATGATCGAGGGTGAGGATGAATGTCTTGCGATTATCGCTCAGATCAGTGCTGTACGGGAGGCGGTGGCGATGCTTGGTGTCGAGCTGCTTAAGAACGATATCGCCTGTAAATGGGATGGCAAGCAGAAGATCGAAGAGGCATACCTGAAAAGTCTTTTTCGGATGCAGTGAGGATTAAACCGATAGCGTATAATTTGTATGAATCCTCTTGAAACCGCTCGTGAACAATTGCGCGCCGCACAAAAAATAGCCCGTATCGATCAGGGGATTTTCGAACGTCTGCTCTCGCCGGATCGGTTGATCGAGGTTTCGATTCCGGTACGTATGGATTCCGGAAAGACGCGGGTATTTACCGGATTCCGTTCGCAGTGGAATGATGCGGTCGGGCCGTATAAGGGAGGTATTCGTTTCCATCCTGACGTGACTCGCGAAGAAGTCATGGCGCTTTCAGCGTGGATGACCTGGAAGACCGCAGTTCTCGGGCTGCCGCTCGGTGGTGGAAAGGGTGGTGTCGTCGTCGATACTAAGCCGTTTTCGGACCATGAACTCGAGGCTTTGTCCCGTGGGTATATGCGTGCCATAGCGCCTTTTATCGGGAAAAATAGGGATATACCTGCGCCTGATGTTTCGACGGACCCACGTGTCATGGGATGGATGCTTGATGAGTATGAAGTGCTGGTAGGAGAGAAGGCTCCGGGTGTCATAACCGGAAAACCGCTTGTCATCGGTGGGTCGCTTGTCCGTGAGTACGCCACTGCTCAGGGAGCGTTCTTCGTACTTGAGAATGCTGTCCAGAAACTACATCTTTCTCGGCGTGTCCGGGTGGCGATCCAGGGTTTCGGGAATGGAGGAGGACACATGGCCCGTCTGCTTCAAGAATCCGGGTATTCGATAGTCGGGATTTCGGATTCGCAGTCGACGGTGTATCGTGAGGAGGGATTGGATGTCGCGGAAATCGAAGCACATAAGCGTGCTACCGGTTCGTTGAAGAAGTGTTTCGGTTGCGAATCGCTTCCGAGAGAGGCACTGCTTGCTGTTCCGTGCGATATCCTGGTTCCGGCAGCCTTGGAAGGCGCGATTACCCTGAAGAATTCCAAAGAAATCCAAGCGAAACTGATCGTGGAAGTAGCGAATGGTCCGGTAACCAAGGAGGCAGATGCGGTTCTTTTCGATCGTGGGATTATGGTGGTACCGGATATCTTGGCGAATGCCGGAGGGGTGACGGTTTCTTATTTCGAACAGGTCCAAAATGCCATGAACGCCTATTGGACAGAGGATGATGTTCTTCAGAAACTGAAAGAAAAAATGCAGGAAGCGTTTGAGGCGGTCTGGGCATCACATGAGAAATACAACACGACTCTTCGTATGGGAGCGTATGTCGTGGCGCTTGAGCGCGTGGCGGCTGCCATGCGGGCGCGTGGTCGAATTTAAATTATATAGGCTTAAGTAAAGTGTAATTGAAGGTATATGATATACGATGTCGCGATTATCGGTGGTGGTCCAGGAGGGGTTTCCGCAGCCATCTATGCTTCACGGAAACAGCTAAAAACGCTTTTGATCACTGAGAATATCGGAGGCCAATCTTCAGTGTCCGCGTCGGTTGAAAATTGGATCGGGACGATTTCTCTTCCCGGATGGGAATTGGCGCAGTCGTTGGAAAAACATCTCCGCGCACAGGAGGGAATCGATATTCGAACCGGCGAGTTGGCTACGAAGATCACGGAAGAATCAGGACGATTTTTGATTAATGGGAGTTCCGGGGAGTCATATCAGACCAAGACGGTTGTCATCGCTTCAGGCGGGCGTCATCGGGCACTCGATGTTCCTGGTGAAGAGAAATTCCGTGGCAAAGGGGTCGTATATTGTTCGACATGCGATGCACCTTTTTTTCGTGGAAAGAAGGTTGTCGTGGTTGGTGGCGGGAATTCCGGTCTTGAGGCGGTTGAGGACCTTCTTCCGTATGCGCGTGAAATCATACTCATGGTCCGTTCTGGTGAATTGAAAGGGGATGCTGTGACTCGGGAGAAAATTCTGGCTGATCCAAAAGTGAGCGTCATCTATTTTGGCCTGATACAGGAGATTCTTGGAGAAAATACGGTTGAGGGGATCCGGTATAAGGATGCTCATACCGGAGAAGCGGCAGATATCAGGCTTGATGGCGTGTTCGTCGAAATCGGTATGATTCCGAATTCGGATTTTGTCGGAGAACTGGTCAATCGGAACGAGCGCGGGGAAATCGTGCTGGACCATCGGACCAAGGCCACCTCTCGACTAGGAATTTTTGCGACGGGCGATGTAACGGATGCTCCCTATAAGCAGAATAATATTTCGGCCGGAGATGGCGTAGTTGCCGCTCTCTCGGCCTATGATTACCTCCGAAAACAGTAAATATTCCTTCTGAAAATTTTCCGGGAATCCGGATGTTTTTTGGTGTCGTTTTTTCTTTGTTTTCAGGACTTTTTCTGATATAATCCATATAGGTTTAGACGGATTTTTTGGTGTTTTTTGAGGATGATTAGGTAGAGGGTTTATTTTTTTTTCGTGCCGTTTTATGGCAGGCGTAGAGCTTGGTGGATCGAGTGTTTCGACTTCGCCTCTTATGGCGGGAAACAGTCCTTCTGGTGCGAATACGGAGAGTGCTTCGTGGCCGCCACCTCAAAAAAATAAAAAAAAGTTGATTTGGGTTTTGATTCTTTTCTTGCTTTCGCTTGCGGGAGGGGGCGGTTTTTGGTTTTTCCAATCAAGATCGGTGAATCCGCAGCAGCAGGAACAACCGAGATCGCAGGAAAAAAAGCCCTCGTCTTTGGTGACGGAAGATCAGCCTGCAGTAGAGCCCTCAAGAATCGATGCTCGGTATCAGAGCGAAAATTTCCGTGCCGAATCCATCGTTATCGGCGGAGAGGCCGAATTGTTCGTTCCGGAAGACGATCTCTCATCTCTTGAAATTACCGATATCCGCGGGGAAGCTTTTGTGGAAAAGAATAAGCAGGAAGTTCGGCTGGTTATAACATGGCAGACAAGTAAGCTTTCGCAGGCGGAGATCGAGTATTCCAAAGGATCGGGGCAGACTCCACAAGTAGCTCTGGAAGAGGGTTTCGGGATTAGCCACAGTATTACGATTTCAGGGCTTGATCAGGCCTCGACATACGTGTATACAATCAACAGCTCGGATCGGTTCGGGAATACGGTAAGTAGTGAGCAGCATGCGGTGTATACGGGATCGAAGACGGTTTCATTGTTCGACTTGATTGCGGATGCAGTAGGGGAAGTGTTCGGGTGGGCGGTGAAGAAAAAATAGAAAAAAAAGAGATGGTTTTTCGCGGAGTATTGGCAACTGATTTTCGGTTCTTGACAGGGAGAAAAATCCTGGAAAGGAAAGGTGAAAATCCTTGTTGACAAGGGGGTTCCTATGGTAAAATTGAGAGGATATTTCGGGAAAATACATGACGTTTTATGTAAAAAATAAAAACCGAAAAACAGCATATTTCATCCTGATGATCGCGATGGCGGGAGGGATGCTCATGGGGTGGTGGAATGGCTCACGACCTGTTTTTGCGCAGTCCATAAGGCAGATTCCGCTCACTGTTTCGTTGTTTGATGCTGATAACAAGGCAATCACGAATGGATCATACGAGGTTCGTTTTGGAATCTACAGTGTCAATCGCACCGTCAGTGATGCTTATCCTTCGAATCTTGACGCCGGTGCTCGTTTCTGGGAGGAGACCCAGACGGTTGAAGTGAAGAACGGCGTATTCCGTGTCTTCTTGGGAGATGTTATCCCTCTGCCCGCAACTCTGAATTTCAACCAGGGAGAATATTTCTTGGGTGTACGAATCGGTACCGATTCGGAAATGGTTCCGCGCAAGCGTCTGGGATCCGTGCCATCGGCACTCAATGCCGTAAACTCATCGAATTCAGAATCATTGCGAGGATATATTCCGGGAACACAAGGTGGTAACTTGCTGATTTTGAACGGGAGGGGGCAGGTGGATCTGAGGCAGTTACCGATTGGTCAGGGTACAAGACAATTGGTTCTTGGAGATGACGCGCGTTTGCATGATCAAAATACTGATACGGGTACAGACTCGGAAGTCTTTACCATCGGGGATGGGCTGGGTATCGGGGGGAATTTTGATGTCAGGGTTTCTGATGCTGCTACCGGACCAGCCATGCGTTATAGCGGTTCGACTGGCACATGGCAGATTTCAAATGATGGCATCACGTTTTCATCGATCGCTACATCGGTTTCGGGTTCTTCGTTACCTCTCTCTGGCGGGACAATGACTGGGAATATCATTTTTGCACCAACTCAGTTGTTTACAAATTTGATTAATCTCGGTGGAGATACGGTCGGAAATTATGTTGCCGCTCTTTCTGGGGGAAATGGTATTTCAGTATCTGGGTCTGGGGTAGAAAGTGCAACTCCGGTTATCTCGCTCAACCTTTTGTCTAGTGTAGATGGGACTGGACTAACATCATCTGCTTCTGGTTTTGAATTTGCTGGAGCTGGAGCTGATCAATTAGCCTTATTGCAAGGATGTGCGAATGGTCAGGGTTTCGCATGGAATGATGCGAGTAATCTTTGGGAATGCGCGAATTTTGCGGCCGGATTGACCGGAACTGGTACACCAGGCTATGTCGCGTATTGGGGAGGTCCGAGTTCTTTGGGATCAGAACAATACTTAGATACTTCTCGAGGAGGGACTGGGTTGAGTGGTTCATCCGCTGCTAACGGAACTCTCTTGATTGGTAATGGCACTGGTTATACCTTAGCAACCTTGACTCAAGGAAATGGAGTGTCCATTACTAACGCTTCGGGGAATATTACTCTTGCAGTTTCCTCATCTGTGCCAACGAGTGTTACAAATGATACAAATGTGACGGGTTCTATTGCTGGGAATACTCTCACCCTTGGTTGGGCTGGGCAGCTCGTAGTTTCTCGAGGTGGAACCGGAGCCGCCACCTTCACCAGTAACGGCGTCCTCTACGGCAACGGAGCCGGAGCCATCCAGGCCACCGCCGCCGGTACCTCCGCCCAGTTCCTCGTTGCCAACGGTTCCGGAGTCCCGACCTTCGTCTCCATGAG
>JAUPWI010000014.1 GCA_030916545.1 Patescibacteria group bacterium | reverse complement strand
GATTGTCGATC
This sequence comes from Patescibacteria group bacterium, assembly GCA_030916545.1. GTDB lineage: Bacteria > Patescibacteriota > Minisyncoccia > Moranbacterales > UBA1568 > JAGOSP01. The sequence continues at coordinate 6,103 of JAUPWI010000014.1, read as the reverse complement.
TTCCCGTAGCTCCCCTCGAGAATGAGTGACGTATACCCCTTGATCGCCGTCAACGGCGTCCGGAGCTGATGCGACGCGATTGAGATGAATTCCGATTTGGCATTATCCAGGCGCTTCAGCTCTTGATTGGCTGTTGCGAGCCGATCAGACATCATCTGCAGTTCTTCTTTTCGCTCTACCTCCTTCTTGACGGATTTCACCAGAAACCAACCGGCACCGGTCGTAATGAGCAAGGTGATCAGAGTCAGAATACGATTAACTTCGCTCTTGGCGAAAAGCAGCATCGAACCGATAAGAATAAACTGGGTTATCGTCAGTGCCTGCACACCGAGAAGTTTGATATTAAACTCCTGAAATTTTACGATCAGATAAGCGAGAAACCCGATGAAGATCGGCATCCCGAACAAACCATATTGCTCCATACCCCACTGCAAGGTGAAACTACCAAATAAATTTCCCCAAGAAAATGCAATGACAAAGCAGAAAATCCCAAGAAAAAGTGTCCGCTGTCGCACTCTTTCGATAAGCTCCGTGGTATTTTTGTATTTCAGAAAAAGATACGCCGCTATCCAAAATAACAGAATTATCTGAACAAAAGAAGAATATCGAGTCACGATACCCTGAGCCGCCTCGCAATTCTGTACATCGAAACCGACGATGAGATACGTTGTCGGCAGCGCCAGGATGAGAGGCGATATCAATACTCCTCCCACGACCTCGCTCCAAAGTGGCGGGGCTTTTTTCTCGAGAAAAACATACGCGAAAAAAAACGTTGACAGTAATATCAGACCCTGTAAGAAATACAGCATGGGCCAATAAAACATGATGACGCTCCCGTTGACGCTGGTCCAGAGTACCATATCGACCAGACTCCATATCGTGAAAAAAACCGACATAGACAGCAACGCAGCGCCCGCCAACGTCCTGCTTCGCCAATAGACGAATAACCCGAGCAGCAGCGCGATGAGAGCGGTCGGAACGTGAGAATAATACAAAAGAGACGGGAGAACGATATGACAAGATTCGATATTGCTGACAAGATTGAAGCCCATAGTGTTTTTGCTTTTTTGCTATCTGATCCAACCGAGATTTCGAAGTATTTCACTATCTTCGTTCAGGAACTTCTCGCCGATATCGGTACGATAGAACATTTTCGGTACGATGATGTTTTCGACGAGATCGTACGCTTGCGCTCGGGCCGCGTCAACCGTCACTCCAGTTCCGGTAATAAATGCCAGCTCCCCCGTCACTCCAGCAATACGATATCGGCCGTTCTCAAGGCGTGTCTGCTGAAAACACAAGCGAGATTGTTCATCCTTCGAAAGCGGTTTTTTTAAGAACACATCAACTCCCCCCAAGAGGTGTTCCGGATCAATACGCGTATACGAGAAAAACGGGAAAGGAGGAACCGCCAATGAAACCACTATCCCATATTCCGTTTTACATTGCAAATCATATGCCTTTCCATCGGCAAGTGCCTTCAGAAATTCTCCCCACGGGGAAAGATGTAATGCTGCCTGCAGATGGATGGTCGGACACCCGAAACGCATCGTTGCTTCAAGCGGCCACACACCCTCGTCATTTACGATACAGTTGATATCAGCATATCCTTTGAAACGCACTTCCTGAAAATACGGCTTCAGTTTAGCGAGTACTTCTTGAAACAGCCGGCTTTCCTCTGCGGCCTCATACCACATCAGCGTACCCATTTCACCGGTCATCGGACCGATGTTCCCATTAAAGAGAGGTTTATGCTCAAAATTAATACACGCGGGACCAACCCAATCCACCCCATTAAAGAATCTCCCTACGGCCACTTCTACGCCTGTCAATTTCCTTTGCAAGGCGATATTTTTGATTCCGAGATGCTTGTAATGATCCAAGATGCTCAGGACATCGCTTCCATCGGGCATCATCCCGACATAATTGAGCGTGCTCTGATGATCGCTCTGCTTTACAACCCAGACACCCCCCTGCTCCGAGACAAACCGGATTGCCTCATCAGCATTCGAAAAGCTCAACAATTCCGTCACGCCCATACCGAACTGGGAGAAAACTTTCTGACCGAATGCACGATCCAATTCCAGCCTATCGCTTCCGATACTGCCTCCGACGACGCTGAAACCATCCTGGCGCAACCGATCTTGCGCTTCGCCGTATTCGACATCATCAAAGATGATCAATCCTTCCCTGCCTACCCATTCAAGATCCTTCCTCCAATCCTCCGACTTCTCGACCATCCCATTCAGACACTCGCCCTGTAATTCGCTGTCGATAAACACCCTGATATCATGACCCTCATTTCTCAAACGAACCGCGAGATCGGCACCAATAAGGCTCTGGGAAAGTATGGCGAGTATGCGCATGTCATTACAATGTTATCACTCACTTTAAGAAATCCACTCCTGATAATCTTAACACACAAAAAAAGAATCCTCGAAAGGTAAACTGTATTCCACCATTCCAGCTCAGCATTATCCTCGTATCAATGATCATCTAGGTAACGAACGCGATCGCGATGACGAGACAGAACGTTGCGAACAACTTCACCCTGACTCCGGATAATTGCTTCCATAAAACCAATTCCACGCCTTGGTTTTGCCGACGTATCACTCGATACGACCAGATGAGTGCGAGGCTGATCAGCATGATGAATACCGGCACGAGCGCCTCGATCATCGCGATGAAAGTCGCCGACGGTGTCAGACTGAGCGCTCGTTGTGAAGTGGTGATAGCTATGAGCGACATGCCTTCCGAAGCGACAAACCAAAAGAAATTCTTTTTCGCCAACACCACGATCTCCCCTAATCTTACCAGAACACGTGAACGATACCCAGTCAGCAGAATGATGAGGGAGCCGAGAGCGGCGCTCGCGCAGAACACGAAAAAAACATTCAGGAAATCTCCTGCGGCGTAAGCCTTATTTGAGAGAATCATGCTCAAAGAGAAGAGGAGTGTCGCTCCCATCATCGGCAACGCGAAATGCCGGACTCTGACTCCGCGTCTCGTTTTCTGATACAGAACGAGGGCCAATATTCCGAAGAATGAAAGCACAACACCAACATAGTGACGGAATTCAAGCACCTCTCCAAATACGAGCCAGGCCAAAATCGGAACTACCGGCACACTGAAGGCCCAAAAGGTCTGGGCGAGTGACGAATCATTATCATTAAAAAGTGCGGTGAAGTAACAGAAGAACGATACAATGAACGCCAGTCCAGAGATTACCGCTAAAAAAAATACCTCCGCAGGTGGAGGTGAAAATTGAACGATACCCAGCAAAACGAGCAGAAGTGGCAATGACTGGAAAACTCCGGAGACGACGATCGCGTCATAACGATCCCGATACCAATTCACCACGAAATAACTATCGAGTACAGCGCAGAGCGCCCATAGTATCGGTGCTATAAAAGCGATGATCAGCCAAGAATGTTCCATATAAACCGCATCTATTTAGACAGGATCTCTTTTTCCCAACAGAAATTCACTTACAAACGTGCAATTATACTCCTAATACGGATATATGCCAACCGGATAAAGGACCTTCATCGGAAAACGTCTACCCTCGAATAATTTAAAAATACCATCCCTCTCCTATCGATTGCTCCGCACCGAAGTCGCGCTCATTCCGATTCCGAATCCGATGCGATATCCGATTCGCCCTCTGTCACTGCACCCTCCTCTTCCGTCATTCCGGGAGCAGAAACTTCCTCTTCCGGAAACACCATCAGATCTTCATCCGATCCTTCCCTCAGAAAATGCTCCATTTGGTACGCCTCCGGATCCGAACACACGACATCCTCCTCCGACGTCGGATCGCACAGTGTCACCTGGCAGTCAGCCTCCCCCGGCAGGCACACCGCGACCAGACAATCCGCTTCAGTCGGATCGCAGAGCGGTATGTTTTTCGCGTTCCGATGCAACAACTTGTAATACGAGGTGTCCTGTTCAAGATCTCCAGTGCAGTCCTCGCCGTTCTCCGGATCGCACACATACACGAAGCAGCTCTCGGTCATCGGATCGCAACCCACCTGCGCTTCGATGGCATAGTCCTTGATCACCATGTACCGGTAATACGTCAGGAAAATCGAGCCCGCCAAAACGAGAAAGAAAACCAAAAGGAGTATTTTCGATCTCTTGTCCATATCGCTTGAAATTCAATGATTCAACACGTGCTTATATTCTAACATAAAAAATCCGATAGGAAATATCTTAATTTTCAGAAATAAATACACGAGGAGATCATTTCCCGATTTACGCAGGGAATACCTTTGATAATGCACTCGGGTTTTGCTACACTTCCAAAGCGAAATAAGTGTATCGACATAAGATTTTCTCCTCGTTCCATAAATATATGATCGAAATCCAGTATCAAGAATCAGACCAGACAAAACCGAATCAACCCTGGCTACCATCGGTTCATGGTGTCGTGTTAAATAATCAAGATGCAATTCTAGTCCACCGACGGGAGGACCATCCTTTCTGGGCACTACCAGGTGGCAAGATCGATTCCGGCGAGTCCGTTACTGATTGTCTCAAGCGGGAGATGAAAGAGGAAACGGGTCTGTCAGTATCTCCAGAAAGATTACTTGGCGTTTTCAGTTCTCCGGAATATGTACTTTCTCAAAAAGCAATGGTTTTTCAACCGCTTCTCATCGTCTTTCTTTGCCAACCGACCGGGAAAGAGAAACTCATGATCACCAAAGAATCTGTTTCGTTTTCTTGGATGAGTCGGGAAAATATCGCTCAACATGAAACATTTCCATTGGTAAAAGAAATTGCCCAGTGGGTATGGGCTGGTAAAAAACAGGCTTTTTTCGATGGCGCCTGCTTTACAAGCCAGAATTTCGGTCATCAAACGGATGTCTCATGAAAGCAAAACGGGGTGGCTCAAATCTGAACCACCCCGTAGTATTTTACGGATTCTTTCATGCTGGAGAGAGGTGCCGTCCAACCTCATGCATCCGATCCGCAAGCCGGAGAAGGGCTGGCCATCTGCTCCCACACAATGCGCAGATATCACGAAAACTCTGTTCGGCAATCGCTTTTGGCCTCGCAATCGCTTTCTCATCCTATCCGAATGAACACTCAGATCGTACCCTCTTTCCAAAGCGATACTGATCGGCAGGGAGAAGTAACCATTTCGTAAATCATTATCGATCTCTCGGACATCATCGTACACCTGGCACATGCGCCCGTATGATTGCGCGAATTGCAAAGCGAAGTCCCGCACCTCCTGCGGCTCATCGATTCCGGAAGCTACGTATTCGGCGGCAGCCGATGTTCCGATTGCCGCCCAATACCCCGTATGGCTGATTGCTTTGAGATATCCCTCTTCATCGGATGGTTGTTCCCAAATAGATGAAATGATGTCCGTTTGAAAACAGTGATTCAAATTCATCAAATGGATAACCGTTTTGACAACGTCGGCGTATCCATTGGAAACAAGAAGTGAGATGCCATGTAACGAAGCAATATTTCCGGAATAGAGCAGTCCTGCCACCTCATCCCGCGCTTCAGGTCGTTCGTCCACGATATCATCGTGAGTCGAAATGGAATACATAGCCAATCCAAGTGGACCCAAAAGATTATGCGGTGCTTCCTGGTGCATGTCTATCAAGAAAGCCTGACACAAAACCATCGGACAGATACAGATGATGCGGTCAGGTATGGCCTGAAGATGTCTCCGGAGCGAAGTCTCGCCTCCATAACAGGAAATAAGGGATGGGACATACGACGAAAGAATTCTTCGAAACAGCGTCGTATCTCCGAAAAGCGCATCCGCAATTTCTGAGGATGCAATTCTTGGGGGTGTTTTCATGAAGTACCTCCCTACAACAGAATGGATGATTGATACCCGTATGGCTAACAAACCTGTTTTTTCGGCTCAATAGTGAATTTCCTATCAGACCATCATTCTCCTCAAAGATAATCGCTGAATTTGTTAAAGATCTGAAATATTCTCAAACACCTACATCACTCCCCCCGCTTCGCGTTTTTCATCCGTACGCCCATGAACCCGAAAATGTCCGTATAGGTATTCCTGCCGAAAAGTACCGGGTAAAAATCCTGCGGGGCGCGGAGCCACTGCGAACCGTTACCG
>JAUPWI010000013.1 GCA_030916545.1 Patescibacteria group bacterium | reverse complement strand
TGATTAAGCGTCGCGTGCGTGATGATCTTCGAGTGCAGCTCAAAGAAGAAGTGCAGATGGTAGGTTTTTGAAAAACTATTCTTATTTGTTTAGATAAAGTCTATGGAAGATGTATTGATGCGGAAGATTGAAGAGTTGGAGCGGAAGGTAGATGCGACTCTCGAGTCGGCTGAGAAAACACGCAAGTATTTTTTCTGGTTTCTGATTCTATCGCTTTTGGCGCTGTTTCTTCCACTCTTTGGCATGATGATTGCGTTGCCGTATATTCTTAATCTGTTTGCCAATGCCTTGCCAGCTGGTTTGTAGCGACCAAGTAGCCACGAGCTTGCGCGGTAGGTGTATAATGAGAGTGTAATCTGAATAAGTATACGAGTATGACGACACGATTCTTGTTGCAGACGAGCGATGCGGATGATAAAGCACGCGGATATATCCTCAAAAAAATAACGAAGTTGGAAAAACTGGCGGATACAGCCTCCAAGATTGAGATTGAGGTTGATAAGAACAAGCAGGGGAAGTATCGTGTGGAAGTCATGATTCGGGCTCCGAAACATCTGTACCGAGCAGAAGAAACCAGCGAGAGTATCGAAGGCTCTATTGATTTGGTGGTAGAAAAACTCTTGCATGAATTGTCGCATGAAAAAGAGCGGCAGATCACCATGAAACTTCGGGGTGCTCGTTCCATCAAAAAGAAGGTAGTTGTTGATACCGCTGCCCGGTTTTAGAGTTTTTCCTAGTATATAAAAAAGCAGCCCGCGTCCAGACTCTGGATACGGGCGGGGTGAAGGGTGGTGGTTGCCTTTAGGGCTTCTTGTTAGAGAGGCCGTTTCCAAGGGACGTCTTCCGTTTCCGGGGTATCTGGAATGCAGGGAATGAAAGACGTATGACAGTGAGGACAGGTGAATGGCTGATCGCTCGGTTCGAGCCACCAGTATCGCATACTGCCACACCATCCGCCGGTTGCACGTGCGGCGGAATCGGAAACGGTATCGTTGGTGCAATAGCACAGGTACCGATGTTTGGGCGTCGTATCCTTCTGGAAAGGGTTCCGACATAGCAGAAGATCATTCGGTACTTCTATGCAGCCAAGGATAGCGAATGGTCGCCGGCGGATGATTGCTTCCTCACCAGGCGTCGGCAGCGGTTCCGGAATGAAGGTAAATTTGCAGTCGGGGCAGGTGAATGGTGTCCTATTTGGTTGCAATAACCAGAGGTGGAAAGTGTACACCAATCTCCTGAATTCCCCACCAGTGGGATGAGAACAGTTGTTGACCGTGCAGTCGCATCTATAATATTCTTTTGACAAGGTGCTCCTCCTTTAGAGTGGTTGACGGGAACTGGGTTTCACGGTACAATTTTTTTTCTCTCTTGTTAATGAAATCGTATGGCTATCCGCTCCGCACAATTCGTCAAAGCCGTTACCGGGACGGAGGGTCTGCCTGAGCTGCAATTGCCGGTTGTCGCTTTTTTGGGGCGTTCGAATGTCGGGAAATCGAGCGTTATCAATTCACTCGTGCGGGTGAAGAAGCTCGCATACTCGAGCAATACCCAGGGACGGACGACAGCTATTAATTATTTTTGCATCAACAAGAGCGTCTACTTCGTCGACTTGCCAGGATACGGTTTCGCCAAACTGTCCCGGGACCGACAGGAGAAGTTGGGTAAGCAGATTTCGTGGTTTGTGGGGGAATCTTCGGTGCCATTTCGTTGTTTTGTTCTGATTGTGGATGCTGAGATTGGACTCAAAAATTCTGACCATGCGACGTATGCCTTGCTCGCGGATACCGGGCACAGGATCGTCTTGGTCGCCAACAAGGCCGACAAGGGAAAACAGAATGACGTGGCGAAGAATGTACTCACGCTGCGCACGATGTTTCCCGAAGCCACCGTCGTCCGTTATTCCGCCAAGACCGGCGAAGGTCGCAACGAACTCCTCTCGATTCTCCTGGAGGATAAGGACTGAACAGAGGAAAGGAAAGAGACAAGGATAGTCTGGTTTTTTAACAAGAGACAGATCGGAAAATGATCTGGAGAGGAGAAATCAGTATGCGATATGCAGATTTAAAAGAGGGGGATGTGTTTCAGCTTGGAGTGGAGCTCGATACTACCTCTCCTGTGTTTTCTTTCACCATCGACGGTGAAGTGAGTATAATCGTAGACGGTGAAGTGAGCATAACGAAGTTTGACAGGGGTGTCGCCCGTAGGGTGCTCAATACGACTCTCGCATTAGATGCTTTGGCGGTGGGGACCTTTTTCTCCATGGCAGGGACACGCACGCTTTATCAGAAAGTAGGCGACAGGGATTATCAGCCGCTTAACCGTCCTTATCTCACATGGATTGATCAAGATTCAGAGGTGGTGCGCGTAGAGATAGCTGGAGAGTATTCTTGGGGGTAAACGTCACTTATCAGCAGAAGAAGACGGGGAGGCTTGAATCTAAGCCGACCCGTTTTTTCTTTTTTGACTGGCCTGGTGCGGGGTGGTAGAATAGTCAGGCATTTGGCTTTAATGAAGGAAACTCCTATGTCTTTTCTCCAGAAATTATTCGGTTCGAATGAGCGGGTGATAGATAAACTGAAACCAACGGCGGAAGCGATTGATCGTCTTTCTCCGACTTTTGAAGCACTTTCGGATGAAGGTTTGCGAAATAAGACGGTCGAATTCCGTGCGCGTCTTGCTAAGGGGGAGGCGCTCGATGACCTCTTGCCCGAAGCCTTCGCGACGGTGCGTGAGGCGGCAAAGCGCGTGATCGGTGAACGACATTATGGTGTCCAGCTTCTTGGTGGCATCGTCCTTCATCAGGGGAAGATCGCGGAAATGAAAACCGGTGAAGGGAAGACCCTGACTTCGACTCTGCCAGTTTATCTCAACGCGCTTGAAGGCAAAGGTGTCCATGTCATCACGGTGAACGACTATCTCGCCAAGCGTGATGCGAATTGGATGGGACGCATCTATGCGTTTCTTGGGCTTTCGACCTCGTGCATCTGCCATCAGGGGACTTCTTTCCGATTCGAACCGCACGTGACCGATACCGACGCAGTGAGTATCGAGATGGAGAATCTCATCCCGATTACGCGCCGGGAGGCCTATCAGACGGATATCACCTATGGGACCAACAATGAATTCGGTTTTGATTTCTTGCGTGACAATATGGTTTCGGACATCTCCGAGATGGCGCAGCGCGAACTGCACTACGCGATCGTGGACGAAGTCGATTCGATCCTGATCGATGAAGCCCGGACACCGCTCATCATCTCCGCTCCCGATACCGAATCGACCAAGCTGTACGAACAGTTTTCGCGCATCATCCCGCGGTTGCAGATGGGGAAGGACTATGCGGTGGACGAGAAGATGAAGGTGGTGACGCTCACCGATGAAGGTATGGATTCGGTGGAGAAGCTCCTCGGTATGGGGAATATCTACGCCTCGGGCAATGTCCAATATGTCCATCATCTTGAACAGTCTCTCAAGGCCGAGGTCATCTTCAAGCGCGATCGAGACTACGTGGTCAAGGACGGCGAAGTGATCATCGTTGATGACTTCACGGGACGGCTCATGCCGGGACGCCGGTACAGTGAAGGCCTGCATCAGGCGATTGAGGCTAAGGAGCACGTGACGGTGCAGAAAGAGTCCCGGACATTGGCCACGATCACCTTTCAGAACTATTTCCGCCTGTACCGGAAGATCGCCGGTATGACCGGAACCGCGACCACCTCAGCCGAGGAGCTTTTCAAGGTGTACAAACTGGATGTCGTCGAAGTACCGACGCATCGCTTGATGATCCGTCGGGATCTGCCGGATATCGTGTACAAGACCGAAGAAGCGAAATTCCAGGCGATCGCAAACCGGGTGAAAGAGCTCAGGACGAAGGGGCAGCCGGTGCTCGTCGGTACGGTCGCGATCGAAAAATCGGAATACCTGGCTGCGCTTTTGGAACGTCAGGGAGTGGCGCATCAGGTCCTGAATGCGAAGAATCATGAGCGGGAAGCAGCGATCATCGCGGGGGCCGGGCAGCGGGGTTCAGTGACCATCGCCACCAATATGGCCGGTCGTGGTACGGACATCAAGCTTGGTGAAGGCGTACGTGAACTCGGAGGATTGGTCATTATCGGTACCGAGCGTCATGAGGCGCGCCGTATCGACAACCAGCTGCGTGGTCGGGCTGGCCGGCAGGGCGATCCGGGCGAGACACAGTTTTATGTTTCACTCGAAGATGAGCTCATGCGACGTTTCGGTGGGGATAAGATGAAGAGCATCATGACCTCGCTCGGTTTGCCGGACGATGAACCGATCCAGAATGGTATCGTCTCGAAGACCATCGAGAGCGCTCAGTCAAAAATTGAAGGTTTCAACTTCGATATCCGCAAACATGTTCTTGAATATGATGACGTGATGAACAAGCAGCGCGAAGTCGTGTATCGCCGTCGTAGGCACGCGCTCTCCGTCGAACGTTTCGGTGATGAGACGCTACACCTGATCAGCGAAGAATTCGAGCGCATGATCGCTTTTCACTGCGTGAATGAGGAGGCGACATGGAACATCGAGACCGTTGCGGCTGAGGCTAACGGGCTGTTTCCGACACTGGATGAGAAAGCGGCGCTGAAAAAACTGGAGGCGATCCGCGATGATCGTTCGAAGACTGAGGCGGAGAAGAAGAGCGCGCTTCGGGAGTATCTGGTCGGGGAGGCCAAGGTGGTCTGTATCGCCAAAGAGCGTGATTTCGGAGCGGGCCTCTGGCAGCAGATCGAGCGGGCGCTCTATATCCGTTCTCTCGATCAGCTCTGGATGAACCACCTCGATGAGATAGACTATCTGCGTCAGGGCATCGGTCTGCGCGGGTACGGCCAGCGTGATCCGTTGATCGAATACAAGCGCGAAGCGTACGATCTGTTCACCCTGTTGCTCGACAGTGTACGGAAAACGTATCTGATGACTCTTCTCAAGCTTGAACCGATGGGAGCGACGCCGGTGACTGCTATCGTACAACCATCGGTCAATCTTGAGTTTCGCGGAGCCGATGAGAGTGTGGGTCAGTTCGCTGGCGCGACCGCTACCAGTGGTTCATCATCAGGTGAGCGACCGGAACAGAAACCGATTGTGAATGCCAATACTGTCAATCGTAATGATCCTTGTCCGTGTGGATCGGGGAAGAAGTATAAGAAGTGTCATGGGAAATGAAAAAGACGCAAGGGTCTCGGGTAAGTGTTGAGCTGTGATTTCAGCCCATGGTTGTTCGCTCGCCGCTACTAAACCCTTTTCCAAGTCTTGCGTCGGCCAACCTTTTTCCTCTGAGAAGAGCGGGGCGGTGGCTAGATCACCCTGCAGGTGATGAAACGGTAGCAATGTCAGTCGCCTTTGTCAATTTAAGGAGGGGGAATTTACAACAAGTTATATCTTGAGAAGGGTATGTCAGGAGAACGATTTTTTGCGGGGGGATTTCTGTATAATCAGAAAAGTCAATCTGTTTTGCTCCATAAGCGGGACGGCAATACGACGGTCAACCCACATAAGTGGGGGTTCTTCGGTGGCTTGAGCGAGGGCGACGAAACGCCGATTGAGACCTTTATGCGGGAGATGAAGGAGGAGCTAGATATCGATCTCGAGCCGGATGAGATCGTATCGCTTCGGGACTACCTGAACGAGGAAAGGGATGTCTGGCGGCACGCGTTTTTCGTCGAAAGCGATCGGGACAAATCGACGATGCATCTCGGTGAGGGCGCGGATTTCGATTGGATACCGCTTGCGCGCGTATTTGGTTTCGACCTGACCGACAAAACGATGGACGACCTTCGTTTTTTCGCGGAGAGGGTGGATGTAGTCGGAAGTGATACAGATAAATAAACGTTGAATTGATATGCGTACCATAACCGTGAGACTGAAACCGGGGCAGTATTTCCGAGAAGGGATAGAGGAGGTCGTAGCGAGGCATGGGGTAGCGGCGGGAGTCATCCTCTCGGCAGTGGGTGGCGTGCGATACGCGTTTCTGCGTATGCCCAAGCAGGATTCGGGCGAACATACCGTGAAAAAAATTGACGGACCGCTTGAAATCGTTTCGTGTACCGGGACGCTCTCTCCGGATGGCTGCCACATTCACGCTTCCGTTTCAGATCGTGAAGGACGTTGTTATGGTGGGCATCTCAAGGAGGGCTGCCCGGTGTTTTTTACCGTTGAACTCGTGATTGGTGTCCTGGAAGATGCGATCTATAAGCGCTTGCCCGATACCGAAACGGGTTTCGATGAACTGGAAGTCGTGACGGGCCGGTTTCTGGTCTGAGAGGACGGATGAGGGGTGTACGGGAAAAATACCGTGTAATTAAGCCTAAAAGCAAGAAGAAAATCATTCCGTATTGACGGGAAGGGAAAAATTCCGTACATTACATACATCGTATTCATAAGGAATGGCAGGAAGACTATGGGAACCATCAAAGACAACATGGCCAAGCTGAAGTGTTCGGAGTGCGGCAATATCACGTACTATACCCAGCGCAACAAGAAAAAGGTCAAGGAGAAGCTTGAAATGAACAAGCATTGCAAGTTCTGCCGCAAGCACACGACGCACGCCGAGAAGAAATAGTCTTCGGGTGATGGACACGATGCTTCGGGATGGACGGCACTGAGACTGGGATCCCGATGCGTCGGGATCTTTTCGAGATCGATTTTTTCGCCGACCTTTTGACTTACTCTATTACGAGGCTTATCCTACAAAGGAGTTAGCTGAAGAAAGGGAAAGAAATCTGAAGCAGTTCGGTTCAGCCTATGGCGCATTGCTCAAGCGATTAAGAGAAAAATAAAACTGGGGGTGTCGTATAGTGGCAGTACAAGGGTCTCCAACCCCGCCCCTCGCGAGGAGCGGGGCGATTCCTACCAAAACCATGTATTACGTCTACGTGCTCAAAAGTGGCAAAGATTGCAAATATTACATTGGCAGTTCCGGAGATTTGAAAAGGAGAAAAGAAGAGCATGATCGTGGTCTGGTAGTCTCGACTCGACATCGCCGACCCTTT
>JAUPWI010000012.1 GCA_030916545.1 Patescibacteria group bacterium | reverse complement strand
GCAACCTCTTCACCGAACCGCTCCACAAGCATTTCCCGCGTAACCTTCTTCTCCGAAACACTGTCTTCTATGGTGTCGTGGAGAATACCCGCGATGACCACCTCTTCACTCGCCCCTGCTCCGACGACAGGATTCGAACCTGTGACCAAGTGGTTAACAGCCACCTGCTCTACCGCTGAGCTACGTCGGAATATCCTCTTCCCATGAAGAATACCATCACACTGTATCTCAAAAATCCGGCTCTGGCAAGACTAAGGGCTTGAAATGGCTCCGGAACATCTTCGCGACATGATGTTTCCCTATTTCTTCAGGTTCTTCACCATGTTATCAAGTGACTGATCCTTCGGCTTCAGGGCTTCCTCAAATTTTTTCACTTTTTCCGCTCGGGACATATCTCCCTTGTACCGCTCGATATATCCCTGGACGACCGGAGTCGCCTCCGCGGTTTTCCCGGTTTTGATAAGTGCTACCGCGTAATTGTACCAGACTTCTCCAAGCTCGGGGGAAAATTGATAGACCGGTTCGAGTAGATCTACTACTTCCCGATATTCGTTTTCACGGATGAAGATATTCGCCAGATTGTACCGCGCTGGGAACAAATACGAATTTTCCTCGAGAGCCTGCCTCAAATACCTTTTGGCTGCAAAAGCGTCATCCTGTTTGCTTCGAAGTGAAGCAAGTGCGATCAAGGTATGAACAGCATTCTCTCGACGCTCCAATGAACGAAGCAGGAGTTCTTCTGCCCGCGCATCATCGCCTGATTCGAGAAATCGCGAAGCCTCAAAGAAATCTGGATCATACTTCGCCGGCTCTTCTCTCTCCGCCAGAAAACGATCAAGTTCCACCTGGGCCTCTTCGGCCGGAAGTGCCTGCATCTTCTTGAGTATCCGCACCACCGCATAATTCGATAAATCATCTGGTCGAATCATGATCAACCGCCTGGTGAATGACTCAGCCTCGTCATAATTCCCCTGCCTCAAGGTAATATGTGCCAAATTCTGATATGCCCACGCGTATTCATCATCATCCGTGATCGCCTTTCGAAAATACGCTTCCGCCTTGCCGGTATCTCCGTGCTTGAGATACCAAGACCCGATATTCTGATAGGCATCCGCCAAACTCAAATGCTTGAAGATGGCGAGTGGCAGTATGGCCAGAAGAAATACCAATCCACCGACTACAATCATCTTCCGAGTACCTTCCCATGATCGTTCGCGGAATTGTTCTCGAAGAAATACGATGCCACTAGCGGAAAACAAAATGAGGAAAGGGGCGAGTGGCATACGATACCGGGAGTTGATTGTCGTCAGGAGCAGTACCAATACATAGGCACTGAAGCAGAGAACCAATACCAGGCGAGCCCGACGGAAACGAAGAAGGGATTCCTGATCTTTTTCCCCGATAAGCACTCGTTCAAATGTCCGAGAAAAAAGAGCGGCTAGCCCGGCCCCGCCGAGAATGATCACCAGGAAGTATCCGGGCAACACAAAAAGAAATGGGATCTCTGATCGGTAGAAGGCATAGCTGTAATTATCGCTATATTCGCGGTAGTTCACGATCAACGCCACCTTGTGAATGAGGGTCGAAAGGAAATGTCCGGGAGCCGAAATGACTTCCGAAAGCATCTTGCCTATCCAAAACCGTGAGACTTCGGACGGAAGAAGAGATTTTCCCACATAGGCTTCGGCCATACCGACCGCGTCCGATTCCTCAAAACGCGGATGCGGACGGAGAAAATCCGGGACACGAGCGGTCGATCCATCCCCACCCCACCAGCTCCCCTGGTACAGCACCAATCCGATGGAATAGTTCGTCGGCACGATATCCTGTCCGACAACATAGTTCCGGATAGTAACAGGAAGGATACACAGAACGATTCCTCCCACAAAGCAAGCCGAGAGCAGGATTTTTTCCATCCGTGCTTTGGTACGATGGAAGAAAAAGATCAATGCCAATACGACCGGAACAAAAATCATCGTATTGCCTTTGATCAAGCCGAGGAATCCAAGTAGTATCCCTATCAAAAAAAGATTCCGATAGTTCGGTCGCTCCAGAGTAACAAAAAGAGCCAGAAGAAACAGCGGGAGACTATAGACTTCGAAGCTCGTCTTCAAGAGCAAGCCTTCATAGAATACGAATGGGCCGTACAACGCGGCAATCAATCCAGCAATCATACCGATACGCTCTGTCAACATCCGCTTGCCGACCCAGAACAACAGCACAGGGAAAAACGCTCCCAGCAGGAACTGGAATCCAAGCGCGGCAGTCAAGAGGAAAGATTCACCGAACAGTTTCGAAAAAATCGCAAGGAAATATGCGTACAACGGCTCCGTGAAGAAGATCTTGCTCCCAAGCCAGCCATGATTCGCGATCTCTTTCGCCCACTCGAGATAGTATTCGGCATCGAGTATTGGCAATCGCAAGGATTCGTTCCGGATCAGAAATGAAACGTAGGCTAAACGAATCGTCACCGAAAGAGCGACAAGCGAAAACAGGAATTTCTTCTCGGAAAGGAAGATATTCCGTATGATACCAGCCACCGATCGCCACCGGGACGGACGGGACGGGCCGCCAGAAACAGTGTCCGTCTCCCCTGTCAGCCACGTCTGCGCCTCTTTCCTAGTAAGGGCGAACTTGTTCTGGAGATCGCGCTCGGTCGCTCGGGGATGTCCTTCGAGAAACTTCCGTATTTTCTCATTTCGCCGCATATGCTTCGAGCAGGGAAAAGATTAGTAATCCCTGAGCTTTTTCAGGTGAGCATGCTCACGGATCTTCTCCAGCGCTTTGGCTTCGATCTGACGGATACGCTCGCGCGTCACTCCGAACTCCTGACCGACTTCCTCGAGTGTATGCGTAACCCCGTCCTCAAGCCCGAAGCGGATGCGGAGAATCTTCTGCTCGCGTGGCGTCAGCTCGCTCAAAATATCCGAGATGTGCTGTTTCAAAAGTTTCCGAGAAGCCGATTGATGCGGCATGATTGTCTCGGTATCTTCGATAAAATCACCGAGTACGGAATCATCCTCACTGTCGCCGACGCTCGTCTCGAGTGAGACCGTCTCCTGGGAAATCTTCTGGATATGACGAATCTTCTCGACTTCGATATTCATCTCCGCTGCGATTTCCTCGGCCAACGGCTCGCGACCGAGCTCTTGAACCAGTCGACGAGTCACCTGCGCGTACTTATTGATCGTCTCGACCATATGCACTGGGATACGAATCGTACGTGACTGATCGGCCAACGCCCGAGTGATCGCCTGCCGGATCCACCACGTCGCATACGTCGAAAACTTGAATCCTTTCTGATAATCAAATTTCTCGACCGCCCGGAACAAGCCGATATTCCCCTCCTGGATCAGATCGAGCAATGAGAGATTATGGGAACGCCCGACGTACTTCTTTGCGATCGACACGACCAGCCGGAGATTCGCTTCGGTCAGACGCTGCTTGGCATTCAAATCTCCCTTCTCTATAGCCTTGGCGAGCTTCACCTCGTCCTCGCCAGTCAGAAGGGCAACCCGGCCGATTTCCTTCAAATACATCTGCACGAGATCGGCCGATACCTCATCCTCGCCCATATCCATCAGACGCGCCTTAATTTTGGCCGCCTCCTTTTCGCTCGCACTGAATTTTTCCCCCTCTTTGACCGTCTCGATCTTCAGAATCTCTTCCGACCCGATAATTCGAATACCGCCGTTCTCCAATTTCTCATACAGCAATTCGAGTCCTTCGAGATCCTGCTCGACATCCGGCAAGATATGAATAATTTCATCTTCTGTCACAAAACCACGCTGTTTCCCACGAAGAAGCAGTTCCTCCACGGCGTTTTTCTGTGCCGTCGCCTTCACCTCCTGCTTGGGTGACATTGCTTTTTTGACAACCGACTTCTTGGTAGGCTTGGCGGCCGGCTTGGAAACTACTCCCTTTTTTTGGATTTTTTTCACTGCCTTGACCTGAGATTTCTTCGCGGAAACCATCGGCTTTTTCACCCCTTTTTTG
>JAUPWI010000011.1 GCA_030916545.1 Patescibacteria group bacterium | reverse complement strand
TCTCAGCAACGCCACACTGATCCATCAGGGCAAGGTCCGGGAAACCTCTGCACTCGAAGGTTATCCTGATTTATTACGCAGGGTGGCGACTGATCGGATCAGTACGCATGATGTCGTCCATCAGAGTACGGTACCGCAGTTAGGCCAGTTCCTCACGGCGATGACGGTGTACTGGTCGCAGTTTGTGTTTCCGGACATCCCGACGCACATCGTCGCCTACGGGAAGGAGATTTACAAATATCGCCAGCGGCACAAGACGGATCCGGACGATCTTCATCTGCGGGCAATCGTCGTCCAGCGGGTTGAGATGATGCCTTTCGAACTCATTTTTCGGGCGCGGATGGCAGGGAAACTATGGAAGGACTTTTATAGCCAGGGCGAGCCGAATCCGTATGGGCTGGTGTTGCCCTTAGGTCTTCATCTCATGGACCGTCTTGAACCGCCGGTCTTCACGCCGACGGAGAAGTCCGAGACGGATGATCCGGTGAATGCTGATTTCATGCGAAGCCAGGACAGCCGATACGATGGGGCGATCGCATTGGCCCGCCGGGCCTACGACGAAGGAAGGAGCCACGCGGCCGTTTATGGTATCGAAATCATCGATGCCAAGTTTGAGGTCGGTTTCGATCAGAATGGCAATCCGATTCTCGCCGACGAGTGGATGACCGGTGACTGCAGTCGGTTCGTGCGCTCCGAGGATATCTTTGTCGGTACTGAACCGCCCTGGATGGACAAGGAACTCTTCCGGCAGGATGCGATGCGCCAGTGGACTCGTGGTGGGATAGCGAAGGGTACGCCGCTCGTTTTCCCGGATGAAGTGATCGCCGGGGGTATGGGGGCATATCGCAAGGTATTCGAGTGGCTTTCTGGGTTCGAGCTCGAGGAGTTGCAGCAGTCGCGGTTTTGCTAAATCCCTGAGAAGGGTCCGGGTCGTCATCATGAGGCCCGGTTTTTTTGTCTGTTTTTGGCATACCGCAAGGGGAGTCGCCATGGGTCGGGAGGGAGGACTTGACGTCGGGTGTATACTGGAGGTGAAGGTAATCAGCTCAGAGGAACAGGAATATGAAAAAAGGATATAAGGGAGATATCGAGAAGCTGACGATGGAGAATACGAATTTTCGTCAGGTGTTGTACACGGCCCTCGATTGTCAGCTCGTGCTGATGTCGCTCTTGCCGGGTGAGGAAATCGGGATGGAAGTGCATGATGAGGGTGATCAGTTTTTCCGTTTCGAGAGCGGGATAGGGAAGGTCATCGTCGATGATACGGAGTACGAGGTGACGGACGGTGACGCGGTCATCGTCCCGGTGGGTTCGCGACACAATGTCATCAACGTATCGCAGACCGAGATGCTGAAACTCTATACGATCTACGCGCCGCCACATCATAAGGATGGAACCGTCCGGGCGACACGTGCCGAGGCGGAGGCCGACGAGCCGGCCTTTGACGGCACGACGACGGAATAAGAGAAGAGGAGTGCTTGTCTCGTGTCAGGCGAGTTTTGAGTTGGGAGAGGCTTGACTCCGGGTGTATACTGGAGGTGAGGAATGGGAGTTTATTTTTTAAGACATATTCCTATGGAAGCGCCAGTCAGACACCTGTATCGGAGCAGTACGAATCGGGTATTCTCGGGGGTTTTCGGCGGTCTGGGTGAGCACTGGGGAATCGATCCAGTGATTCTCCGGTTGTTGTGGACGCTCATCACGGTGTTTACCGGATTTGCGCCGGGCATTATCGTCTATATCTTCGCGGTCTTCATCATCCCGATGAAGCCCGAAGAGAAGTCGTCCGTTTCTCATCAGTAATATCCTTTCACGCATATGGACAAGGTCAAGATCGAGAACCATGCTTTTTCGGGAGGGATGTGGGTGGCGGCTTGGATTTTTACCATCGGATTTTTGCAGCTGACTTTCTGGCAGGGGGTGCAGGCGGTCATCATCTGGCCGTACTATCTCGGTGAGGCTCTCCGTCCGATGTTTTTCGAGTGAGTGATCGGGGGAATATCCGGATGTGGAACGCGTATGCTGAAAGATATTTTCAATATTCAGGCGGAAGTGTGGCTGTACCCGGGAGAGAATGCCAATTGGCATTTCGTGAGCGTGCCGAAAGAGATCTCGGCCGGGATTCGTGAGCGCTTCGGAGGAAGATCGAAAGGATGGGGATCCTTGCCGGTGACGGTGACGATCGGCCGGATGACTTGGGATACCTCGATTTTTCCGGATAAGAAATCCGCAGCGTATCTCCTACCACTCAAGGCGGCGGTGCGCGTCACGGAAGGGATCCGGGTGGGAGAGAAGATAGCCTTCTTGATCCGGATGCGGGTATAGGGTTATATTTTTTCTTTTTTTGAAGCCTCTCCTTGATGGGAGAGGTTTTTTTGTCGGTGACGCTTGACGATTTTCCGACCACTTCTTATACTAGGTGTATATCTTAGTGTAAGTACGGTAAACAAAAAATCGAACGAATAATTTCTATGGATCGATTTGAATCGTGGATGCCGAAGAAATCGCATCTTGATTCCAGGAATCACAGACCGCCGCTTGTTTCCGAAGGGGATGTTTGGTGGGCTGCCCTGGGTG
>JAUPWI010000010.1 GCA_030916545.1 Patescibacteria group bacterium | reverse complement strand
TGGAGCACTACTCTTCATGCTTGGGGGATTTATCAAAGGCTTTGAGGTGGAGACTTTTTTCGCGGCTATACTCGGCTCTGTCGTTCTCTCCTGCATCCATATCCTTTCACATTGGGCCATCAAGTCGCGCTAGTCGTCCGTATTCCTCGCCCCAAGACGAGGGCCGCCGGCTATTTCTGAAAAGCCGGCGGTTTTGATATACTGACGGAACAAGGGATGTTTCGGATAAGGATAAGGCGACGAATGACCAGTTTTGTTTTGTGTAAGCTGGGCTTGAGAGCGAACCTTTTCCTCGCTGCATGTTCGGAAACATGGGGCATCGGAAAAAGTTCGCTCTCAAGCCTGATCCCTGTTTGATGGAAATCCGAGTCGTTATCGTTTGAGCAATATTCCATGAAGCTTCTCTTGATCAAGATCGGAAAGGCCTGGCATACGCTCCGAAGGGAGGGATTGTTTCGTGGTGGACGGAGGGTCCTTGTCGCGGCCCTGGCTCTTTTCCGGCGGGTACGACCGGGAGACATCTTGTTCATTTCCGGCGGGGTTGGGGACAGTGCGCGGTACCGGTGCGAGCACGTTGCGGAAGAACTTTCCCTTCAGGGTTATCGGACTTCGGTGACTGTTCAGGATAACCCGTTTCTTCTCTCGTATGCGGAACAGTTTTCTGTTTTCGTGTTTCATCGGGTTCTGTATACCGGCCAGGCCAAGAAGCTATTCGAACGGCTCAAGGAACTGAAGAAGGAAATCATCTTCGAGACTGATGACCTGGTCTATGATCCGCAGTTCCTCGTTCACATGGACTATTTTCAGAAAATGAATTCCCTGGAACGGAAACTGTACGAGCACGGCGTGGGTGGGGAGATGCTCGCCGATCCATACGTGAAGGTGGCGACGACCACCACGGGCTTTCTGGCCGAAAAATTGCGCGCTCTTGGCAAACAGGTCTTCGTCGTACCGAACAAGCTTTCGCAAAGTGATGTCGCATTGGCAGATGCGGCTTGGCAGCGCAAGGCACCAGGAAAAGAAGGTATCGTCCGCGTCGGATATCTTTCGGGCACTCCGAGTCACAACAAGGATTTCGCAACTATCACCGACGCGCTTATACGGCTTTTCGATCTGTATACGAGCATGCGATTGGTGCTGACCGGACCGATCGATACCGACGCCGCTCTCAGACCGTATGAGGATCGGATCGAGCGCGTTCCGTTGATTCCCCGGAAGGAATTCTTCGGGCATATTGCGACCCTCGATATCAATCTTGCCCCACTTGAATTAGACAATCCTTTTTGTGAATCAAAATCAGAACTGAAATTCTTTGAAGCCGGTATCGTCGGAGTCCCGACGGTCGCCGTGGCCAACCGGACCTTTCGTGAGGCTATCAGGGATGGCGAGGATGGATATGTGGCAACCGAGACGGATGAATGGGTGGAGAAGCTTGGGAAATTGATTGTCAATAGGGAATTCCGGTCCGCGATGGGTGACCAGGCAAGACGGACCGCTCTTGCCCGCTACGTGACTACCACGGGCCGGAATGAGGAATACGGATCGTATCTCAGAGGCATTATTTCTAATTATTCCCGAAGGCAGTAGGATGTTAGTATCGTCTGCGGATGAAACTCATGCCGAGGAGGGTGGTTGCAAGAAGAAGGGCTGCACTTAGCATCGGGATATACTCTTTGATGAACTCTGGTTTGTATTGTGTAAGGCGTTCGGTGAAATCCAAGAGGTCGTTCGGGAGGGACCCTTCGGTATAGGCGGGACGCAGGAACAGAGTCTGGCTCGGATAGACCTTGTTTTTATTCGTGTCGGTAAGGATGCGATCGGGAAATATAGAGTCTGGGTTATCGGTGGCGGACAGATACGGTTTGTCGCCTTTGTGGTTCTCATCGGAGAAGTAGACGACAGAGAAGCAGTACCGCTTATTTTCAGAATCGGCGATGGCAGGAAAGGCGAAGACGGTATATGCTCCCTGTGAGCGCGGTTCGGAACGCAGGGTTTTTAGAACAAGGGTTTCCTGACAGGCTTCATCCATGAGACGGAATTCGAACCGTTCGTCTCGGTCGATATCGGCTTTTCCTAAGACGAAACGGATTTGGGTGAGATTATTTCGGTGCGCGGAAAACGTCTGAGTGACTGGCGCACCGGGCGAGAGGGTTATTTTTTTTGTTTTTCCCAGGAAATTGTATTCGGATTCGGCGAGGCCAAAACCAGCGAAAAAGGTCCACAAGATACCGATTATTCCCATGAGAAAAACCGCGGAGAGAATCCGTATCTCATATTTTCTGTTCGATCCGGTATCATTTTGCATGCGCGTTTCAGAGATAGTAGCGAGGGATAATGACATTCACGATGGCATGGAGTTGGAGGAGTATGGTGGCGAGAGCGAGGATTTTCATGGCTAGGATGAATCTGGTTTTCCGGTGGAGGAGGAATCCGATGCCGGTGACGATGAAAAGGAGATGTGGAACGATATTCGGGAGGAAATAGCGACCGGGCTGGCCGATGAGGATTTTTC
>JAUPWI010000092.1 GCA_030916545.1 Patescibacteria group bacterium | reverse complement strand
GGATCCCCGTCTATTCCTTTGAGTTTTAAGCTTGCGCTCGTACTTCCCAGGCGGCATACTTAACGCGTTAGCTACGGCACAGAAAGGGTCGATTCTCCCTGCACCTAGTATGCATCGTTTACAGCGTGGACTACTGGGGTATCTAATCCCATTCGCTCCCCACGCTTTCGCAGCTCAGCGTCAGAAATGTGCCAATGAGTTGCCTTCGCCTTCGGTGTTCCTCATGATATCAACGCATTTCACTACTACACCATGAATTCCACTCATCTCTCACATTCTCTAGGTATACCGTTTCGAATGCCTTCCCGGAGTTGAGCCCCGGTCTTTGACATCCGACTAATAAACCCGCCTACCTGCGCTTTACGCCCAATAAATCCGGATAACGCTTGAGGTCTCTGTATTACCGCTACTGCTGGCACAGAGTTAGTAACCTCTTATTCTTCAGGTACTCTCATCGAAATTGCTCCCTGAAAAAAGCGGTTTACAACCCGAGGGCCTTCATCCCGCACGCGGCGTCGCTCCATCAGACTTTCGTCCATTGTGGAATATTCTCGACTGCAGCCACCCGTAGGTGTTTGGACAGTGTCTCAGTTCCAATGTTGGGGGTCATGCTCTCACACCCCCTACCCGTCATAGCCTTGGTGGGCTTTTACCTCACCAACAAGCTGATAGGACACAGGCTCATCTCAAAGCGATAAATCTTTACTCCGTAGAGCGTATCGTGTATTAGCTCGGATTTCTCCGAATTATTCACGACTCTGAGGGAAATTCCTATGTATTCCGAACCCGTTTGCCGTGGGCCTAAACCCACTCGACTTGCATGCCTTATCCACGCCGCCAGCGTTCATCCTGAGCCAGGATCAAACTCTCAAAACAGAGAAACGATATTCCGAAGAATACGTTTCATTGAAAAACAAATTGAAAGGAATCCGCCGTCTCCCCCTGCACAAGGCAGAGGTGAGAGGACTAACCACAAAAAATTGTGATTGTGAAACTTTTTTCTCTTCTTTATTTGGCTCGCACAGAAATTGTTAATGGACTCGTTGCAGTATCCCTCCGTTCTTCTCCCTTCCTCGCATCGCTGCGTGTCCGGAGAAAAAAACAAAAAGAAACAAAAGCAATCTGTAGACTTCCTGATTGCTTACCCAGTATAGCAGTCAAAACCGCCCTGTCAAGCCCCAGGAGTCTTTCCTGGCTCTCCCGACTTTTTATCGGATTCTTGCTTGAAAAAACCCTTTATATAAAGGGTTTTTTGCTTCTCTCAGGGGAACATCTTAGGACAGCCTACTTCAATCGATTATTGATGAACAGCAGAGTAAGGATCGGAATCGCGAACCAGATGATCGATGCGAGCGGCGAAGCGAACACGAAAGCGACATGCTCGGTCACGAAACCGCTCGTGACAGTCCCTGGCAAGAGCGAGAGCAGCATGCTCGTCAGCATTCCGGAAACAAGCAGGCTCATCACGATCAGGCGCCAGAAAAGGTCCGAGCCGGCACTCGAAATATGCAGGTCGAAGAGCCGCTTGTCGATCGCGGTCAAGACGACCAGAAGGGCGACGAAGGCACCAGGCTTTGCGTAGTCGGAAAGAGCGAGTGCCGATTCCGGAAGCACCGATATGAAGGCCAGCGCAATATACGCGTTGATGAGGATATTGATCAACTTGAAGCGTCCCAGGAAAAACCCAAGCGCGAGACTCAGGGCGGCGAACAGGAAAAAAAAGGACAGGTCGGCAGACGCGTCCTTCGATAATCCGGCGATATTCTCCAAAAACGGTATACCCGCCATCATAAGCCGTACGGAAACACTTTCCCTTATCGAAGAAAAAACGACACGCCGTGAGTGTACCATCCATCGTCACAGAACGTCAAAGAAGATTTCATCCGAAAGAGATTCGAAAAACAAATCCCTTTCCATAGCCAAAAAGATGCGCTATCATACCATCAGTCACGATATGGCCCTTCGTGACCCGTTATTCTTTTCACAGTTTTGTTCCTATGCTCCAAGGCAAGCCGCGTTTCGCGCTTTTTTTCCTTTCAATACTATCTTTCTGCATCGTTTCGGGCAGTGTCCTTTTCTACGCTTTCGGATACCGCTTCAGCTTCGAGCGCGGGGTCTTCATCTACGGAGGTTCGATCACGCTCAAATCCAATCCGGTAGAGATCGATATCAAGATCGATGGCATCCGGATTCCGGATGAGGATCTGAACCGTCTCAACCAGAGCTATCATATTTCCGGCATCATACCCGGAGAACACTCCATCGAAGTGAGTTCGCCGGGCTACCAGACGTGGTCCAAACGCATCGTCGTGAGGAGCGGCGTTTCCAGTGAATTCTGGAACATCACGCTCCCTCGACAGAATTACGAAATCATCGCCTATCCCGGAACGACGTATTTGACCCGTTATTTCCAGTCACCCGAGCCGACGCTGTTCGCCGGCATCCACGAAAGTCCCCACCGTATCGGAGTACAGATATACGATACGAAGCAGGAAATCAACGAGATGCTGTATTCGCAACCCGATATCTCCTTCGCTTTCGAAAAGGACGAAAACCTCGAATGGTCCCCCGATGCGGACCGCCTCGTCTTTCCTGTCCTTTCTGAAGGAAAACGGCATGTCCTTTCAGTGGATACGGAGACGAAACAAATCCGGGATCTCAGCAATGAACTCGCCACCTTTTCCCTGTTCCGCCCCCGCTTCAATCCGGCCGTCCGCGATTCCTTGCTCTATCGGTCCGAGGATAAGCTCTACCGACTCGACCTGAACAGCGCCACCGATGAAAACCGCCCCCTCGAGCCGCTGCTCCTCGCCGAACATATCCTCGCCTATGATATTTCCGGATCGGATGTCTATATCATCAGCTCCGAAAACGGACGTCTATATCGTTTCGGGGCCGACGAAAAAAACCCGGATTTCCGACCCATCGCCGATGTCCCCCTGGCTGACATCGACTCCGAGACGACGCTGGTCGTCTACGATGAATACCGCATCGCCGTTCTCTCCAAACACGGAAAGCTCTCGTTCTTCAACGCGTACATGAGTGAAAACCCTCTCCGCACGCTCGCCGAACAGGATATCAGCGGCGTCCAATTCTCCGATGACGGCAAAAAACTTCTTTTCTTCTCCCCGCACGAAACCTTCGTCTATTTCATCCGTCCCTGGGAGGTACAACCCAAGCGCGACCAGGACTCTATCTGGCAGATCGGCCGATTCGCGGACAAAATCTCTTTCGTCCAGTGGACGAAAGATTACGAACATATCCTCTATGTCAAAGGTCCACAAGTCTTCGTCACCGAGCTCGACAACCGGGATCGGCGCAATATCAATGAACTCATCCGCTTCGAACGACCGCCACTCCAGGTCCTCTCCCGTGTCAGCCAAAATCAGATTTTTTTCGTCAAGGATACCGGTGACTCCTCGGAGCTTCTCTCCATTGATTTCCCTGAATTCAATAATTTCTTCGCGGAATAAGTATCTATACCAAATTCTCATATCGATGAAAACAAGAGAATTTCGTGCGAAAGCCTCGAAAAGTACGAGGGGTACTTTCATAACCTGACAAGCTTGAGAGGTTCACGGCCGAAATTCTCTCGTTTTCATCGGCAAGCGTTTGTTTCTTACTTATTCATGCGGTGAGATTTGGGAGAGAAATACGAAGATTGACTCTTAAAAAACCAAAAACTATGCCCCCAGAAAAACCCTTCATAGAACAGGAGCCTCTCCATATCGAGGACCACTCTTCCGATGAGCACGTCCTCGATCGGGAACGCCGCGCACGGACACTTTGCCAATCCGGCAATCATCAGGCCATACTTGAAAATTTCCGGGATCCGGAAAATCGCCCGCTCCTCCAAGAACAGATTCTCCGTCTCCGATCCGACACCCGCATCCGGGAAAAACTCTCCGATATCATTCCTGCCCTTTCCCCGGCACACTGGGAAATACTCACCCTGCTCGAGCTGTTCGACACCGAGACCTTCCATCACTGCATCCGCACGTATCAGATCGTCGAACGCAAGCTCGAAAGCACGCATCCGATCGGCAATTTCCTCAGATCCGAGCTCGAGCGAGAGGGTATCCCGAAAACGACGCTCGCCATCGCCGCGCTCCTGCACGATGTCGGGAAGATCGGTATTCCGCTGAAAGACCTCGTCCTCAACAACCCGCTGACCGATCACGAATGGCATCGGCTCTGCATCAAACATTTCTGTTCACAAGATCGATGCGACGAAGGGCAGGCCGAAATCACCCTGAATGGAAAGCTTACGGCCGGAGCCACGCATAATCTCCGTGAAAAAGACCTTGTGCCGTTCTCATGCTGCCTCACGCCGGAACAACAGAGCCTCCTCGTCCGCTCAGGCATCGACCCTGATCAGACCTTGGGCGAAATCATCAATACGCATCAGGATTTCTCCGGAGAAATAGCTCGGGCCTACGGACTCGATGACACATTCGTTGCCCTCGTTTCCAACCACCACGAGCGGCCGCTCGATGGAGAAGAACCTCATCCGGTCTCGCAATCCGCGCTCCGTATCGCCACCATTCTCCGTTTCGCCGACGTTTTCGATGCCATCCATTCTGCCCGAACCTACAAGAAAGGAAACCCCTTCCTCACGACTATCACGATTCTCATCCAGAAATCCCATGACGGATTCATCGATCCACAATTGGCCCATCTCTGGATCGATGAAGATATGCGGATTTTCGAGGCATCCCGAGAAGACTACTTCCGTATCCTTCCCGAAGCCATTGATCGAGAACATGCGAGTGAAGCGGATTATTCTCCCGAAATACGGGAGGCCATCGTCGCAAAGGAAAAGGAAGCTCTCCAAACGATCCATGAATTCCTCAAAAAAACCTTTTAGAAAAGGAAAGATTGAAAAAAATTCGTTGACAGATACGTTATTTAGGTATATAATTAAACTTCAAAAGTTATCTGAAATAACACTGAAAAAAGTGGCATTTGTCCTCGTTTTTTTATTGTTACAGAGACAATTTTTGTAGTACCTGAACAATTTTTATTGAAAGGATCAGTCATGTTCGCAGCTTCGAACGACAAGAAGGGCATCGCCCCCCAAGAGCTTCAACCGCCCGATCCGCGCACAAAGAGGGGCCTGACAGATGTCGAAAAGTACGAGCGCAAAGGGTCAAAACATTTCCAAGGTGGTCCAAAGACCCCTACGCGCACTCATACAACGACGCCAGACGCCATCCAGGTAACGAAGAAAATTTTTCGCGGCACCAAAACCGGTGCTACTGAAAGCACGATGAGTATCGTGTTCCTCGCCATTGAATCAGTGGTCAGCGCCCGCGATGAAAAACGGATCAAGAAAATCCTCCTCAGACTGTGGAAGCAAGCCGCTCCAGAAATGCGCCAAAGGATTACCGCGATTGTCGCAAATCTGTCAGAAATTCTCTCATCGGGTGAGGGAAGGATACTCAAACGCCTGAAGAGACATCACGATCATGACCAGCAGGCGCTCCTCCTTGCCGGCTTTCTCCATGCCGTCAAACCAGGAACACTCAGACGTATCGGGCTGAAACAAATTGCCGACATCGTCGATTACGAGCAGCCAACGGGATTGATGCAGTGTCTCCTCCACGGCGTAGTTGAATCAGAAAGAGCGAAAGACCGAGCAATGTACCTCGTACTGCTTGATTTGATTCGGGGAAAATCATTCGAGCTCAAAGATGAGATTGCTCTTTGCTGTCTTGCGCTGGACTTGATCGACGCTGCCGAACGGCAGGTTCAACTCTCTGCCGAAATACTGGTTGCCCGAGATCAAGCACTGGGCATATTGCAAGCAATCCGATAACAACAAGCAGCCTCTCACAAGGCCCTTACTGCCCAGGATGCAAATATGCCTGGGTTTTCTTTTTGTATCTCCATCCGACCGACGAAAAGGCCCCGATTACTCGGGGCTTCGTTTTTTTCATGCAAGATTTTAGCGCTTCGACCACTGCGGGGCGCGACGGGCCTTCTTGAGTCCCGGCTTCTTACGTTCCACCGAACGGGAATCGCGAGTCAGAAGTTTCTGTGCTTTGAGGATGGCACGCAAATTCATATCAAACTTGACGAGCGCCCGGGCCACGCCGAGCTTGGTGGCATCAGACTGACCATGTACACCTCCACCCTGAGCCAGAACCGACACGCTGAACTTTCCGTTCATACCGGCCACCTGCAAAGGCGAAAAGGCATTGGTCAGGTACGCTGCCAACGCGAAATATTCCTTGGCATCACGGCCATTCACCACAAGCGTCACGTCCTTCTCATCGGCGATCGGGGTGATGCGCACCTGAGCCACTGCCGTCTTGCGACGACCGACTGCGGCGATATATCGCTCCGCTGCTTCCTTCGTTTTTACGGTCTTTGTTACCATACGGCTGTCTACTATTGAATCAAGAAAAAAGATTAGTCGTGCTGTACATGGATGGTCTTGTGCGTATGCTCGGCATTCTTGTAGAGATTCAACCGGGTCAGCATGCGATCCCGCAACTTGTTTTTCGGAAGCATCCCGTATACCGCCTTCCAGAAAATCTTCCGTGAGTCCTTCTGCATCTGATCCTGGAACGCGATGGATTTGATGCCACTCGGATACCCGCTGAAATGATGGTATATCTTGTCAGCGCGCTTGTTTCCCGTGACGACCAGACCATCGGTATTGACGATCACGACACAGTCACCGTTGTCGATATGCGGCGCGTACCCGACCTTTTTCTTCCCGGAAAGCACGGACGCGACCTCGACCGCCAAACGGCCAAGCACCTTCCCTTGCGCATCGAACTGATGATACACCCGGCTCACTGATTGTTTCTTCGCTGTTGCCATAACCATTACTTCTCATTTAACAGAGGATCCCTTATGAAACAAACTCGATAATCGCTCTTCGGGCGCCATCTCCTTTGCGGGCCTCCACCTTGATAACACGCGTATATCCGCTCTCTCTTCCGGAAAAACGACTGACGAACTCCTCGGAAAGCATCTTGTCCGCCGCATCCTTCGGAAGACGCTGACGCACCATGCGAACCATCGCCAATTGCCCGACTCCATCGACCTGCTTCGCCTTCTTCGCCTTATTGACCAGCTGATCGATGAAATTCTTCGTTTCCTTCGCCTTGGCTTCCGTCGTCATGATACGGCCATGCAACACCAAGCTCGCGAGCAGGCCCTTGATGAGGGCTTTCCGCTGATTGCGTTCACGACCTAAGATGCGACCTTTATTCCTGTGATGCATACTTCCATCTCAACAAATCACGACCCTATTTAACTTCTTCGGCGGTTTTCTTCTTTGATTTCTTCTCTTCTTTTGGGGCTTCCTCTTCGGCGACCGCCGATACCGTCTCGTCTTCCGTACCCGCCTCGGCAACAGTGCCCGCTTCCGCTTCCTCATCAACTCTCGAATCGGACAGGGCAGTAAACTGGTCGATCAGGATGGCGACACTCTTCGTGAAGGCTTCTTCCGGAGTGATACTCCCATCGGTGAGGATTTCCAGGGTAATTTTATCATAGTCGGTCCGCTTGCCGACGCGCATGTTCTCGACTTCATAATTGACGCGCTTGACCGGCGAATAGATCGAATCGACGGCGATGACGCCGATTTCGCGCTCTTCGCGATCACGAGCCTCCACCGAAACGTACCCGACCCCGCGATCAATCTCGATCTCCATTTCCAATTCTGTCTTCTTATCGGTAATGGTCGCGATCATCTGATCGCCATCGACGATTTCCACGCTTGATGGAACCTTGAAGTCTTTGGCCGTCACCACCCGCTCACCCTTCACCTTCAGGGCGATCTTGACCGGTTCGTCCCCGTGCAATCGAAAACGGATCTGCTTCAGGTGAAGAAGAATCTGGACCACATCTTCCATGACGCCAGGAAGGGTCGTGAACTCATGCGTCACGCCCGTGATCTTGACCGAACGGATAGCCGCTCCCTCAAGCGAGGAAAGTAGCACTCTCCGGAGCGCGTTTCCCAAAGTCGTCCCATAGCCAGGATAGCATCCGAGAATCTCGAACTTTCCATGGTTCTCACCGAGTGAGATATACTCCGGCTTTTGTGGGATAGCGATCATAGAGATATGGTTAAACACTTTTTAGCGGTAAGGAGATTATTTCGAGTAATACTCAACGACCATCTGCGGATCGACCGTGACTCCGATGTCGTTCCTTGCCGGAAGACCCACCACGGTGCCTTCAAGCTTCTCGCTATTCAGATCCAGCCATACGGGAACATCCTTTTTTTCTTTCAGGATTTCGATACGATTCTTGGTGAATGTTTTTTCGCGCTTCGCGTCTTTCAAACGGATGACGTCGCCGACATGAAGCTCAAAGGAAGGGATATTGACACGCTTACCGTTGACGGTAAACATCTTGTGTGAAACCAGCTGCCGCCCGGTCACCCGCGAAGGAGCGAACCCGAGACGATAGACGACATTATCCATGCGCCGCTCAAGCCGGGAAAGAAGCAAGTCTCCGGTCACGCCCTTCTGGCGCTTCACCTCGGCATAGTGACAACGGAATTGCTTTTCCAATACGCCGTAGATGCGCTTGATCTTCTGCTTCATCGCCAACTGCTTGCCAAATTCACTCTGATTGCGCGACGGGGTGCTTCCATGCACGCCGGGGGCGTTCGGACGACGCACCATGGCACATTTCTGAGAAATACAACGATCTCCCTTGAGAAAGAGTTTTTCTCCGGCGCGGCGACAGAGCTTGCATTTGGAATC
This sequence comes from Patescibacteria group bacterium, assembly GCA_030916545.1. GTDB lineage: Bacteria > Patescibacteriota > Minisyncoccia > Moranbacterales > UBA1568 > JAGOSP01. The sequence goes on along the minus strand of JAUPWI010000092.1, from coordinate 4,747 downwards.
GATCTTGGGCATAATTTCACTTCACTGACTTATCTCTTAAATACGGCGAGGACGGCGAGGACGGCAACCGCCATGCGGAACCGAAGTCGTATCCTTGATACCGAGAATGGAGAAACCGTTGTTCGCCAGCGCGCGAATCGCGGCCTCACGACCGTTCCCGACACCGTTCACGAACACTTCCACTTCCTGCAGGCCGAATTTCTTCACCTTCTCGGTCACGTCAGCCACCACCTGGGTCGCCGCGTACGGGGTCGATTTCTTGGCCCCCTTAAAACCCATATGACCGGAGCTGGACCAGCCGAGCACATTGCCATTGATATCGGTCAGGGAAATGATCGTGTTGTTGTACGTGCACTGGATCGAGGCGCGTCCTTTCAGAATCTGACGGCGCGAAGATTTCTTCTGCTTCTTCGTCGTCGCTTCCTCGGCGACCTCGGTTGCGGCTCCCTCGGTTTTCTGTACGTCTTCTGTCATATTTTCTCCTTATCATTTAGAGGCACTCGGGCCTCGTGAAAATCGAGAACGTCGTCAACAACCAGACATTCTCTCCCTTGATTAGGTCTTCTCGGATGCCTTCTTGCGGCCGCTTCCCATAGTCTTGCGGACATTTCCGCGGACGGTCCGGGTATTGGTCTTCGTCCTCTGTCCACGTGACGGAAGATTCTTCTGATGGCGGGATCCACGATAACAACCGATTTCCTTCAGGCGCTTGATGTTCTGCTTGACCTCATGGCGCAATTCGCCTTCGACACGGTATTTCTTCTCCACCGACTCACGCAACTTATTGGCCACTCCCTCGACCAGATCTTTGGTGCGGATATTGCGATCGATACCGAGCTCATCCAGAATCTTCTGACTCGTCGTCCGGCCGATACCGTAAATATACGTCAAGGAAATCTCGATGCGCTTATTATCCGGAATGTTGATGCCTGCGATTCTTATCATATGCTTTGTTATCCTTGTCGCTGCTTATGCTTCGGGGTACTGCAAATCACGCGAATCACGCGCTTTCTCTTGATCACCTTGCAGCGTACACAGATTTTCTTCACTGATGGTCGGACCTTCATGACGTTAGGTTTGTGCGATATCTTAAAACTTCAGCCGCTGGACGATTCTTCCCTTCGAAAGGTCGTAGGGACTCATCTCCACCGTCACCCGATCTCCTGTCAACAGACGGATATAATGCACTCGGATCTTGCCTGAAATATGTCCGAGAATCTCATGTCCATTGTCGAGCCGAACACGAAAAGTCGTTCCTGGAAGCGCTTCGATTACCTCCCCATCCATGCGGATCACGTCTTTTCCATTTCCCATATCTTCTTTTGTCGCGCTCTATTTCCAGGCGGATGCTTCTCAAACAAAACAAAAACAAAGGTGAATATTTTTCCGAAGCAAACCAACCCTCGTTCCTGAATTGCAGTATGTGGCACCTCTTGCCCTGAACCTATGCGATTTTTCAAAATGTATTGACTATTGTAGCAAAAGCCAAAGTTTTGTCAACAGGGGCCGAAAAAATCCCTTACGAACCGAACCTCCGCCCGCGTTCCTGATAGTCCGCTATGGCCTCGGCGAACGCTTCCGGACCGAAATCCGGATAGAGCTTTTCCGAGAAGAAAAGCTGGGAATCGGCGATATCCCACATCATGAAGCCGGCCGAAAGATGGGGTTCGCCACCGGTCCGAATAAGATAGTCGACCGGCGGAAGCTCGCGCGTCATCAGATGCTTCTTGATAAGCGCATCGGTCACCCGCTCGCCTGGTGCTAATTCCCGACTCACTTTCTCGAAGGCGAGGCGCATCTCGTCATTCCCGCTGTAGGCGAGAAAGAAATTCAGAAAATGACGGTCATACTCCTTGGTTGATTCGATACACCGGGAAAGCACCTTTTTCAACGGATCCGGGAATTGTTCTTCCCAATGGCCGATGCATCGGATCCGGGCCTGATCGGCATGGATATCCTCACTCTCGGCGAGCCTAGAAAAGTATGTCTCATAAATACGCAGAAGCGCTTTGCTTTCGGCGAGCGGCCGCTTGGTCAGATTCTCTATCGATGACCCCCAGAAGGAAATCTCCCGGATACCGAGCCGCCTTGCTTCCCGTATCAACTGCTCCGTGTTCTCGGCCCCCGCTTCGTGCCCTTTCCATGGATCAAGACCTCGTTCATGGGCCCAACGGCGGTTCCCATCCGGGATAATGACAACGTGCTTCGGGAGTGAATTATCGGTCTGCATGATTTCGATTCCAATCAGATTAATATTCCCGCTCCGCCATATAATCGGCGATAGCCTCAAAAAAGTCAAACGAACGTGTAGGGAGATCTGCCCGGACTTCTCCGAGCGCCCGTTTGCCTTCCTGGATATACCGCTGCGCCATCTCCCGGGCCCGTTCCAACGACCGTGTCTCCGCAAGCAGCGATCGGAAACGCTCGACATCCTCTGGACCCAAACCGGTCCCGAGAGAGAGAATATGTCGAAGCTCTCCCTGCTGTTCACGCGTACCCCGCTCGAGAGCGTACGCAACCAGAAGGGTCAGTTTCCCCTCCTGAATGTCGGATCCGACCGGTTTTCCGATTTTCGCCTCCGAACCGAACACGCCCAAAATATCATCCTGGATCTGGAACGCGATACCGAGCGGCAAGGCGTATCCGCTCAACCGGTCAGCAAGCGTCCCTTGGTCTCCTGCGAGCAGAAGCCCCATCTGGATAGGCCGTTCCATAGTGTACCGGGCGGTCTTGTTCTTATACATCCTGAGTATCTCCTCCTCCGTCGCCTCCCGCCGATACTCCATATAGATGTCCTGTGCCTGACCGATGACGGTGTATGATACTACCGACTGAAGCCGAGAAAGCGCCTCAAATATCCGCTCTTGAGGAAAAGGTGCCCGGAAGATAATATCGTTGCTCATGGCGGAAAGCAGATCTCCGACGATGAGCGCGATCGAATTGCCGAAATGCTCGACATCGCGGTCGGGAAAATGCTTCCGCCCGAACTCAGCATACCGCCGATGGAGCGTCGGTTCCCCGTGTCGGAAATCATCCCGATCGATGATATCGTCATGCACGAGAAGGAAAGTATGGAGCAGCTCGATCGACACGGCCGTCTCGAGGATCGCTTCCTCATCGGCGCCTCCGCCAGCGAGGTACCCATAAAACATGCAGGCCGGCCGCAGCCGCTTCCCTCCTGCAAGAGTCAGATTGCGAACATGTCGCAGCGCCTCAGTAATAAGCGCATCCTCTTCTTTTGCATTTGCCTCGACCGTATCAAAATACGCGCTGATTTTTGGATCAAAGCGCGCCTTGAAATCACGGAGTAGTACCTGGACATCCATATATTCTCACTCAATCGCAACGCCCGCATTGTAGCAAAACCCTCTTATTCAGGAAAGAGTGGCCGATCTGACCCTCGCTGCCTATCCGCGGTCATCGGAAAACGTAAAATACTCTTGATACCGCCGATAGAGCTCAAACGTCGCTCGGAGATCCCGGGCATTGTATCGAGCGATTTCACGACATTTCCCCTCCCTGAACAGTCCTCGAACATCATCACCCGTGACCCCTTGACTCTTCGGACTCTCAATACCGAAGGCTCGTGTCCAAAGATGGAGGCTCCCCTTCCGTCGTACCGATCCATAAAATGACAACTGATCAAACAAATCAACGTGCTTAGCGTTCCAAGGCTGAGAACTCAGATACCGATTCGCCATGAGATTCTTGGTCGGCTTCACTCCATGCACTGCCGAACGTGTCCAGAGAAACGGCACATCAAATGAACGCCCATTAAACGTGACGAAAGTATCATACTGACGCGCAATCCCCCAGAATTTTGTGAGCATGTCCTTCTCTGACAACGCTTCGTACTTGCAACCTTCCTCTTCAATAATTTCCTTCCCCTCTCCGCCCGGCTGATAGTAGACGGCCGTCTTCTCACGCTCCGCGTCCAAGACTCCGATAGCCACAATCTGCCCGGTCAGGGGTGAAAATCCGAGACCATCCTCCAAGTCTTGCAGTTGGGATGCGTATTCGGCCTCAGAATATGCCTCACGTTTAATCCATCGAGTCAGACTTTCTTTGGTTGTCTCGTCCATCGCTGAAAAATCTTCACCAACGGTTTCGATATCAAAAATAAGTGTCGGCATATGACTGACTGTGAATACGAAATCTGTTTCCTCCTCAATATAGCCGGAATCCGCCCTTCCAGCACTATTGCTTTTTTTACGTATACATGATATAATATATAAAGTAACTTCACATCCCAATTCCGGAGGGATGTATCCGGACATCCACATTGGAGGTTTCATGGAAGATTTTTCATTTTGGCTCATCGCACTTTGCGGTTTCCTGGCTGGAAGCTCAGCTAACCTCAATTCGCATGGCGTCATCCAGAGGGGCCCGAACCTCTTCTGGTTGGGACCAGCTATCGCGGTTGGTGCGGCCACCCTAATCTGGGGGGATGTCGTGGATGTTTCGACTTTCCTGGTCGCGAACACCCTGGGCTTCTTCCTGGGGATTCTCCTTGGAGGTCTCGCCGCCCTTGTCTTCCGTGCGGAGACACCGGCAATTAGCGACTAGCTAAGGAAGTGTCCACCCCCGCCCGCCCGGTCCTCACCAGATCGGGCACTTTTTTTACAAAAAAAAAGAAGGGTATCGGTGGGATATGCTCTCACACATACCAGATACCCTCTCAAACGTCTGAACTCAATAGCTAATTGACTAGAAATCTGCTTCCATGACGACTTTTATAGAGCTCCTC
>JAUPWI010000091.1 GCA_030916545.1 Patescibacteria group bacterium | reverse complement strand
ATTCGGGACCCCATAAAGGTCAGATTGAAAGTCGGCGAGATCGTTCTTGACGGTCTCAACCCACCATCGCCAGCACCGAAGTAACCGCGCTCTGGCAGCGCCTCGCTCGCAGCATTCTTGTATCACGACGTCATGTGATCAGAATTCTGCGAGCTGTTTTTTTTAAAAAAAATTCCTTGACTGTTTTTCTTTTCACTTCAAGATAAATTCCTGCAATGCTTCACGATAGTCACGGAGCAATGGGCGTTTTGTGTTGAGTAATTCTGAATATTCAGGACGCTCTGCTGGACGAGGGAAGGCATCGGGTGAGACCGGTCGTACTATGACATCTGGTCTCACGAGACGGAACAGCTCTTGTGCCGCTTCATACCAGGTCGCCACCCCGCTATTCGCCAGGTGATAGATACCAGGAGACGATCGGTCTTCGAGAAGTTCGCGAGTAGCTCGCGCCAAATCGGGCGCATAGGTGAAGCAGCTCCGCTCCCCGTCCACCACACTCACCTCAGTTTTTCCTTCCGCTACTGCCAGCATTTTCTCGAAGAAGCTCTGCTTGCCCGCCGCCGAAAGCGCCGGTTTTCCGAAAAGTTTCGAGAGTCGGATCACGAAATGACGATCCGGGGTCGCGAGCACCGTGAGTTCCCCTTCCTGCTTCGTCATACCATAACGCGAAAGCGGATGCGTCTCGGCATCCTCGACATATCCGTCCTGATTCGTCCCGTCGAAGACATAGTCTGTCGAATACTGGATGAGTGTCGCTCCGATGGCTTCCGACAGTTTCGCGAGCGACTCCGGGATGTGCACATTCAACAGGCGTGCCTGCTGATATTCCTCTTCGCTGGTCTCACACAGATCGACCGCGTTGTACGCGACGGCGTTCAGGATGATCGATGGAACCACCTCACGGATTTTCTCTTCCGACGCTACAGAATCAACCAGATCGATTTCTTCCCGATCCCAACCCAATACCGCGTACAAAGCGTTTTCGGAAAAAACCCGAACAAGCTCCTGTCCAAGCATACCCTTCGCCCCAAGAATCAAGACGGTCTTATTTTCCATATTGCTTGAGAGAATATTCCTGATATGTCCCGCTCTTCACCCGCTGCCACCACTCTCTATTCGCCTGAAACCACGCGACGGTCTCCTGCAAGCCCTCCTCGAGCGACACGCTCGGTTCCCAACCGAGTTCCGTCCGGATTTTCGCGAAGTCAATCGCATACCGCCGGTCGTGGCCTGGCCGATCGGTCACATATTCGATCGAAGATTCATCCTTACCGAGCAATCGGAGCAGCTTCTCCACGATCCAGATGTTTTCGCGCTCACCGTTCCCGCCGACACAGTAGGTCTCACCGATCCGCCCCTGCCGGAGCACCAGGTCGATAGCCTGACAATGGTCCGGGACGAACAACCAGTCACGGATCTGTCGTCCATCGCCATACACCGGAACTTTCTTCCCTTCGAGGAGATTGGTGATCGCGAGCGGGATGAGCTTCTCGGGGAAATGGTACGGACCGTAATTGTTGGAGCAGTTCGAAATGGTCACCGGTAATCCGTACGTATGGAAATACGCGCGCACAAGATGATCGCTCGAGGCCTTCGACGCGCTATACGGACTGCGTGGGTCATACGGCGTCGTCTCATCGAAAGCCGGCTCATCCCGACCCAGTGAGCCGAAGACCTCATCCGTTGAGACGTGATGGAAGCGCTTTCCGTATTTCCGGGCCGCCTCCAACAAAGTGAAAGTTCCGAAAACGTTCGTCCGCACGAAAGCTTCCGGGCCGAGTATCGATCGATCGACATGCGATTCGGCAGCGAAGTGCACGATAGCATCGCACTCGGCGACCAACAGATCAACCAGCGCCATGTCGCCGATGTCACCCTTCACGAACCGATAGCGCTTATCATCCCGCCACTCCCGGAGATTCTCGAGATTCCCCGCGTACGTCAACGCATCAAGATTGATCACCGTATCGTCCGGATACCGCCTCAGGAAAAAATGGATGAAATTCGAACCGATAAACCCCGCTCCACCCGTCACCAGTATTTTCATAATCAAGATACATCGGAATAAGAATCCTGCGCCCGTTCGGATCATCGAAAGATCTCACTTCCCTTCATGCCGGAAAGCCGGATTGCCGCCATACTGGGCCAGTGAAAAGAGTTGTCGATCCTTCTCGAGCACGATCGGATATTTGAAAGGCCACGCGATATTGAGATCCGGATCATCGAAACGGATGCCTCCCTCGGATACCTTCGAATAGAGTGCTGTCACCTTGTAGGAAAAAATCGTGTCGTCCTCGAGCGCGAGGAATCCGTGCGCGAATCCGGCCGGAACCCAGAATTGCTGATGATTCTCTTCCGACAGCTCGACAGTCACATACCGGCCGTATGTCGGAGAACCGAAGCGGATATCCACCGCGACATCCAATACGCGCCCGCAAAGCACCTGGACCAGCTTTCCCTGCGCGAAAGGATCCCGCTGGAAATGCATGCCGCGCAGCACCCCTTTCTTCGATTTCGATATGTTCTCCTGGACGAAATCATCTACCGGTATTCCGAGTTCCCGATACCGCTCCTTCTGGAAACATTCGAAAAAATACCCCCGCTCATCGACGAAAACCTCGGGCGTCATGAGTACCAAGCCGGCGATATCGAACGTTCTGGTCTGCATAGGGTCTTTCCTCAAATATTCCGAACGAATCTTCGTTCATCCTAACACAAAGATCGCTCAAAACAAAAACCCGCCCCGATATGACTTCGGGGCGGATTCGATATTTCTCAAATCGACGCTGGCAAAATCCCTACCCGGCGATCTCATTCATCACGTCGTCCAACGAACGTCTCACAGGCTCCTCAGCCGGCTTCTCATCACGTACCCTCTCCTCGCGCGGCTTCTCCTCCTTCGGTTCCCGATGCCCGCGTTCCGATCCTTCCGGTTCGTTGATCTTGAGATTCACCCGAGCATTGTTGCGAGCACCGATGACACGGAGAAGCGTCCGAAGCGCCTTGGCCGTCATCCCCTCACGTCCGATGACCATTCCCATATCCTTCGGATTGACATCCAGCGTAATCAGCACACCCATCTCATCAATCTTCCGCTCAACCTTCACGTCATCCGGATTGTCCACGAGCATCTTCACGACATATTCAACAAACTCCTTATCCATCATAGTGTCCGTCATATACTTGCTATCACCGGCTTACTGTATTAAGGGAAAGCGCACTGCCTCCCTCCTCCATTGTACCCCGAGCTTTTTGTTTGTCAATTTGACCGCCGGCGATTCAGGATGTCCCAAAGGCGATATGACGACGAGAACGACGGAGAAAGTATCCGATGAGAGCGAAGGTCACCAATGGCGAAAACCAATATGGTACATGGAATCCGAAGCCCTCGGTGACCATCACGAAACCGAGCACGAAAATGGAGTACATCGCCCCGTTCTTGAGATACGCATAACGTCTGATTCGATCAACACCCGCAATGGTCAACTGACGGACCACGATGGCCCCGACACCGTTGCCCAGGAGAATAAGCGGTACCGACAGCGTAAAGGCGAAGGCCCCGAGCACGCCATCAATCGAAAAGGACAGGTCGATCACTTCGAGAAACAGCACCTTGCTCCAATCGGACGCGGGCGAGGTCTTCAGGCGCGCTTCAGCTTCTTCCGCTTGCTTGCGAAATCCATGCGTGATGAAAAAAGCAGTCGATCCGATCACGGCCCCGAAACCGAGCATCGCGCTCTGCTTCAGGGCGAACCAGACGATACCCGCCAAAACGACCGACACGATGGCAAAGAACCAGACTCCGTGCCGTGCCGCGAAACGCTCGCACCGGAATCCGATGCACTTATCTTCAAGAAAGATCCAGTGCAGAAAGAGAAACAGCAGGAAGACTCCGCCACCCATGAGCAGGATCGGTGCCGCCGTCGTGATAGCGGCCGCTACCTGCGGATCATCGGAGAAGGTTGCGGTGAACGCCCCAAAGAACCCGAGACTCGGTATCGTCGCCCAGACGATCAGCCACGGTAGCAGACCGCGTACCAGAAATACCGCGAAAAACAATCCCCACGTCAGAAAAAACCGCTTCGCCTTGGCACCCATGGTCGCAAGCACGTCCGCGTTGATGATTGCGTTGTCAACACCCGAAACGATCTCAAATACCGTCAATCCGACGACGATCAGAACTATTTCCACGATATCCATACTCAACCAGAAAAATAGTGTCGTTTATTTGGTATTCAAAAAACTACGGATGAATCTCCCATTCGCCTGGTGGCATAAAAGGCCTCGTCTTCCACTCCGGTGACTGGCAGCAGAGGAAGTAAGGAGCTTCGGCCGGATCGAACAAAAGTTTTTCCGATACCCATTCCATACGCATGCCACGCGATCCCTTCACGAGTATCAAGTCCCCTTCCCTCACCAGACTTTCGGCGAACATGGCTGCCTCATCACTCCGTTCGAACCAGAACAAGTGCTGCCGGGAAAATCCCCGCCCGATCAGCTCGTCAAACAGATACTTCATCCTCTGTCCGACAAGAATCGCCTGTTCTACACCGGAGACGATCACCGATTCTGCCAATTCCCGATGTTTTTTAACAGAGTCTTCGCCAATCTCAAGCATGTCACCAAGAATAGCAATCTTTCGACTCGCTTGCAGTTCACCAAGAACAGCAAGCGCTGCCACCGTTGATGCGGGAGAAGCGTTGTAGGTATCATCCAAAAGGATACTCCCTCTGGTTCCCGGTATGAGCCGCATCCGACCAGGTAACGGTCCGAAGGCGACCAAGGCATCGACGATCTGCACCGGATTCACGCGCAGGGCGATGCCGACAGCGGCCGCGGCGAGCGCCGCCGAAACCTGGTGCTTCGCTATCACCCTGGGCAACCGGACCGGAAGCGATTTTCCGTGATAATCCATCTTGAACGAAAGGCCCTTCGCCAATCGCGCTTCAGGCTCGACCACGATATGCTCGGCCCGGATATCGGCCCCCTCACCGAGACCGAAAGTGAAGACTTTCGCTTTCGTCTTCTCCCGAAAACGGGACACTCGTACATCATCGGCGTTCAGGATGGCGAAACCCGATACCGGCAGGCTGGTGATGAGCTTACCTTTCTCCTTGGCGATATTCTGGAGCGAACCGAAATACTCGATATGACTTTCCGATACCTGGGTCAGCACCCCGATATCGACCGGCACGATCGACAGGAGATAATCCATATCCCCCGGGCGATCGACCCCCATCTCGAGGACCAATACTTCCGGATAGCGCAACGGTAGAAGCACGTACCCGAGCCAACGCACCCCTATCCATGCCCAACGGAACAGCGAACGGCCTCCGCTTTTCGCACCGAGGATCGTGAGCGGGATACCAACCTCGTTATTATAGTTTCCCTCTGCGGTACGGACGGAGTATTTTTGTGCGAGAACAGACCCGACCGCTTCCTTCGTCGAGCTCTTCCCGACGGAACCGGTGATACCGACGACCAGCGGACGGTACTTCCGCAGCAATACACGCACCATGACACGGAGTGCTCTCTCCAGGATTCGTTTCGCAATATACATAGGATGAAATTATACGCCCGTCTAACGGGATTTCAAAGGCTCGAGAGACTCTGTTGGTTCTATTCTCGCATATTCGAGCAAAAACCGCATCAATTGGCCGAAAGCCGGAGCCGCGCTCGACTCGGCCCACTGGACATCTTTCGGATTGTCCACCTTCATCAGCACGACGAAACGCGGATTCTCGCGCGGCGCATATCCCGCGAACGATCCGATCGTTTTCCCTTCTTCATACCCGCCGCCGTCCGTCCTGGCGACCTGAGCCGTTCCTGTTTTCCCGACCACCTCATATCCCGGAACATCCGCGCGCTTCCCATGTCCGTTCACCACGACGTTCCTCAACATATGCCCGATCGTCTCGCTCGTTTCCTTGCTGATTACCCTGCGTACTTCTATCGGTTCCACCGTTTCGACACTCCCATCGGCATGTTTGATACTTTCCACGATCTGGGGCCGCATCAGGACACCGCCATTGGCCAGCGCCGCATAGGCCGTCACGATCTGAAGAGGCGTGACCGTGATACCCTGCCCATAGGCAGCCGTATAGAACTGTATCCCGATACGGAAATCATTCAGATTATGTAGATTACCTCCCGACTCGGCCGGCAATCTCACTCCCGTTTTTTCTCCGAAGCCGAAACGCCTGAGTCGTTCCGCGAAGACCTTGTGTCCGACCGATCGTTCGACGAAGATCATCCCTGTATTGATGGATTCTTCGAGCACCTTGGTCATCGTGCTTCTCCCGTAGACTTTCCCCTCGGAATTCCGCACCGTATACCCGGATTCCGACACGGACCCGGTATCGGTATACTCGGTGGTCGGAGCGACTTTTTGTTCATCAATGCCGATAGCCATGGTGATCGGCTTCATGACGGATCCCGATTCGTATGTCGAGCTGACCGCCGGATTGAGAAACAGACTAAAATCCTCCGTTTCCGCATACTTGTTCGGATCGAAATCCGGAGCATTCGCCATCGCCAAGATCTTTCCCGTAGCCGGCTCCATGACAATCACCGTCATCGCGTCGGCCTCATGCTTTTCCCTGTATTCCCGGACGATTTTTTCCGTCTCATGCTGAATGACCCGATCGATGGTCAAGGTCAGAACATCACCGTGATCGGGAGCATCGCCGCGTGAGTTCGAAAGCGAGATCCAGCGCCCACCGGCATCACGCTCTTCGTGTACTCGTGAAAGCTTTCCTTTCAGTTCCGAATCGAAGGCCGCCTCAACACCGTATCCGCCGGCCCCTCCCTGCTCTCCCAGCCCCGCGAATCCGACGACATGCGATGCAAGATTTCCTGCCGGATAATAACGGTATTTTTCCGAAAGCAACGAAACACCCTTGAGCGAAAGTCCCCTGATCCGCTCCTCCTCGTCGTCACTCAGGCGGCGCTTGACCATCTCAAACGGATCGGTCGGATCGGAGAGCTTCCCAAGAATTTCCCCCTCATCCTTGCCCAAGACAACTGCAAGTTCGCGAGCGACCGCTTTCGGATCACGCACTTCCCGAGGCACGACATACACGGCCATGTATTCCCGATTCACCGCGAGCGGATACGGTTCCCCGTTGTCATGCAAAAAAATTTCACCCCGTTCGGCTTTGAGATCGAAAGTCGAAAGACGTTGATTCTGCGCCTGCTCGCTCCAAAGCACGTGATCGCGTACCTGGATACGATACAGCTGCCAGAGCAGGCCCGTACCGATAAGAAGGAAGCAGACAAAGGCGAACGGGACGCGGAGCATTACGACGCTCCTGCCCTTCGATATCGTTTTTTTCTGTTGGATGCGCATAAGGCCGTTCTCTCACCGATACACGCCGGTGCGATCCGATCGGCGCTCTCACTCATTAGTATCTCTCTCAAATCTCATGTCGAGGGAAAACGGGAGAATTTCGTGCGAAAACCTTGAAAAGTACGGAGGGTTACTTTCGTAACCTGACAAGCTTTGAAAGGTTTGCAGCCGAAATTCTCCCGTTTTCACCGACAAGCGTTTGTTTCTTGCTTGTTCACGCGGTGAGATTTGAGAGAGATACTTAAACGGTCAACGCGAAGCGACGACATCCCGTTCTTCAAAATACCGGGGGTTCAGGGCCTGATCGAGCGACAATGATTCCCGAGCCTCGTCGATACGCTGAAAGGACTTAGCATCCGCTTCCCGTATCTTCAGGCGCGCATTTTCTTCCTGCATACCGGCGATTTCCTTTTCCAATTGGCGGACCTGGTATCCCTGGACCGCATTGCTATTGACCGAATATATATGGGTTCCCAATATCCCCACGAAAAACAGCAGGACCAAGAACGACATATCCGCCCGAAAAAAACCGGACTGACCCGAAACCGGTTCGGATAGAACCCTTCTTCTTGTCTTTTTCTGGAAATGAATACCCGGAACCATCATACGCTATTCTCTTTTTTTGTTTTTTGTTTTCAAATGATTTGCTCAACACTTCTCGGCAAAACGGAGTTTGGCGCTCCGGGCCCGAGGATTCTCTGATATCTCCCGTTCACTCGCGATGATCGGTTCCCGGGACGCGTTCTTTAATTTCGGCTGCTTGTGACAAACGCAGACCGGAAACTCCGGTGGGCACTCGCAGCCCTTCGCCATCCGATGAAAAAACCGTTTCACGATCCGATCCTCTCCGGAATGGAAACTGATGATTCCCAATCGTCCACCCGGCGCCAAAAGCCCGACTGATTGTTCGAGGAATCGCTCCAAGTTTCCGTACTCGTCGTTCACTGCGATCCGAAGCGCCTGGAACACCTTCGTCGCCGGATGCGTCTTCCGTTTCAAACGGATACGCATCGGTACCGCCCGCTCGATCGCTTCCGCCAATTCGAGTGTCTTCGTGAAGGCGCGCTCCTTTCTCGCCCGTACGAGAGCCCGCGCGATGCCTTTCGCATATTCCTCATCTCCCATCTCGGAAAAAAGTTCCGCGAGAGAAGCTTCCGACCAGACATTAACGATATGCGCCGCCGTTTCATCCGAACGCTGATCGAGACGCATATCGAGCGGACCATCCTTCAGAAACGAAAGTCCTCTCGCGCCATCCTCGATCTGATCGGACGAATAGCCGAGATCCGCGAAAATGGCATCTGCCGATGTCAAACCGATTTCTTCCATTACGAAACCGATATCGGAAAAATTCGCATGCACGACCGATAACCGTCCGACTTCGAGGTCAGCGGACATGCCCGCATCCTGTTTCGCTCGCATAAGGAATCGATCGACAGCGACCTGATCCATATCGAACGACACAACCTTACCGGTCTCTCCGATCGCGGAACGAAAAAGCAGCGTGTGACCGCCTCCTCCGAGCGTCGCATCGATGACGGTATCGCCAAGCGATAGACGAAGTCCATCAAGCGCCTCTTGCCAAAGAACCGGCCTATGTCTCGTCTCATCCATACGCATATCCTTCCTTTCCAGTTTTCAGCTTACAATTTCCATCCTATCTTCATCTGAAAATTGCAAGCTCAAAATTGAAACGGCCTCTTAATACACACCAAGCTTTCCGAGTTCCTCGGCTATTTTCCCAGTGTTCTTCTCGGCGTTCTGCTTATACTTCTTCCAAGCACCTTCATCCCAGATTTCCAGACGATTATACACGCCGACCACGGTGACTTCCTTCTTCAGGCCCGCATCATTCTTCAGGTATTCCGGAAGGAGCACCCGACCCTGACTATCAAGCTCCGTATCCACCGCTCCCGAAAGCATGAGCCGGATGAAGCTCCGTGTCCCGCTTTCTCCCACCGGAAGATTCCCCAACTTACTGGCGATTTCCTCCCACACCTTCATCGGATAAACGAACAAACAATGGTCGAGTCCGCGTGTCACGACTACCCGGTTTCCGAGTTCGCCACGGAACTTCGAAGGCAGCGCGAGGCGCTTCTTCGGATCGACACTATGGGAATATTCGCCGATAAACATGCTGAAGTGTATTCTTACTTATCGATTTTCCCCACTCCTCACCACTTTCATAGCGAGTACCCCCATTTTACTCCACCCTGTGCCAAATCGTCAACAGATAAAAAATACCTCAAAAAAACGAAAAAAACCGCGTATAAGGATACCCGGGACCGACCTTCAGCAGACTCATATGCCTCCGTTCCGGAAGCGCACTGTTCTTCCGCGTACGAAACCTCACTATACCCCCTCTTCGCCTTCATCCGTCAAAAGCACTTCTCCGAAAGACGATGTCTGGCGATTCCAGAAACCAGCATATATCCCCTCTGAAGCGATCAACTCGCCATGAGATCCTTCTTCCGCCAATCGCCCGTGCTCCAATACGACAATACGGTCCATCTCGCGCACCGTACTCAGACGATGGGCGATAACAAGAGTGGTCCGCCCTCGCATAAGCTCACGCAAAGCCTCCTGAATATGGTGTTCACTGGTCGTATCGAGCGCACTCGTGGCTTCATCCAAAACAAGTATCGGGGCATCCTTGAGAAGGGCGCGCGCAATGGCGATACGCTGTCGCTCACCACCGGAAAGCTTGATGCCGCGCTCGCCGACCAGCGTGTCATACCCGTCCGGCAATGCCATGATGAATTCATGCGCATGAGCCTGCCTAGCCACATTCTCGATCTCTTTCCGCGAGCTTTCCGGTCGGCCATACGCGATATTCTCCGCGATGCTCCGATGAAACAGGGCGGTATCCTGAGGAACGTACGCGATAAGACGCCGAAGCTCCTGATGCGACATCCCACCGATATCCTGCCCGCCGATCCGGACAATACCTCGGTCCGGAACGATGAATCGGAGCAAC
Organism: Patescibacteria group bacterium; assembly: GCA_030916545.1. GTDB lineage: Bacteria > Patescibacteriota > Minisyncoccia > Moranbacterales > UBA1568 > JAGOSP01. The sequence continues at coordinate 17,598 of JAUPWI010000091.1, read as the reverse complement.
AGTTTGGTGAGCGTACTCTTCCCGGATCCAGAACTTCCGACAAGTCCGACCTTCTCTCCCTCCTGGATGGCCAGCGAGAAATCCTTGAACACCCGGCCGCCTTTCGGATAACGGAAGCCTATCTTCTCAAAGGAAATCGTCCCTAAGACGGGCATCTCCGATGTGACCCGGTCAAAAGGTTCGGTATCGCTCCGCGCCAGGACATCCGTCATCTCGCTCGCATCCGCGACATTTCTCATCAGCCTCCCGAAGGCCCGGCCCAGACCGAAAAGCTCTCCGAAAAGTGACCCGATATAAATCTGCACCAGCACGACCGTTCCGGTACTTACACTCCCCGCTATCCAGAGTTGGATGACCGTATACATGGCCGCGATCTCGAGCGCACTGAACATGACGGTCTGGACAGCGATCAGGATATTGTTGAAGCGCCAGCTCCGAAGACGGGCAGTGCCATCCCGCTCTGCCGCCTGACCGAAGGCGGCGTTCTCCTCCCACTCGGAAGCGAAAGTCTTCACAGCGAACATATTCGAAAGCGCATCGGAAAGCCGGGCCGTCAACGCCGAATCCTGCGCTGCGCTCTCGGAATCATATGGAAGCTTTTTCTTGGTCATCCAAAAGGCGATAGCAATGTATATCGGGATCCAGACAAGAAAAATGACAGCGACGATCGGCCTGATAAGAAACAAGGTGACGACGATACCCGTGATCCGTATCGTCGGCATCCAGAAATTGAAGACGAGAATATCCGCAATGTCCTCGAAAGCCCGCGTATATCTCCGAGACTGAGCGACCAAGCTTCCCGTGAAACGGTCGGCGAAAAAAGTATAGTTCTGCCGCATGAAAGCCCCGAATGCGCGCTGATTGAGGTCCTCCATGGTCCTGCTTTCAGCCGCGCTGATCGTAAAATCCCCTGTCCGATAAAAAAGCTGATAACAGAAAATGACTCCGATGAGCATCCAGAAACTTTCAGTCAATATCGGAGCGATGGCGAGACGATCCGTCGCTCCCGCTATGCTATCGATGATACGCCGATACACCAGCGGGGTCAGGACGCCCGAAAAGAACGATGCCAGACCATACGATACCAGGACGGCCGCGAACCACCACGCCTGCCGGCGGGCCGACACGGCGTATGATTTCAATACGCGGACAAAAGAGGATGAAGACTGCATACTATTCGAATCCCTATCCCGATAAAAAAGTTCCCTCAATATAACAGGGATCGAAATGGAAGTCACGGCTTTTTCTCTTCAATCCCGAAAAAGGAACCGTTGCCCGAAAAAGGCAAAAAAGTAGAATCCCATCGCGACCAGGACAATGGCGCCTCCGCTCGCCAGATCGAATCGGTACGAGAGCAGGAGTCCGATGACCACGGAGAGCAAAGATATCACTTCGGAAAATACCAAGGTCACGAAGAATCCCCGCCTCAACTCAAGTGCCGCCAGGACCGGAATCACCATGAGTGCTCCGATCAGGAGTGCTCCGACGATTTGCAGGGAAGCCGCGACGACTCCAGCCGCGAGCGCAGCGAAAGCGGCGTTGAGAAGAGAAACCCGGACTCCGGATACGCGCGCCAGATCCTCATCGAGTGCCGTCAGAAAAAGCTGGTGATAACGCAGCGCTATGAACGTCAAGACGAGGATGACGATGACGAACAGCATCAGGAGATCGAAGGGCGTCACCGTCGAGAGGCTGCCGAACAGATAATTCATGATATTCACGTTGAGTCCGCGAAGCGAGGAGAGGAGCACGACCGCCAACGCCAGACTTCCCGACAAGACGAGCGCAACCACGGACTCCCCGAGGATCTTTCCACTGGAACGCAAACGCTCCATACCGAGCGCTGCGGAGACGGAGAGAAAAAGGACTCCGAAAAAGATCGGGATCTTCAAGATCAGCGCCAAGGCGACGCCCAGAAAAGAAACATGCGATAACGCGTCGGAAAGGAGCGAGTAGCGTCGCACGACCAGGAAAATCCCCAACAATGGAGCCACGATTCCGATCAACAGACCGGCCTCGAAAGCCCTCCGTAAAAAATCGAATTGCCACAACGACGAAATATCCATAATTCCACGAAGAATTTAATGCTCGTGCCCATGAAACAACACCTGCTTCCCATCCCCATACATCGTTTCAAGCGTCCCGGGATGATGGAGTCCTTCCGGAGCCCCGAAATACACAAGTGTCCGATTCAGGCACATGACCTGCTTCACTTCACGCGCGACCGCATCAAGATCATGCGATATGAGCAATATAGTCATCCCGTCATCGTTGAGCCGTTTGAGCAGCGCGTAAAATTCCCGCTCGGATGTCCGATCGATACCGGTAGTCGGTTCATCAAGAATGAGAAGCTGCGGCCGAGTCGCGAGTGCCCGCGCGATGAACGCCCGCTGCTGCTCACCCCCGGAAAGCTCACCGATACGCCGATGCCGCACATGCGCGACACGTGCCGATTCGAGAGCCTGTTCCATACAGGAACGTCTTTCCGGAACCGAAAGTCGGCGCTCGTCCCGCCCGAAACCGCTCGCCACAATCTCCTCGACCGTCGCGGGAAAATTCTGATCGTTCTTGAAAACATGCTGCGGCACATATCCCACCTGATCCCATCCCCGAAAAACCCGCGGATCATCGCCGAAAAGTTCGATCTTACCGCTTGAAGGCTCGAGCAAACCGACGATCAGTTTGATAAGCGTCGTCTTCCCGCTGCCGTTCGCTCCCAGAATACCGACATAGTCCCCCAGAAAAATTTCAAACGACACACTGGACAACACGGAGGCTTCCCCGTGCCGGAAACCGAGATCATGTGCGGTGACAAGCGGTGTATCGACTAGAGACATTCGAGTGCGGTTCGTAAATGAGTGAGATTCTGACGCATGAGGATGAAATAGGTCTCCGATGACCCGTCTTCCCCGGTCATACCCCCCTCGATCGGATTAAAGACCAATGTTCCGACGCCCGCTTCCCGCGCGAGGGTCTCGGAAAGTTTCGGGCTCGAAAGCGTCTCGAAGAAAATGTACCGGATATCCCGTTCACGAACCAGGCGAACTATCTCGACCAGACGTCCCGGGGACGGCTCGGCATTCGGAGAAAGTCCGGCGATCGAGACCACCTCCAGTGTGTACCTTTTTGCGAGATAGGTAAAGGCATCATGCGCGGTCACGACGGTACGTAGACGGCAGGTCCGTAGACCGGAAACATATTCCCGATCAAGCGCACGGAGCGCCCCGATAACTTCCTCTCTTCGGGACTCATACTGTGCCTGATGCGCCGGATCGACTTCCGAAAACGCTGCCGCGATCCGTTGTATCTGTATTTCCGCCAATATCGGATCCAGCCAGAAATGAGGGTCAAGCCCGGATTCCTCGTGCGCCCCATGGGCGTCACCTTCAGACATCCCGGATTCGTGCGATTCTTCACGGACCGGCAGAAGGTCCACGAAGTCTGCCATACGTACGGTACGGATACCACGCCTCGCGAGTTCCGGCATGAGTTTTTCCGCCCACGCATCGATACCCGCACCGTTTAAGATCACGACATCGGCCCGATACAGCTTTTCCATGTCTCGAGGAGTCGGCTCGAAATCATGCGGCTCCACCCCGGATGGAACCAGCGTCGTCACGGAAGCGGTTTCTCCGGCCACGGCACGCGCGAATTCGGCATACGGAAAAAAAGATGCGACGACCTGAAGCGAGTGTCCCGGATCATTTTCCCCTCGAGGCGATTCCGGTCTCAAAAAGGACACCAAAAAGGCGAAACCCCATATGCCCGCTCCCACGATGATGAGTCCGAAAAAAATTCTGTACCACATACGCTTATCGATTATGACTTACACACGGAACAAAGTCCGAAAAATTCCAGCGAATGTTCCAAGACCCGGAACCCATCCCGCTCCAAAAGCACGCGCTCCACATGAAGCAGGTTTTCCCGAAACAGGACATCCCGGATATCTCCGCAGCGCATACAGATCGTATGGTGATGATGCTCACCGGCAAGCTCATAATAACGCTTTTCATCGGAGACGCGGACTTCTTTCGCGACCCCCTCTTTGACCAGGAATGCCAATTCACGGTATACCGTCGTCTTATTAAATAACAGTCCTTTTTTCCGAAGCGCTTCCAGGATTTCCGGTATCGACTGCGGCGCATCGATACAGGCAAGAAACGTCACGATAGCCTTACGCGCCCTCGTCAAACGGAATCCCCGCCCCTGAAGTTCCGATAAAAAGTCTTTGCTATCATGCATACCTCTCGTATTCCTCGTTACTTACGTTTCCCATATTAACGCAACTGAGTTGCATCTGTCAAATCTGCTATACTGAAGGCGAATATCCATATCCAATCACATCCATATGCGCGCTCCCACTCTCAAAGAAATCCTGGCAGCCGGCAATACACCCTTCTCAAACGACGATGAAAAACTTATCGCCGATGCGTACGCTTTCGCCGAAAAAGCCCACCGGGAACAGCGGCGACGTTCCGGCGAACCCTATATCACGCACTGTCTCGCCGTCGGATTCACCCTCCGTGAGATCGGAATGGACGCGCGGACCATCGCGGCAGGACTCCTCCATGACGTCCCCGAGGACACTGAAGTCACGCTGACGGAAATCGAGAAGAAATTCGGAAGCGAGATCGCGTATCTCGTCGACGGTATCACCAAACTCGGCAAGATTAAACTTCGTGGTACCAAAGAAGAGCTCTATCTGGAAAATCTCCGCAAGATGTTTCTCGCTATGGCTCGCGATATCCGCGTCGTCATCATCAAACTCGCCGACCGCCTCCACAATATGCGCACGCTCGAACACGTTCCTCGGGACAAACAGGAACGCATCTCGCGCGAGACCATGGAAGTATATGCCCAGATCGCCAATCGGCTCGGCATCGGTGAGCTCAAAGGCGAACTCGAAGACCTCTGTTTCCGCTACCTTGATCCGGAAAACTACGCCCTCACGAAGAAGATCCAAGAAACCTATCTCCGGGAAGGAGACCTCTACATCGCGAGAATCGTCACGCTCTTCAAGACCGAACTCGACAAGGAAGGAGTCCGCATCCTCGACATTCACGGGCGGACCAAGCATCTGTACCGCCTCTTCCAAAAACTCAAAAAACACGACATGGACATCGCCCGCGTCTATGACCTCGTCGCGATCCGTATCATCGTCCCGGAGATTGCCGACTGCTACGAGTCTCTCGGTATCGTCCATAAGCTGTACCGTCCGATGGTCGGCCGCATCAAAGACTATATTTCCCTGCCGAAACCGAACGGCTACCAATCGCTCCACACCACTATCTTCGGTCCGGAAGGCCGAATCCTCGAGGTCCAGATCCGAACCCAGAAGATGCATGACGAATCGGAGTACGGTATCGCGGCCCACTGGATATATACCGAGAAGGAACGGCGCAGCTGGAGAAACCTCTTCTTCAAGAATCGCGGTCCGTCCGGCCAAACTCCTCCGAAAGAACTTGCCTGGGTCAATCAGCTGAAGGAATGGCAACGGGAGATCGGCCGCAATGATGAGGAGTTCATGCAGGGACTCAAGATCGAATTCTTCAAAAACCACATCTTCGCGTTCACGCCGAAAGGCGATATCATCGAGCTCCCCGAGGACTCCACGCCTATCGATTTCGCCTACGCCATCCACAGCGAGATCGGACACCGGGCGGTCGGAGCAAAAGTGGACCGAAAAATGGTCCCGCTCGATTCACGAATCGAAAACGGACAAGTCGTCGATATCCTGACTGTCAAAGATAAGAAGAGACCTTCACGGGACTGGCTTAACTTCGTCAAGACTTCCAACGCAAAATCACATATTCGTCGCGAGTTCCGCAACGAATTCAAGACGAAAGAATAAGGGTACCAGCCGGACACGATTCGTCGCTGCTTTGTTATCAGGCATCATGACGGAAAAAACGAGAATCGACTTTCGTTTCCGGACGGAACGTAGGCGCACAACCCAGACGCTTCATAGTCGCTATTCTTTGGTGACACGCATGATCTCTTCAAGGGTCGTCACCCCCTGGACGGCTTTCAGGAATCCGTCCTCCACCATCGTGTACATGCCGTTTTCCTTGCGAGCAACCGTCTCGATCTCCTCGCTCGTGGCAGCATGCGTCACCAGCTTCCGGATATTCGTCTCCATCTCGAGCACTTCATAGATACCGAGCCGACCGCGATACCCTTCACCGCCGCATTGGTCGCACCCGCCTATCGAATAAAAAGTGGCATCCTTCAGGCTTTTCGCCGATCCGATGATTTTGGCAATTTCCGGATTTTTCTGCATGGTCACAAAAAGAGCATCGATGTCATAGCTCTTCCCCAACGAAGTCAGTTGCTTCTCATCGAGCTGATACGGCTTCCGGCAGTCTGCACAAAGCTTCCGGACCAAACGCTGAGCGACGATAACGTTGGCCGTCGAAGCGATCAAGAACGGTTCCGCGCCCATATCCAGCATGCGCGGCAAAGCGGCGGCGGCCGAGTTGGTGTGCAGCGTCGAGAGGACCAGATGACCGGTCATCGCGGCGTTCAGAGCGATTTCAAGCGTCTCAGCATCCCGAATTTCACCGACCATGATGATGTCCGGATCCTGACGCAAGAGCGAGCGCAACCCCGCCGCGAAGGTCATGCCGACTTTCGGGTTGATCTGGGTCTGATTCACCCGCGGCATCCGATATTCGACCGGATCCTCCACCGTACTGATGTTCACCTCAGGCGTATTCAGGATATCCATGACCGTATACAACGTTGTCGTTTTCCCAGAACCAGTCGGCCCGGTCACGAGGATCATCCCGTTCGGTTTCTTGATTTCCCGATGCACACTCTCAAGCGCCTTGCCGGACAAACCCATTTTTTCAAGCGTCAATCCCTTGGCCCCCTCATCCAGAAGACGCATAACGACCTTTTCCCCGTCGAATACCGGGAGCAAACTCACCCGGAAAGAAATCTTATATTCATCCTTCTCGATCTTAAAGCGGCCATCCTGCGGAATTCGGTGTTCATCGAGTTTCAGATTGGACAATACCTTGATGCGTGCCACGATACCGGCCGCCGTATCCTTGGGCAACGTCATCGTCTCGTGCAGGACGCCATCGATACGATATCGGACATGCACTTCCTTATCGTCCGGTTCGATATGGATATCCGAGGCCGACTGTAGAATAGCGTGCTTCAGAAGCGTATCGACGATGCGGATGATCGGTAACCCCGAAGCCAGAGCTTCGGCGTTCTCTTCATCCTGTTTGGCATTTCCCGGTTGCACTTCTCCCGTCAGGATGTCGCCGAATTCCGCCTTCAAGCTCTTCTCATACTGATGCAGGGCGGTCTGTATGCTTTCCTGCGTCGCCAGACAAGGAATAATCTTCAATCCCGTCTTCTTCTTGATGAAATCGATGGTCTGAAGGTCCTCCGGATTCGACATCGCGACCTTCAGATCATTCCCCTCCTTTTCGAAAGAGACAATATTCGCCTTCTTGGCAATCGGTTCCGGAATGATCTGGAGAATCTCAAAAGGTATCGTTTCCTTGGAAAGATCGACGAACGGGATCCCGAGGACGTAAGCGTATACCTTCTGCAACTCAGCCGGCTGCAGCAGATTCTGCTCAAGCAGGTATTGTCCGAGTTCCTGTTTCGTCTCTCCAGCCCGAAGAATGGCCTCCTCCACCTTCTCCTTCGAAAGCAGCCCCGAATCCAGAAGAAAATCCTTCAATTGTTGGATGGCAATGTGCATGTATTTTTATCTTTCATTTTTTTCGCTCACTTCTCCATTATACCATCCTTTTGAATTCTTTCAGGGACGGGACGGAGAAAATGCTCCGGATCATGACGAATGCCAGGACCGCACCGAGGACATCAAAACCGACATCAGAGAGACGGCTCCCTCGGCCGAACACGAATGCCTGATGCACTTCATCGAGCGCACCATACATGAAAGCGAACGCCAGAGCAAGCACCGCAACACGCCTCCATGATTCATGCGATCCGAACAGACTGCGGAAGAAACGGAACGCGAGAATCATCAGGATGGCGAATTCGAAAACGTGCGCTCCCTTCCGCTCAAACATGTACCACAGCGGGGGATCGTACGCGACACCCGAACCCGGCAGGGACGAGAAAAAGAAAATGGCCGCCATCCAAGCAACCAGCGCGCTTCCACGCGAAAAAATCACCAGCTTGTCCGAGTACGTTCTCATACCGGTATTTCTAACGCCCCAGTCTCTCGCGAGCCTCCTTCAGGAGCAGTGCGAAAGCATAGAAAGGCAGCCAGATCCACAGTGTCCGTTTCAAGAATTTATCGAGATCGGCATTCAGATTCATATGCCAAGCATTATATTTTCAGAGAGACCGCCAAACCTTCCGATATTTCGTAGATGACATCTTTCTTTTCGACGACGATTCGCCAGTGCTCTTTCTCCGCCTGTTCCTTCAGATTCTGGTTCGGATTGAAAGCGATAGGATGTCGCATGAGACGCAGGAAGCTGCCATCCGATTCGGTATCGCCGATGCCATAGGAATCTTCAAGAGAAAGTCCGTGCTCATACACATACTGCTTCACCACTTCTCCCTTGTTCCTCGAGGGTTCGAATGCGGCAACACCGGTATAGATCCCCTGATCATTCAGCTCATAGATACTCCCGAATGCGGCGTCGAATTTGAGATAATGCGCGTTGTATTCCTCGACCACCTCACTCGGAGAACCGGAAACAGCGATCAGGTGATATCCTTCGGAACGCAGTCTCCTGATGAGATTCTCGGCGAAAACATACGTCCGTTTCGCATGGAACGGGACAACGATCTTACTCGCCCGCAAGACATCGCTCTTTCGACAACCGGCGATATGCTCAGAATAGAGATCCACCAGGGCACGTCGATACTGCTCATATGTGCCCTCATGCTCCACCCAATTCGTATAGATCTCGATGAGCTGTCTGCGAGCGTCCAGGGGAAAAATCTTCATCCAAGCAAGCTCATTGATGAGTTCGAAGTGCAGGTTTTTGCGAAAGATGGTTCCATCGATGTCAAAAACGGCCAATTTGGACACTTTTCCTTGCATACCGAATCTTCGCTATCGAAATAATCCTTCTTTACTTTCCGCTCAGACACCCCTCAGCAGGTCTTTCTAACGCGCTTTCTCCTGGTTCTGTCCCTGTGCTCGCGCGTTCTTTTTCATCAGATGTCGGACCATGATACCACCAAGAGACAGAAAGGTCATTAGGATGATTCCGGCAATGATAAAATTACCGATTGAGGATGGTTCCTCTATGAATGATTGAATTCTTTGTCTGGCTGGAATATTTTCCGAAGCAACGGTCACCGCGCCGGCCGCCTTCACAAATGCGAACGGCTCGCTCTGTGCTAGGATGTTTCCCTCGTTGTCCGTGGCGGCGACATAAGCTTCATGATCGCCATCATCAAGAGGCACATCAAAACCATACGTCCAGTTCCCTGATGCATCCGTCTCCACGACAGCGATCACGGGGTCGCTATAGAGATACAGGGTCACGAACGAATTCGGAACGGCCCTTCCGGACAACTGGACCATCCGCCCTCCAATCCCATAACTCACCTGCTCGACCGTTTCCACCCGATATGCTCCAGCCTGCATCCTCGAATCAGCAGATGATGATCCCTGGTCCCGGAAGGTGTTCTCCTGTCTTTTTTCGGTCTCTTTCGGTGACTGAAACACAACCCTGTCTCCCGTGTTATCGACTGAATATTTCAGCGGATTGTAACCACTCTTCACTTCATCGCCATCGGAAAAACCATCCCGGTCCGTATCTCCCTGATTCGGATCGGTTCCGCGACGAGCCTCTTCCCCGTCTGAAATACCATCGTTATCCTGGTCCGTCGCACTTTCGATATATGTCGGGGGAACCGGAGTCATCGTATCCGAGTGCGATAAGGAAACCGTCTGTTCTAGCTTACTGACCGGCTGAATCCACGAGCCAGGCGTTCCATTCTTGACCACGACCGACCCCAACAGCATCGCCGAAACGCTTGAAGATCCGGAAGAGACGAGTATAGGCGTCCTATTCGCCACACTCCAATCACTCGTCATCACGCCCTGCCCAGCTCCACCCGGATAGCCTACTCCGCCATTCTCAATTGGGACTCCGATTCCCTGGGCTGTCTGTTCGGAGTTCCTTTCTGGAATCGAAGTCGCACCCGACGCTGTACCAGTGGTCTCATTCGCCCTCCCGGAAATTCCGGCTGTCATTTCGTTTGTCGCTCCGGATGGAAGATCGAGAACCGTTTGAGTCGGATTAACAGGAAACGAAAGCGCTGACGATTTGCTTCGCTCGGACATATTGCCAGCCGCATCTTGTGCGACTATATAATAGATATATTGACCGCCGATAACGACAGAATAATCCAGATACCTTGTCGTTGTCGATTCAGCCAGCTTGACACCATTCCGATACACCAGGTATTTCTGCACTCCGAAAGCATCTCTCGATGCACCCCACCAGAGCAACACCGCGGCCTGCCCATCCGTTTGTCCGGCCAGAAGATTCGTAGGAGCGGTCGGAGGCACACTGTCTGTCGTTTTCTCACTTACCCCGAGAACGGGAGTCGGTGACCCTCCGGTATTCGGAACCTGACCAGGAACCCACGTATTCCTCTCTCCCGGATACATCCCCGCACCACTTGAAGGCATGCCCCATGTCGAGCTCCCGGTATCTCCGGTATACGGATAGCTGTCTTGACCTATACTGCCTTCTCTTGACGATGTCGTCGATTCCTGTACGGACGCTCTCGCGTCCGAAAAAAGTACCGACACGGAAAGCACGCTCACCACCACAAAACTCGATATTATTCGAGCCTTCCTAATATCTCTCAGCATACATTTTTATTATTTTCACTTCATTTTATTATACCTCGGAAGACATAAAGCGCAATGCCACACGCCACCGAAACATTGAGTGAGTTTTTCCTTCCTCGCATCGGTAATTCCCCGATCACGTCACACCGCGCGAGAATGCGCCGATCCAGACCCCTTACCTCATTTCCAACGATCAGGGCAACCGACCGGCTTCCGCGTATCATCCCTAGCGGGACTGACCGGTCGTCCTGTTCGAGACCGACAACAAGATAACCGGATGCGCGCAGGCACGTGATCACGTTCCCGAGATTCGCCTCCTTCTTCCACACAACAAAGTACTCGGCGCCAAGAGCCGTTTTCGCAAAAGACTTTTCTGCCTTCGTCAGATACTTCCGATCCGGATCCGCCGGACAAGGGGTGTACCCCGTCAGCCAAATCTCCCGGACTCCGGCACCATCGGCCGTGCGGAACATCGATCCGACATTCGCCGCGCTCCGCACATTGTGGATGATCAGTACGATATCCCGGATGTCACTTTTGGTCGTACTCATGGAACAGTTCTTTCGCAGTCTCCCAAACTGCCGGATATTCTTTCTTCTCCTTCATCCAATACCACCACTCCGCTCCCCAGAGATAGATTTCCGGAAACCCGACCTGTCGGGCATACTGGACATTCTCCCGTAATTTCCGTTCATCCATCGTCCTGAATTGCTCTTCGATCGGAACATGGGCCACCCAGCCGCTCGCCCATGGCTCCGCCTGCAATTCGATCACCGAAAAATGTTCCTGATCGGTGAGAAAACGCACGAGCCATTCTTTCGCGATGAAAAAGCTCGGGCCGAGCGGATACGTGAAATACCCATATCCATGCTTATAGATATGCCGATACATCGTCGTCCCGAAGCGATCCCCTCGATGGGCCGCCTGGTACCACAGCGAAAGCTCCCCGCTATCCGTGGTCAGTATCGGTCGTGATCCGTCCAGCGACTTGACCAACGCGATTTCGCGATCCAACATTTCTCGTCGGAACGGCGGACACTGCCCGAAGAATACCAGGAACGGCTCATTCTCCACCTGCCACACCTTGACCGACTCCGTATCCCGGTATCGATGGACGACCGTTCGAAGAAATGCGCTCAATGCGACTTCACGTCGATCAGCATCATCGCCGACCCAACCCGGAATATGGCATTCCGGCCAACGAGGAACTCTCTGCCCGATGGAAAGAATAATTTCACCTCCGCGCAAAGACGTCTCCTCAATCTGCCAGTCAAGATCGGCAAAGTCATACTCCCCCTCACGCGGTTCGGACAGATCCCAATAGACGGGGATGCGGACCTTCCGTACGCCGATTTCGTCGAGCAGCGCGAGATAAGTCTCCTTCCAGTCCAAACCGAGATCGCTCGCGTAACGCGCAGAAAAAGTAATCCCGAGCGCAACATCCTCGCGCGGGTGTAGCCCGGGTATATTGAACAATCCGAACAACACGGTGACAAGAAATGCGATCCACCACACCACCCAAAAAACTATCTTCAGGACATAATAAGAGCCGGCCTGCATCATGGGAAGATTCGTTTAATAGATAAGGAGACGTGCACCGCTCATGACCGAGAGCCACATGCCGCAAATAATCAGGCCGACAGCCACGCCTTTCTGTACCCACTGTACCACGCCGAACCGTTCCTCGAAAATATGCGGATACTGGGTCGACGTCACCCAAGCGAGCATAAGCAGAAAAACGAATTGTATCCCCGAAAGAGCCTGAATGAAGGTGACTGGGCCAAGATAGGTAGCGTAATTCATCAGAAAGGCGGCCGTGCCACCACTTACCTTGTTGGCAAGGAAAAGTATGCCTGTTTTCGTATTCCGACTGCTCGCGACGCCGTGACTTCGCAAACCTGACAGGATCTGTCTTCGGAAACGAGGAATGAGGAACAGACTGACCCCTCCAAGAAACATCCCGATCCGCGACCAGACGAAACCGCTTTCGAAATTCGCATCATATTGATGATACCCGTATTTCAAGAGGAGGAGTGACACCGCCATAGAGATACCGGCGACTACCGCCAAAGGAGAGATCTGCTCTTCCGTCCTCAACGGGAAATCTATCGTGATCAGTATACCTCCACCGACCAGAAGAGCGAATGCCAAGAATTGCACCCAGGTGATCGTCATAATCCGACCCATGTCCCCGCCGATCGGAAAAAAGTAGACGAACAAGGCGGTCAATGCCATGATTGTCCCGACCAGAGGAGCGACGCGAGATATTTCGCTCTTCTGTACGGCGGCATAGAGCGCCAAAAGTCCGTACAAGAAAAGCATTCCCGAAACCAGGAAAACCAGCGTCGGAACAGACCCGTACCACTGGAATCCAAACGGTATGAACAAGAGAGCGAACAGGCTGAACAACGAAACGAAAAACGCGTACACGGATGGATGGCCGATCCGTCCTGAAAGAAGGACCTTGTCCAAAAGCGCCGCCACGGCCCCGAAAAAATAGGAAATGATCGAAACGAGTATCCAGGTCATATACTACGCAGTATACCGTGACCGAATCAAAATGTCTCGTCCCCATGCGCGCCGCGTTCGATCTATGGACCGGTATCAAGGAAACCGGAACGGAGTTCTTGTGTTGTCTCGAAGACAGAAGCTGATTGTGCCCCCCAGAAAAACAGAAGATCTGACCCCGTATCTTCAAAAGGCCCCTGCGAATTGCCGATAATACAGCTCCACATCGCTGATCCACTTGCGGACACTCTCAGGACTATGGGTCGCGCAACTTGAACCGCATTTCCACACGACCATTCGCTCCGGATCAGTCGTCCCGCGTGTCGAAGAAAGTTCGATCAGCCGATTTCCGATGGTATGCACAGCATCGGCCGGTTCCGCGAAACAGCCGTATCCGTCTTCCGTCATCCCGCGACTCCCGTAGCCGCGATACCCCCAATAATTAAAACACTCTTCGCCGTGAAGTTTCGGGGTACGCTTCCCCCAATCGCTCTCCTTTTTCGCGATACCGACAATCAAGCCGGCAATACGAGGATCGTATGTAGCAATGCTTCCGGCCATGACCGAAAGCGGGTACCCATCCGAAGTCAGCGAAATCACCTTTTCCTGTATCCCCCGATTCTCAGCCTGTGACACAGTGGTATCCTCACCGCCTGCCTGAACCTGAGAACATCCGTCCACCGAAGCGCTTGCGGCGCCCTTTCCAAGTGAAGTCATCAATATCCGGTCCATCTGCCAACGACATCGGACGAAATTGACATCTTGCTCCGGATCGGCCTCTCCGGATAAGGAGCGATTTCCATCCACGAAGCCTCCGGTCTCTTCCGAGATCGTGATCGCCGGGAAACCGGACAGCTCCGAGAAAATATCCCCCCTATCATCAGCAGGTATGAAACTGCCACCCACTACCACAAAAAGCGGGACAAGCGCGTGGGTGCTTCTCAAAAGATTCCGTGTGATTCTCCTTGATTTCTGCTTCAATCTCCCCCGAAAACCGAAATGCGGACTCATAGAAAACACCGTGCCCCCTTATCCAAACCCTCCGAAGACACGAGGGGAAATATACCATGTTTCCCTTTTTTCGTAAAGGGATCCGGAAGCAACGGTCGCATTTTTCCTCATCCCATCAACAAGGATTCCTCAGGTACGCACCCGAAAAAACACGCTTACAATCCCAGCGATTTCTTGTAGTCACGCAGAGAAACCCCCGACTGGAGCAAAATAGGATCGACAGCGGATGCTGCTCCGCCTCCGACCCAAAAAGAGACGAACACCATACCCGCCCGGGAGCTCAGTACCGAATCCCGAATGACCAGATCCATCGTCACCTCACCCGTAGTCACACGCTGCCAGGCACCAAACCCCGGTGCCGTGTCACACAGTGCTGCTGTACCAGCACTTCCAATCGCCTTCTCGATAAAATCCTGTCCTGGATTCTGCCGGTATACGACGCATTTCGACTGAGAATGGTCGAAGAAGCGTATACTCATCGGATTCGTGTTTGCTGCCGGATTTCCCACCGGAGCAATAACGGAGCTGGTGCGTAGCTGTTTAATTAAATCGTTCATGACGAACTGGGCATTTTCGAGATATTTCTGGGAATTCGCCGTATTCCGATACGTCGCGAACCCTCCGCTGAAGACCACGGAAACGATAGCCATGAGGAGCGAAAACACGCCCATCGCGACCACGACCTCCACCAAAGAAAGTCCTCGGAGAGATTCCTTCCGAAACCAAGCAGCCCGTCTTCCGTGATGATACATAGGCATGATAATTCGCTTAAGGTTTCCACCCCGTGAGGATGGCTTGCGTGTAGACACACTGATGCGCACGGGTGCACTGAGAAACGTCAATGCTGTCGGCATTGACTCCCGGAAACACGCCGGCTGGCAACACATTGCTCCCTCCCCACCAGACAATGCTGGTCACCGTGGCCTGAGTCGGATTCGCACCATTGTCCAGCTCGATAGCCACGACACGGGCAAACTGCGTGACCGCATTCTGAAAACCGTAAAAATCCCCTATCTCAGTGAGCGAATAGCGGTGCTCCGACTGTTTCGCGTTCGGAAAACAATTCTGACCTCCTCCAGAAAGAACGAATGTCGGGGTCGCGAAATCCGGCCCGCAGAAGTCCCGACCAGCAGTCCCTGGAAACTGAAACGCTCCCGCCGTCGGAAAAGCGGGCCTCCCATTGGCGAAATTGTTATCACGAACATTGTATGCGTATTCCAACCCCTCCTGGGCCAGTTCTGCCGCCACTATGGCATCGGTATCACGAAACGAAGTATTGAGTGATGAGGATAAGAGCTGCAATACGGCCGTCAAACCGATAGCGACAATCGCGGCGGAAATGATTACCTCCACCATAGAGAAACCGTCCGCCTCTCTGTTCCCTTTCCCTGTTGCTCTTTCCGATATTCCCATAGAATTAATAACTTTTACGGACAAGCTGCCCCTGCCGCCTCCTCGATCCGTCCCTCAGGGTATACGCAGACCGACCAGGTCACTCCCGATTTGACGAGCGTGTACTGGACCGTATTGGCAAGTGGAGCCGTCATCGATCCGTCCCACACCTGACCCCACGGAACCACGAAGCTGACACCTATATTCGCGACCGAGATACGCACTCCCGGAGTCAAGCGGAATACGGGCAGAGCGGCCGAGAGAACAGCGGAGCAAGTCGCCCCGTTCCGATATCGATACGTTGGTGCGATCGTAGTTGCGGCAGCCGCGGATGGCGGAAACAAGAAAGCGCACGAAACCCGATTTACTTCCATCCTTTCACCTGTCAAAGCATTGTTCTGCGCCTCACGCAACGTACCAACCAGACGACGAGCGTCACCCTCCACCTGTTTCCCGACGCGCCCAGTACCGAGGGATGCGAGCGTTATCGCCGAAGCGATTCCGATGATCCCTATGACCGCCAGGACCTCAATTAAAGTGAATCCTTTTTGTTTTCGCATCATATCCGCTTTTTCGCGCGTAAAGATTTGACATACCCGCTTCCGATAAGCATAGCATACAACATATCCCCACATCCGACAAAAAAACACCTTCCGCGAAAAATGAATCCTGACGGTTCCCAAGGACACGCTAGGAAAAAAGATTCACGATCCATGCGCTCCTGCCATATTGAATGATATCGAGCTGGGAGAGAAAAAAATATGCTATAAGACCGATTACGAGAAAAGGTCCGAAAGGAACCTGCGTGGTCATGACTACTTTTTTCCGCAGCAGAAGAACGCAAGAAAAAAGCGCGCCGATACCGAACGCGAGGGTCAGAGCGAAAAACACTCCCTGAATACCCACTGAGAGCCCGATAATGGCCGCCAGCCATGAATCTCCCCAACCCATCCAGGTCTCTCGGGAGAAAAAAGAGAGTGCTGCGAAAAAAATCCACGCCCCTGCAGCGCCGAGTAGTCCCGAAACGGTCCGTCCGTCCATGGACCACATCATGTCCGTTGAAAGATTCCAGTCCAGCATAAGAAGCGCGCCAAGCGCCCAAAGAGCCCCTATATAAAGCAACGCCACCGGTATCTCCAGCGTTCTCGCATCGTACAGAGCGATGACAATGAGGAACGAGAACAATCCGAGCAACCAGACCGTCTCGATCCAAGCGCTCGTCTCTATCGGATTGAAAAAAAGCGAAACGGTACCGGCGTACACGATACCTGTACCGAACTCGACCAAAGGATAACGCCACGGGATGGCCACCCGACATGATCGACACTTCCCCCTTAAGATAAGGAAGGAGAAGAGCGGAATATTGTCATACCAGGCGATCAAGGCATGGCACTCGGGACAAGCCGAACGCCCACGCACGAAATCCGTTCCCGCTTCCAGTCGCAACGCCACCACATTCAGAAAGCTCCCCACGATCGAGCCCAGAAAAAAGAAAAAGAGGATACCCATACGATGCGATGATTCAGGAGCGATACTTGCTCCCTGTTAAGATACCATGTCCCGTCTTCCTTCCAAAGTCGCCGCGCCGATCGAAGAAGAACGACTCCGTGCTTCCGAAGAAATGACACGCGCTATTCCATGGCGTCGGGTATATCATATCTCTTTCAGTTCGAGTCTCTTCATTCGCGAACGAACCCCGCCAACCTGACGCCCCAGTACGGTGGCGATCTCCCTGACGGGCATGCCCCGATTGAACAATCTTCTCAGCTGCGCCTCTTCCTTCTCGGTCCAGGGCCGATACGCCTGGGCGTGCGTTTTCCGTATTTGTTCCAACGGTGATTCGTCTGCCTCATCCGCTTCAGATCCTTTCT
>JAUPWI010000090.1 GCA_030916545.1 Patescibacteria group bacterium | reverse complement strand
GATTGGCTGCCTCTGTGCACCACTTCCTCGAGACCCGTCCGCCCGAACTCACCGGCGTCATCATTGTCTCCTGCGGCGACCAGAGTTCTTCAGCAAAGGAGGAAGTCGTTGACGGCATCACGCCCACCATGGCGGCGGTACAGCGCGCCTTCTCTTCGGAATTGGAGCATGGTCTCATCCATCTTGTTCGCTGCGACGACTGGGGACAGAACTTCGGTTCAGCCACAGCTCTGAACGAAGGTATCTCCCTCGCTCGTTCGCTCGGCGCTACCCACCACCTCCTGTGGTCGGCGGCAGAAATCCGGCTCACTGGACATCAGCTGTCTGAGATGATCGAACATGAACACCGCTTCGGCCTCAAGCTGACTGGCTTTGCCCGAAACGGTTGGAGCGAACGGCGGCAGTGGCTTTTCGTCCAGAATACCATCGCGCTCTGGGAGGACTCCCTGCTCGCTTCAGTGAACGGTTTCGACCGCTGCTGCAATGGCGACGGTGTAACCACGATTGAAACCAAGGAGTTCGGCGCGGTTCCACTGGCCGGGATGGAAGACTACCACCTCTACCTGCGTGCCTGCCTTCCCAATGGCACACCCATCCCATGGGGTTTCGTGGGCACACGGCATCCGGTGGAGTGGGACACTTCGGCCAAGCTCCCCGGGAGCCAGGAATACGAACGGAACGCCGAGAAGATTGCCCGGCAGGCGCTCGTCATGGACGCCTACGCGCAAACGCTCTTCCCGGACAAACATCCAATCGAGGTCTGGCGTGACGTTCTGAGCGCCGTCAAGATCGGCTAACCAAACAAGCTGCTCAAATGGGCAGCATATCTCAACACACGGCTAGGTATGGGTCTCAACCCATCCTAGCCTTTTTACTTTATTTAAGCTAAAATCTAGTATATTTATACTATCGCAGTATTGACTTTTTTTATATATCATGCTAAAATAGACGGTTGCATAGAGTGCAATACCACATTCCGTCCACTCGGGAATACTAAGCATTTTCTCGGGCTTTTAAAAAACAATATTCTTAGAGGAGCATCCCATGAAAACTACGCATCAGGACCTTTTGCCGGGCAAGAGCATCGGGGTCATCACCCGAGTCTTCGCACATGCGGAAAAGGACGTGAAACAAAGAGTTTCAATGACTGTGCACCTTCTCGAACAGATCTTCACGCTCGAAATGGCGCATAAGGTTCAAGTGTTAATTCCGATGAACCCCGCCTTTGCCGACTACTGCGATTGCGGCTTCACCAGACAAGCTCTTGTAAAGGCTCTACACGGAAAACTCTGGGCCGGAAAAGTCGCGGTCACGGCGAGCACAAGGTGTCACCCCGGAAGTCTGCTCAATTATGGAGTGGCAGCGCTCTCCACCGATTGGGTGTGGGTTGTCTCGCCCGAATGCATCAATGGCGTCCTAGAACACCAGGATGTATTATCCGAGATATCAAGAGCGGCGAAGGAGAGTGCGAGCGTCGTTGGCTTTCAATTCTCTGGTCTCGAAGAAACGACAGCATTAGGGATCGTCCCGGGCCGCTGCGCATTTTGGCGCCGAATTCCGCTCATGGAAGCCGGCGGATTCCTCTCGCTGTTCGATTTTACTCTCCGACAACGAACCAAGAAGTTGCTTGGTGACTCAAAGTGTATTCCGAGCAACGAAGAAGGACTGACCATTCTGCGGATGCTTGAGACAAGTCCCGGAATAAGAACCGCCATCCTCAGACCAATACGATATCAGACTCCACCAGAACCAAGTGCTCAGGATCGTCTGGCTAGAATCGCGGAAAACAAGACTCGAAGTCTTGTCACGATGGTTAAAGAACTCGGCGGAGACATGAGCCGGCTGCGATCATCGCTCATCAGCATCTGAAAAATGGCATGGCTTTCTTCAAGATTAACCGATCAGCGTAGAATCTTACGCTGATCGGTTTTCCTTTTTATACGCCAATAATTGGCAGTCCTCATGCGGGATTGACAAAATACGACAGAAAGTGCATACTCTCACATAACCGTCATCGTCCCGAGGAATTGATCGAGAAGAAAACGGCGAAAATCCGCACCTCAAAAATGCGGAAAGGTCCCCTCGCCCACCAAGCGGGGTTTGAAAATCGAAGGGTTCCTAGGAGATGCTCCCATACCTTTCACTTTGTGGAGAACGTCATGAAAGCAGCAATAGGGAATGTGCAGGGTGGATTCGTCCTGGCTGGCAATATCAATGCCGTCAATGCGCTGCTCAAGCAAATCAGTGACGAGGATGCTTTGGCCGATGCCGCGGCGCAAGAGGCAATCGAGGCCGGTGCCAATCCCGAGCTGGCCGACCTCTTGCGGGCACACTGCAGTTCCTGATCGCACCGCAGCAACGCCCTCGGTAACACCACGGAGGAGAGGAGACGCTCCCCAAACAAAAATAATAAAGCTATCCATTTGAGATAGCATTCGAAAAAGCCGGCAAGACGCGTAACAACGTACGCTACCGGCCTTTTTTTATTCCCATTCTTTTTTTTACGAAGGCCGGATGACCGATCCAAGGACACTCTTGAATTGAGCAGCCACCTGTTCCCATCCGCGGACCTCGGCGCGACGCCGGCTTTCGATACCGAAGGCCTGGATGCGTTCCGGCGACGCGGCAAGATCGGAAAGCACACGAGCGAAAGCGACCATATCTTCCGGATCGATAAAACAACCGTTCTCTCCTTCCGTCACGAGCTCCTGCATACCACCCGTTCCTGACACCACGAGCGGCAATCCAGAGGCGAGCGCCTCCAGTGCCGAATTGCTCATCCCCTCATTTTTCGACGGGAGCACGAAAATATGTGCCTGATGATAATAGCTGACCAATCGATCATGCTCGATTCGTCCAAGAAATCTGACCTGCGAAGCGATGCCAAGTTCGATCACTCTCGTCTGAAGCGCCGATTTCTGTTCCCCTTCTCCGATAAGCCAGAGCTCCAGTGGAACCGATGATCCCTTCAGAGCGACCGCAAATGCCTCGATCAGGAAATGAATCCCTTTGCGCGGAGTCAGTCGTGATGTCGAAAGGTAGATGACAGGCGAAGCCGGTTTTTCTCCGTTATCAGGAGCGAATGTCACCGTATCGACCCCATTCTCGATGATCCTCATCGGCTGTCCGGGACTCGTTTGTTCCGCCAGCGCGCGAATACCAGCGCTATTCGGGATTACTACCCGAGCCCGTCGCCAGAGAAAGCGAACCAATGGTTTGGCAAAAAGATAGAACATATCATACTTCTCGCTGAATCCGGGTACATCGGCCCCGCGCAACGACACGACGAACGGGATACCGAAACGTCGCTCGATCAGATAGGCCAGAAACCCACAAGGGACGGTGAAAAACGCAAGTGTCGCGTCGAAAGGCTGCTTCCGCGTCTCCTCACGTATGAAAGTCCGGGAGAAACGCCAGACTCGCCAAGTATAGACCAATATGTCTCGTATCGACTGGGAATGAAGCTTCGCGATATCTTTGCCAATCGGCATACGATGAACGAACACCGACCAGCCCAAACTCACTTTCTCGTATCGATGTCCCACTCCCGACGTGATGAGATGCACCTCGACCTCCGGATCTTCTCTCCAGGCCTTGAGTATGGCTTCTGTCGCAGTACTCGCTCCGCCCCCGATAGGAGGATACTCGTAATTCAGGAACAGAAGTTTCATAGTCCCGTCATACTCCTACCCCATAATATTGGAATTCTTCCGCTTCTGCTTCCGCTCGTTCCAAGACATTCCGTCCGTCATAGATGATACGACCGCGCATCTGCCGCTTCAGTTCCTTGTAATCGACAACCCGGAACTCGTCCCATTCCGTCGCGATGATAAGCGCATCGGCGCCACGAACCGCTTCCGAAGACTTCGCCGTGTACGTCAGTCGCTTGTGCTTGAACTGCCGCTTCGCATTCGGGACCGCGACCGGATCGAAAGCCCGGACGGTCGCGCCCGATTCCAACAGTAATTTGATATTTTCCATGCCTGGGGCCTCCCGGATATCGTCCGTGCGCGGTTTGAAGGCGATGCCCCACACCGCGACCGTCTTGTCCTTGAGAGTCTCACCGAAAATCTCCCGGAGCTTAACGAAAGGCTTGATACGTTGGACCTGATTGACCTCGTTCACAGTCTCGATGATATGGAAATGAGAATTATATTCATGCCCCGTCTCGATGAACGCCTTCACGTCCTTCGGAAAACAGGACCCTCCATATCCGATTCCGGCATAGAGGAAACGACTGCCGATACGAGTATCGCAACCGATACCGCGCGCGACTTCTTTGACGTTGCCACCAGCCACATCGCAAAAATTCGCGATCTCATTTATGAACGTGATCTTCATCGCCAAAAAAGAGTTGCCCGCGTATTTGATGATCTCGGCGCTCCGGATATCGGTGAAGACAATCGGGCGACCGGCACGCACGAGCGGTCGATATACCCGTTCCATGATCCGTTTCGCCGAAGCCGACTTGGTCCCGACGATGATCCGATCCGGATTGAGAAAATCCTTGACGGCCGCTCCCTCACGCAGAAATTCCGGATTGGATACGACCTCGAAGGAATGCTTCCCTTTGGAAGCCCGGCGTATGACTTCCTCGACCTTCTCAGCCGTTCCGACCGGCACTGTCGACTTATTGACGAAGATCTTCGGCCCGTTCAGGTGCTTCCCGAACGTTTCGGCAGCCTCAAAAACATAGGTCAGATCGGCTTGCCCGGTCAGCTTGTCCTCCGGGGTCCCGACCCCCATGAAGACGACTTCAGATTCTTGGATAGCCTCCTTCAAATCGGTTGTGAAACGCAGACGACCCTCCCGCACATTGCGCTCGACCACCTCCTCAAGACCGATCTCGTAAATCGGAATGACTCCCTTTTTGAGGAGATTGATTTTGGTCTTATCGATATCGGCACAGATCACCGTGTGCCCGATTTCCGCCATACCGGCGCCCGACACCAGTCCGACATATCCGGTACCCAAGAAGCTCAGTTTCATACGTCTCTTCCGATTTAGCGATTTATCACTTCCTTGACGGTATAATTCATACGATTGCGCGCCTGATAATAATTCCGCACCGTGATATCGGCCAACAGTCCGGAAATGAACAATTGTACGCCGATCAAGACAAAAAATATGCCGATAAGCGGCCAGATACGCTCGGCAAGCGATGCCCCGAAAACCACCTTTTCAATCAGCATCCAAAACAAGATACCTCCTCCGGATCCGGAGAGAATGACACCGATACCGCCAAAAAGATGCAGCGGACGATGGGAATACTTCCTCCAGAACCAGATGGAGAGCATGTCCACAAACCCCTTCATCCCTCGCTTCCAGTTGTACTTGGTCACTCCGTGGATGCGGGGATGATGACTCACTTTGACCTCGGCCACCCGGTAACCTTCGAGCTGAAGCAGCGCCGGAATGAAACGGTGCATCTCGCCGAACAGGTCGATATCCTTAAAGCACTCCTTCCGATAGGCTTTCAGACTGCATCCGGAGTCATGGATATCGTCCTGGATCAGAAACTTGCGTAGCAGATTGGCGATGCGGGACGGGATCTTCTTGCTCCAGGGATCGTGGCGCTTATGCCGCCATCCCGAGACCACATCGAAACCCTCGTCGATCTTGGCAAGCAGGAGCGGGATATCGGCAGGATCATTCTGAAGATCCCCATCGAGCGTGATGATGATTTCGCCCTTCGCCTCCTTGATGCCGGCGTCAAAGGCGGCCGTCTGTCCGAAATTCTTCCGGAATACGATCAGGGTCACCGGCTGGCACCGCTCGGCTTCGCTGCGCGTCTTGTCCTTCGATCCATCATCGATGAAGATGATCTCGAATGGTCTTCCGATCTTCTCTAGGGCCGCGTGAATTTTCCCATGGAGGATCTCGACGTTCCCTTCTTCGTTGTAAAGAGGCACTACTACCGACAAATACGGTCGTTCATTCATACTGATAAGAAATTATATGGATTTCTCTACTGTCTCACACCTTGATATATTTTCCAACCCCTCCCGACTGCGCACTCCGTGTATCGGAACTCCGTTCACTCCACGATATCCTCATCCGGATCGTCCTCATCTCCGGTCAACGACGCCTGATTTCTCTCGATAAACTGCCGCAAGGTATACCGCGGGGGTGCTTTAGAATCACTCTGTTTCACCGGGGAAAAATCCTGACGTTCGCCGAGAATCGACTCGGGTTTCGGAATCAGCTCGAAAGCCGTCAACGTTCCGAAAGGAATCGTCTCATGGAGAATGTAGTGGGTCCGGTATTTCCGCAAACCATCCTCGTGATCCGAATTGGTCCGAAGAATGACGAAATATACGCCCTGTCGGTATACGCCATCGAAACCCAGGACGGCATTTTCGATACCGCGCCGCTCCAGGAGATATTTCAGGGCCCGACGATACTGCGGCTCACTGAACATGTATACCGGATAGCCATTCTTGGCCGAACGCTCCGCAAGAAAATCCACGATACGATTCTGCTGTTCGAATGTCACCCGGACACGTTCCTTCAAAATACGATCGGGAGCATTTTTGACCGATTCAAAGGAAGCCGCCCGAAGCTGCTCGAAACGGACCGAAAGGAAGAAGAGGTTGAAAGCGACCAGAATGAGCAGGACGACACCGCCCGCTACCCCGATTGCCGGACGATACCGTCTCGGTACCACCCTCCCGATCGCCCGCGCAAGAAACCCGACCAAAAGAAAGAATACAGGGGCATTCAACAGAAAAAATCGGGGGGCGATGCCGTACGCCAGCGGCGTGAACAGAATGAACGTGACAAGAAACCAGAGTCCGCAGAGAAGCAGTACGTCTTCTTTCCGCCGATCCGTCTCCCGCCACCACAGGAAAATCAGGGAAACAATCGCCAGCGCGAGCACCACGAAGGCAGCCACTCCGTACCATTTCCCCTCATCGCATTTGCTGTCACAAATCGACCCGATCTGCCCGTCCTTGATGACGATCGCTGGAAACGTACCACCCTCGAAACCAGTCAGGAGTACTAGACCATGGAGCGAAAACTCGCTGCTATTCCTGACGATCTTTTCGATGAGAGGATGACTCTCTTTTGTGGATTTCTCGAAAATGGCTCCGATGAACTCTTTTGTATTCATCCCGCCCGTCTCGATCTCATTCAACACCATCGGCAGATAGAGCACGGCGATGATCGCCAGAGCACCGAGCCAAAATCGAAACCCGATACGCGGACGCCTCCAAAGCAAAAATACCCCCGCGAGAGCCGGAAAGCCGAGAAACGCCAAAAAGTGCATCTGTGTCGCGAGTCCGAGCGCGAAAGCCGTTGACAGAAGCCAGCGTCCGGGATGTCTCTCGTGTCGATCGACCACCCGTAAAAGCGAGTAGGCAACGAGCAAACCGAAGAAAGGGATCAGATTCGGATTCCATGCGAAACGGCCATACATGACCAGAAAAGCCGAAGTCGAAAAGAGCGACGTCAACAACAAGGCGGACGACGTCATGAAAAAACGTCGGGCGACCAGATAAAAAAGCGGAAGAGCAGCGAGAGAGAAAAAGGCCACCATCAACACGCTTCCTCGTACCGTGTCACCGAAAATGAGGGCACCGATATATTCGAGCCAGTAAAACCCGGGCCCGAGCCGCAGGAAGGTTCCCCCGGCCTTGGGCCCAAGAAGCGGCAGATCAAGTGGACTCCCCTCGAGAGCTGCATCGATCACCCGGGCATCCCGTGCCTGATCAAGCTCAAAATGCAACCAGTCACCGATCTGGAAAAGCCGGAGAGTCGCTCCGACCACAAGGATACCGCACAGAACCAAAGCGACGCCCCATCGCCAACGCAAAAACGTTTTCAAAGACTTGTCGTTCGATTCCATATATGTGTATAATAAAGCACAAAGAAACGATTTTCCATTCGTGTCAAGTCGACCCTATCGTATCCTATTTTATGAAGTTTGTCGACCAGAAACATGCTGCTTTCACCGGTATGCTGAAGCAACCGCTACTACTCGCCAGTCTTTTCTGGTCTCTCGTCTTCGTGATCGTTTTTGCGACGGATATCCGCTACACCTTCGGAGACAAAGTCGCCCTGACGCTCTCGCTCGCCGCCTGTTGCAGCCTCGCCATTCTGACCTGGAGACATACGCACAAAGAAAACCGGCGTCACGCACTCGCCCTCTTCATGTTCGCTGCCACCGCCCCGACGCTCGTACTCCTTGGCACGATGTTTCTGGATGTTCGTTTCACGTCTTCCCGGATCGTCTTCAACGCCTGGTTCCTGCTTTTCTGTTTCATAGCGCTCAGATATCTCTCAAAAACCCATTCTTCTTCCTTCCTCCATCCCGCCGCAAATGATCCTTCCCACGCTCCGCGTAGGCAGAAACGGTTTCACATCACCCCACCCCGGCTCATCGTTCTCTCTGCACTCGTCTTCTTCTTCGCGAGCGGTGCGATTCACATCGGCAGACAAGCGGTCGTCGATGAAGCTCTCTGGACCTACGATCGCATCCCCCGTTTCTTTGAAAATCTTCGCCAGGGCGAATTCGCCAACACCCGTGTCAGCGACAAGCCAGGGTTGACCATCTCCCTGATTTCCGGCGTCGCCCTGACCCGTTATACGCCAGACCCGCTCTCAGAACGCCAATATGACCCACAGGCCGAGGAGATGTATGGGGCCTTTCGTCTGCCGATACTCATCATGGCCACACTCCTTCTCGCCCTGATTTTCCGCTTCGCCTCACGTGCCACCGATGAATATACCGGAGCGCTCACGACACTCCTGATCGCCACTTCCCCGGTCCTCATCGGTGCATCCCGCATCATCAACCCGGACGCGCTTCTCTGGGGATTCTTCTCTCTGGCATTCTTCGCCTACTTCGCGTTCCTCAAGACCAAACATCGTCTCGACATCATTTGGAGCGGTATCTTCTTCGGCCTGGCCCTCGCGACCAAATACGTCTCGAATTTCTTCATCATCTACCTCCTCGCCTTCCTCCCCTTCATTTTCACCGCTGCCGAAAATCCGGCGCATCTTCGCCACTCACTCCTGGACCGTCTCCGTGAGATCGCCAGCATCTTCATCATCGGTCTCTCTACGCTTCTCATCCTGTATCCGGCAATCTGGCTGCGACCAGACCGGCTCCTTACGGCCACCTTCCTCAGCCAGGCCTATACCGCGGTTGCACTTCCAATCGGACTTCTCGTCCTGTTCCTGATAGCCGACATGCTCTTCCGGAAAAGCGCCTTCCTCCTGTTCCTCTCCCGCCTCGTCGCGCGATATCGGTCCGCCCTCTTCCGGAGTATCGCCATCGTCTTTGCGTGCTGCGTCATCATCCTGCTCGCGAGCGTCTGGCTTAATATCCCCCCCATCGATTTCCCCAGACTGCTCGCCTCGCCGAAATCATCCTTTGAATTCGAGGGAGTGTCTTCCTTCGCCTTCTATATCGCGAACTTCTACCCGTTGATATTCGGCATAAGCCCTCTGCTACTCCTCGGTGCAATCGCCGGCATGATAGTACTGATCCGAACAGGCGACCGCACCCGACACGGACTCCCGCTCCTCGGCGGTCTTCTTTTCATCCTTTGCTACTACGCCGGGGCGACCGCATCTGCCGTACTCTCAGTGACACGCTATCAGATTGTCATATTTCCCATCTTCGCCTTCATCTCCGCGATCGGCATACGCTGTCTACTCTCCTCCTTCCTGTCCGACACAAAATGGAAAACCGCCGCCGTGCCGCTCATCGTTCTCATCCTGATCGGAAGCGGAGCTGCGTATTCAGCCATCCACGCCGCTCCTTATTTTTCCAGCTATAGCAGCCTCTTGCTCCCGCGCAGTCTCGTCACCGAATACAAGGATATGGGAGATGGTCTCTATGAGGCCGCCGCCTATCTCAACGCCTTACCCAACGCCACCTCGCTCACCGTCTATACCGACCGCACTCCGCTCTGCCGCTTCTTCGTCGGTACGTGCCTGACCGGATTCGCCAACACCAAACTCATGTTCAAACACACCACCGAACATTACGACTATATCGTCGTACACTCGAGCAATCAGGCCCGCGTCCACCGTTTCGCCGATCCTCTCCTTGCAGCCCCTCACCCGAACACGGATGCCCTCCGACTCGTTCGTTATGACCGGGCATATGACTTCCCTGATCCCGATCACTCTATTTCCATCCATGATCGACCGGGCCAGATTATCAAGATCATTCGCGGAGACCGGATCTCGCTCAAAAACGACGGTCCGTAGGAAATTCCCCGAAATTTCAACGCATCGCCCCTTCTGTACGAGGTACGACGACGGGCCGCGTCGCCACGTACCACGGCAGCGCACCCGAAGAAATGAGCATCTGGATGAATCGGGACAAAAGAGCAGCTGTCACCGCGATCTCCACGCTCACTCCGACCAAAGGAAAAAAAGTGATGTAGGCCCATTCCTTGACGCCGATATTGTTGATCGAAAGCGGTATCGAGGAGACGATAGTCACCAAAAAGATCACGCTCAGAAATACCGGGAGCGAGACGACACTTCCCAGGGCACGAAACAGCATCCAGTTGGACAGCGCGACACCGACCAAGGCGAACAGTACGGAATACAGACTCCCCGCCGCCCAGACACCCTTCCTCGTAAATCCGATCACTTCCCGAATGAGACGCCTGGCCCGGAAAGGCAACCACTCGAGCCAACGGTGAAACCAGGGCTGGAAATACGCGTAGGTGATAAACAGATCTCCCAACAGAAAAACGATCAAACCGGAAAACGTCACCCGAAAAGCCATATCGGTGAAAAAATTCGACCACAAGGGAAGGGAACACACTACAGCCAGGATAGCGATCGTCCAGAGCCCGATGAACCGATCGAACACGACCGTCGAGAGCGCTGCGGCCTTGGCATCGGTCCTCTGCGCGAGCCACAGTCCCCGATAGGCGTCCCCTCCGAGCGTCGATGGCAGGAAATTGTTGATAAATGCCCCAGTAAGATAG
>JAUPWI010000089.1 GCA_030916545.1 Patescibacteria group bacterium | reverse complement strand
TGGGTGCCCTCGGCAGGAATCGAACCTGCATCAAGGGCTTAGAAGACCCCTGCTCTATCCATTGAGCTACGAGGACTCGCGGAACTCGTCTATTGTGCCAGGGTGGGTGTAGTAGGGATCGGACCTACGACCGTTGGCTTAAGAGGCCACTGCTCTACCAACTGAGCTATACACCCAAAGAAAAACAATGCACATCACAGCGCATTCAAAATGTATCAAAAAAACGGGAAATCGTCAATCTCCAGAGGCCGGTGGTCGCTCAGAGGGCGTGTGTCCGCCGGTATTCTTCCCATTGTCGCTTGGACCAGTCGGAGGGTTTCACCTTCAGGATTTCATCGCCCGGATGAGGAAAGAGCGAGGGGGACTTATAATTGCTCCGAAAGCTGTCTCGGATGAAATTCTGTCCTGCAGCATCGTTGACCTCTTGGGTGAATATCGTGCGCATGCTGCCATCAGGATTGCTCTCGAGGATATGGGGTCCGTCGACCTTGACTTGTCGATCGTCTTTCGTACCATACATCTGGAAGGTGAGTTTGGTTCCTGAAACGGAAGGTTGAAGGAAGATGTGCCCCGGGGTATTGTTGATGAACTTGAGATCGGGATTCGGGATATAGATGGTGGCATCCATACCGTAGGGACGATAATAACTTACCGGATAGGCATGGTTGCGGCGCGCGGTGATTTTGAGTCCGGCGAAGATGGCGGTACGGAAGACAGTGCTCGAGACCTGGCAGATGCCCCCGCCGAATTCCGGTTCCGTTCGATTATTCTTGATGACGAGCTCGGGGAGATAGCCGTTCTCTCCGTCGACCGGCCCGAGGGATTTGACGAAGGAGAATTCCTCACCGGGCGCGATGAGGACACCTTGAAACTGCTTGAGGGCGCGATTGATATTGAAGACGCGGTTCTTGGGGGACCCGGCGAAGTTCGTCGTTCCTTCCGCAATGAGATCTTTGATGCCGAGTCGCTCGATATCAGATCCTTTGACGTCTGCGTCCACCGGTGTGCCGGGTGCGTCGATGACGAGCGTCTTTTCGTCTCGGGGAGCGAGGAGTGCGGCATGCACGGCCGCGATCGCCTGTTCGGTATCGACTTCGAAACCGGATCGCTCAGGCTGCTCGATGGTCATGGTATTGTCTTTGACGGCCAGAATCGCATTTCTCGGTTCTTCGTTGAGTTCCTTAGCGGCCTGGATGACGGAATTCCTGAGCGGCTCTTCACGGATGCCGGTATGGGAGGCGATGATGGTGTGGAGTCGGGTGTGCTTCGAAAGGAAAAAATCACAGGCAGGAAAAACGGTTCCGAAACACCAGTCCGTATTTTCGATTTCCGAGTATGAAGACAGGTCGATACGGGGGGCAGTGTCGATCGTGGTCCACGAAACGATATCGTCTCGGGAAAAGGTTACCGCTTCCGTACCGGTTTTGAGCATGATCGAGTCAGGGAGTGCTCGTGCTTCGGCTACGGCCGGGAAGATGCATGAAACTATCGCGATCAGAAGTAAGATGCGTGCGGATGGAGGAAATGATCGACTCTGTGTCTGGAAAAATCTGAAGAGAATCATTGGTATATTGTACTCAAATTCAGAGGAAGAAAAAAGCCCGATTCGGGCCATTTTGGAAAAAACCAAAAAGGAAACGCTTATCTGGGCTTTTTTGTCCGTGTTTTCTTGGGGGGTCCTAGAAGCCGCGAACTTGTATTTTTTTGGTTTTGGTAGTGTCGGCCTTTGGAAGGCGGATGGTCAGGATGCCGTTTTTGAGTGAGGCATCGGCCTTTTCGGGAATGACGTCGACCGGAAGCAGGACGGAACGCGAAAAGCCGCCCCAGTAGCATTCCTGGTAGTAATAGCTTCCATCCTCGACGACCTCCTCATTCCGGCGTTCGCCTTTGACGGTGACCATGTCGTTGTTGATGCTGACATCGAGATCTTCCGGTTTGACACCGGCAATGGTGGACTTGATGACGATGTCATTCTCGGTCTGATAGACATCGATGGTCAGCTGTCCTTCCGATCCGTCAGCGATCTCCGGTTCGGCGATGTGTTCGGCGTGCTGAAAAGAAGGCTGGGCCCAGTGCGGAGGGGTTGCCGGCTGGAAGCTTTCACCGGTATGGTTCATGGAGATGTTCTCTTCCTCATCCTGGTTGAACACGGGAACGGATGCCTCGAAATTATCCTGGCTGACATTCTGTGCACCGGTCAGTCTTTCGAAGAAAGATGGTTTTTGTTTGAGCATACGAGGGGGGGGTGATTATCGCGGGTAAACTTTATACCTCTCCATTATAAATCCCGCTTCGGGTTACTGCAAGGAGGCGACCAGAAGATTGTATGCGGCATGCACGCCCGTGGCGAGCATGAGACCGGCGGGAAGAAAGATCGGAGAGAGAGTCCTCGCGAGCAGCGCGTATCCGAGGAGGAGCGAAGTGCACGTGTGGATACCGG
Organism: Patescibacteria group bacterium; assembly: GCA_030916545.1. Taxonomy (GTDB): domain Bacteria; phylum Patescibacteriota; class Minisyncoccia; order Moranbacterales; family UBA1568; genus JAGOSP01. The sequence goes on along the minus strand of JAUPWI010000089.1, from coordinate 1,845 downwards.
CGAGAGCGAACAGTGTGCCGATATCCGGCGGGAGTGCCAAAGATATCTCGACAAGCGCGAATCCGATACCGAAGAGCGTGAAAAAGAGGAGTTGGAGGGGAATGGAAGAGGGCATGGAAGCGTGGAAGCGTTTCCGATACTGGAAGAGAAACAGGAGTTTCATGCTTTCCTCGATCAGTGCTCCACCGATGAAGGTGATGAGACCGAGTGAGAGGCCGGTCAGAAAGAGGATTTCCAAGAGAAAGGCGGCGCCGGCCGCGAGTGTGCCGTAGATGAGGGCGGTGAATGGAAGCATGTCCGTTTCGGTTGCTGCTGTTTGCTTATCGGTCGAACCGGGCGAGGGATTCCTTGAGACGGTCGACCGTGGTTAGGGATTCATCGAGGAGGGCCTTGGTCTGGGCGAGTATGTGTTCCGGGGCACGCGAGGAGAATTTCGGATCATCGAGGCGGCCTCGGAGTGAGGTGATGTAGCGTGTCTTATCGGTCAACTCGCTTTCGATGCGTCGCTTTTCCTTCGCGATATCGATGACGCCCTCGAGATGGAGGAAAATTTGGAGCGATCCGGCCTGGACAGGAATCGTGTTGTCCGGAGCGACCGATTCGGGGATCGCGCGTATCTCATCGACCCGCGCGAGGCGCTGAAAAATCGCCTCGTTTTCCTTGAGAAGACGCTCGGAAGGACCAAAGACGCTCACCGACATTTTTTTGGCAGGTTCGATACGGTAGCTGGCACGGGTGTTACGGATGGCGACGATGAGTTCCTTGAGAAGTTCGAAACGGTCTTGTGAAGCCGGGATATCCTCTTCGGTCTGTACGGTATCGGGTGTCGGCCAGCGGGCAATCATGAGAAATTCACTCGGGTCGAAGCGGAAGGTCTGGTGGATGGCCTCGGTGACGAAGGGCATGAACGGATGCCAGAGTCTGAGGATGGTGCCGAAGGCGGAGCGCAGGAGAACATCGTTCTTTTCGATCTTGTGTACCTCGACGTACCAGTCGGCGAAATCACCCCAAGTGAAATCACGCAGCTCCTCCGCGGCGAGAGAGAGTTCATACCGATCCATATGCTGGGTGACACTTTTCGTGACGGCCGTGAGTTTCTCGGATATCCAGCGGTCCGCATCGGTTTTGACAATGTGTCCTTCGGTGTGCGGTGAGCGGCTTGTCGCTAGTGCTTCGTTATCGGGGGTCGGTTGAGTTCCGACATAGCGTGCGAGATTCCAGAGCTTGTTGGTGAAATTGCGCATGGCGACGATTTTCTCGTCGGAGAGTTTGGCATCGTTGCCCGGAGTCGAACCGGAGACGAGCGCGAGACGGAGTGCGTCGGCACCGTATCGTTCGGAAACGGTGAGCGGGTCGATGACATTTCCGAGGCTTTTGCTCATCTTGCGTCCCTGTTCATCGCGGACGAGGCCGTGAAGATAGACGGTCTCGAACGGGTGGACACCGAGAAAGTATTCGCTCATGAGAATCATGCGGGCGACCCAGAAGAAGAGAATGTCATATCCGGTTTCGAGGAGGGTGGTCGGGTGATAGGCTTGGAAGTCGGCCGTTTTGGTATCGGGCCAGCCGAGCGTCGAAAAAGTCCAGAGGCCGGAAGAGAACCAGGTATCAAGGGTATCGGGATCTTGTTCCCAGCCGGTCCCGTCCGGAGCATCAATACCGCAGAAGGTTTCGTCGCCGCGATACCAGACGGGTACCTGATGTCCGAACCAGATCTGTCGGCTGATGCACCAGTCGCGAAGATTATCAATCCAGTGGAAATACGTCTTGGAAAAACGTTCCGGAAGAATATTCACGTTTCCGGAAGTGACGGCATCCTGCATGAGCTTCTTCAGGGTGACGGTT
>JAUPWI010000009.1 GCA_030916545.1 Patescibacteria group bacterium | reverse complement strand
GAAGCGTATCGGGCCCAGGAAGCGGAAAAAGCCCGCGTACTTGAATCATCCGAGGAAAAGCGTGAATGGGCCGATATCGGAGCCAAGCAGGTGATGCCGGATAACGACCATATGTCACAGGGGTATCACCGCGATCGTTCGGAACGGAAGCTCGGCACGCAGGCGAAGACATTGACCAATCGGGCGAAACGTCTCAACAAGCTTGATCGACCGGCGGTGCATGATCCGATACTTTTTTCCTTTCCTGAGACGGACCTGCCGGCACCGGCACTGTCGGTCACGGATTTGGTGTTCGGATATCCGGGCGGCTTCCGGTCGGAGCCGGCTACTTTTTCGGTTCCTACCGGGAAGAGAATCGGATTCTTCGGTTTGAATGGGGCAGGGAAATCGACGTTGCTGCGGACTTTATCAGGGGAATTAACACCGATTTCGGGACTGGTCCAGCGGAGCGGGGATATGGTCATCGGAAATCTCATGCAGGAGCACGAGGATATCGATCGGGCCAAGACACCGGTCCGGATTTTTGAGCGCCGGTTCGGTGAAGCGGCGGAAGAAAAATTGCGTATCCTGTTGCACCAGTTCCGTTTCTCGATCGATCTCGCGGAGACGCGCGTGAAGCACCTGAGTCCGGGTGAGCGGGTGCGGGTCGCGTTGGCACTTCTCATCGCGTCCGGAGCCAACGCTCTTTTCTTTGACGAGCCGACGAATCATCTCGATCTTGAAACCATTGAGGCGATGGAAGAGGCACTTGAGGATTTTTCCGGTACCATAGTCCTGGTGACGCATGATCGGAGATTCATCGAGCATATGCGCCTGGATACGCTCTTCTTGATTGAGCAGGGGAAGATCGGATCATTGGCGAGTCTGGAGGCCTATCGGGAGCGTCTGATGCCGAGCATCTTACGGAATTTGAAACGCCTTGATGAACGTATCGAAAAGAAATTCTGAAAATTAAAAACCCCTTCCGATGATCCGGGAGGGGTTTTAACGAGGGACACGTTGTGTCCGGCCAGGGAGAAGAGAAGCGCCTAGCGGGCCATCGAGTGGTCGTGGGTGCGCAGCGCCTGTTTTACCCGAGCGAATAACGCCGAGTCTTCCTGTCTGATGAATGGAAGTGCGCTCAAGAGGAACTCGGCCAGTTTCTTCTTGAGAGAGGCTGATGCTTTCCAGTCGAACGCTTCGGCAATGCACCAGGCGTACGCGAGCACATCCTTGTCTTGCGCGAGTTCCGAATGAGCGCTCAGAAGCAGTAGTTTTCCGAGAAACTCCGACTCCCTCTTCGGAAATTTTCCGGCATGAGGGAGCCAGCCGCGTACGATATGGAGGAGATTCCGATATCCGTCGCAGGGGGGGCGTTCGAACAGATCGAACCTGCGGACATCCGGAACCAGGAGAACGACGGCTGCCCGTATCCGGAAACCGATGCTTTCGGTAGTTTTCACGATCAGTCGGTTCATATCGGTGTGGCAAGGATTTTTTGCGACCCATGTGTTCCATTCGGCTTCTTCACTCTCGTCAAGAATCCTCCCCAAACTTTGTTTGAGCGCTGCCCGATATCGCTTCGAGTCGATGGATCGTGTCGGAGCGGCCACTGGTGGTGTTCTTTGCTGACGGAAGATGCGGTGTTGTTGATGCGGGTTGTCGGAAGCAGCCTGGAGCATGTACATAGGGGATTCTCCTGTTCAGTTGTAAAAGGACGGACGAGGAATTATGTGCAGGTGCACATAAACCGAAATTGTACGGTATTCTTCAGATTCAGTCAAGACACGCGCCACGAATCGTGTGTGGTGTTGACTTGTTTTTTGTTTTCTGCTATAATGGTTATCTTATCTGATTTCTTTCCTGTGGGGTGTGGGGATGCGAAAAGGGCTTGGGTAGGAGTAATTTATGGTATTTATCCCATAACCAAGGGACTATGCCCAAGCACTAAAGAAGAAGAATTATGTTTCGAAAGACTTTTGAAAAGCGCCATTCTAGTGAATTGCGCCAAATATCAGGGAGGAATTATGTCGGCCGACGGAACCAGAGCGGTGTCCGGGCCGGGAGCAACCGCAAGAAGGCTTCGCGGATCGATCCCGAACTGTTTGTCCGTAAGGCGATCGTGACGACCAAGGCCGAATCGTTCGACCCGAAGCACCGCTTCGTGGATTTCCGTATCGATCCGAAGATTAAGGCGAATATTGAGCGTCGCGGGTATATCCATCCGACGCCGATTCAGGACGGGGCGATTCCGGTCGTGCTCGAGAAGCGCGATGTGATCGGTATGGCGAGTACGGGAACGGGTAAGACCGCTGCTTTCCTCATTCCGCTCCTGCACAAAGTACTGCATAGCCGGACCGAGAAGGCCCTGATCATCGTGCCGACCCGCGAACTGGCCAATCAGATCGATGTCGAATTCCGTGATTTCTCCCGGGGACTCGGTATCCAGTCGGCTGTCTGTATTGGTGGAGCGCATATCTATCCCCAGATCAAACGTTTGCAGCAGAATCCGAACTTTGTTATTGGGACACCTGGTCGACTGAAAGACCTGGTCGAACGGAAGAATCTCGACCTGTCTCCGTTCAGCACGGTGGTGCTCGATGAGGTCGACCGGATGCTCGATATGGGATTCATTCATGATATGAAATATCTGCTCTCGCTTCTTAAGGAGCCGCGACAGACGCTTTTCTTTTCCGCGACTTTGCCGCGTGAGATCGCTGATCTGGCGAAGAAGTTCCTGAAAGACCCGATTACGATCCGTATCGAATCCCGTGCGACTTCGGAGAACGTCGAGCAGGATATCATCGTGGTCAAGAACCGCGACCAGAAGATTGAAACGCTTCACGAGCTGTTCCTGAAGGAAGGTTTCGAGAAAATCCTGGTGTTTTGTCGGACCAAGCATGGCGCGGATCGGTTGTCGAAGAACTTGCGCGAGCGCGGGTTCAAGGCGGATGCGTTGCACGGTGACAAGTCACAGAGTCAGCGTGAGCGTGCCTTGCGTCAGTTCGAGAAGGACGAGCTCAAGGTGCTCGTCGCGACCGATGTGGCCGCGCGCGGACTCGATATCAAGGATGTCACGCATGTCATCAATTATGACGTCCCGGAAACCTACGAGGATTATATACACCGTATCGGTCGGACAGGTCGGGCAGGAAAAGCGGGGAATGCCTTAACCTTCGTTGAGGAGTTCTAAGTTCTTTGTAGTGAGGTGTTTTTTTTGAGAGAGGAGCAGAAAGATGCTGGACGTTTCGGTTGCATGGTGGGTATTTATCGGGTTGGCTGTGGCCGTCCTGGTGGCGGCCATCGTCTGTTGGCACATGCGGGTATGGTCCGTAAGGTACGGGAAACTACGTCGCCGGTTCCATCGGGGCGATATCGTCGTCGCCACGACGGTGTGTCTTTTGGCCCTAACGGTGATAGGCTTGCTCCTGCTCAAAACGCTGTAGAAGAAGAGTGAGAAAGCCATCGAGAGCTGCCGGACTTTTTGTCTCGGCAGCTTTTTTCATGTGACCACATCTTTTTTCGTCTGGTTTGTCAATCGTGTCGGACTTCCGATTCTGCGTTATCATACGGAGGTATTCATTCAGCTTCGTTTTTATGCAGGCGGCATCCGCAAGACATCCGGTGGCTCAGGCACTTGAGCATTCCCTTGGAATGCTGGTGATTACCGATGGGGCGGGTGTGGCGGTATATGCCAATGAGGGAGCGGAGCGTCGGACGGGGTATGCGATCGCTGAGACGATCGGGAAGAAGCCGGGTCGACTCTGGGGCGGACATATGCCGCAGATTTTTTATGATGCCTTGTGGGCCGATTTGAGGCAGGCCCGTCCGGTAATAACCGATCTTGAGAATCAGCGGAAGAACGGGCAGCGGTATCAGGAAAGAGTACATATCGCTCCCATTATCAGGGAGAAGGCTGAGACTCCGTTTTTCATTGCGGCACAGCCTTTCCATCTTGAGGGTGACGGTTCGATGGAGCGTTTCGGAGCGGATTTCAAGCGGGTATTCGGAACAGGGAAAAGGATGTCCGATGCGCGGTTTTTCGGGTGGGTGAATCGGTGGTTCGGGATCGAATCGGTATCGACATCCCGGGAAAAAGGGGAATATGAGGGATCGCTGGTGAATTTTATCGAGAACGAATTGATTCATCCGATGCGCGAGCGTTTCGCGGCTCGCGAGGAGGACCGGGTATTGGTCGAGGCGGCTCAGGCCGATGCGCGTGAGTTCCGTCGTCTCTACGTGAAATATGCATCTCTCGTGAAACGGTATTTCTTGCGGCATCTGAGTTATGACCGCGATATGGCTGATGATCTGACACAAGAGACCTTTTACCGGGCGCTCGTCTATCTTTCTGGTTTCACGGCTACGAACGCATCGTATGGGACATATCTTTTACGGGTGGCACACAATCTGCTGGTGAATCATTACCGGAAAAAACGGATGATCTCGCTGTTCGACGACCGGGAACAGGAAGCGGCGGCGAGCTGCGCAGTCGTGGCACCTCAGGTATCCGGACAGATATTGGATCTGCCAGCTCTGCGTGCGTCCGAACGCGAAGTCCTCTCGATGAAGTACCAGGAGGGATTCTCAGGGCATGAAATCGCGGCACTGCTTGGCATATCGGAAAACGCGGTCAAACTCCGGCTTTCCCGTGCCCGCAAACACCTCAAGGAGCTTCTGTAGGTTTCCGAGGAATCGGGCGTGACACCTTTTCGTCTCCCGGGTGTTTATACTTCGTGTACAGTCGGAATCGTTTTTTCGTTGCGCCTGTCGGAAGAAGGGCGAAGGAGTGTGCTGGGTGCCGGAGAAGTGCCCGGTAGTCGGTTTGTGCGGTAATTGGTCTAAAAATAAAGGTATGCCGGTCTACAAAATACAGAAGCGGAATTGTTCGTTTGTTGATTTCAAATTGGTGAAAATTGAGGATGCCTTTATTCAAGCATCCAAAGCGACCGGAAAACACGATGAGATTATCGCGCAGGTGTTGGCGGAAGATGTGTATGCCCGATTGGAAGAAGAGTTTATCGATAAGATTCCGACGGTTGAGGAAGTACAGGATATTGTTGAGGATATGCTGATTCAATACGGGTATGCTGAGACCGCGAAAGCGTATATCTTGTATCGT
>JAUPWI010000088.1 GCA_030916545.1 Patescibacteria group bacterium | reverse complement strand
TCTTGGGAAGAAAAGTTTTGCGCTCATGAAGAAGCATTATCAGGCTTATGTCCATGGTTTCGATGGAGCTAAGGAACTTCGTACCGCACTCATGGAATGTGAAGATGCGACCGCAGTTCGGAACTGTACCGAGGCATTCGTGAAAAAGATGATTGCTTGATGGATCATAGACGGAAATCCGGATGGTCAACAAGAAGTCTGTCTGCTTTTCTTTCTTCCGAAATCAGAAAAGAAAACCCCGCCTCTGGTGGGAAGCGGGGGGGCTGATGAATCAGCGGAGATTAGTCTGCGACTTGCCAGAGGACTTCCTCTCCAGCACGAAGTGGAACGAGCACATTATTGCCAAAGGGGTAAGTCAAGGGGACAGTCCAGGATTTCTGGATCAACGTCACGGTACCCGTGTTGCGCGGGAGCTGGTAGAAGTCGGCACCGAAGTGACTCGCGAAGTCTTCGAGCCGGTTGAGTGCGCCGACGGTGTCGAAGGCTTCGGCGTAGAGCGGGAGCGCGGCGTGAGCCGTGTAGCAGCCCGCGCAGCCGCAAGCTGTTTCCTTCGTGCCTCTCGCGTGCGGTGCCGAGTCGGTACCGAGGAAGAATTGCGGATTACCGGAGGTGGCCGCAGCGAGGAGGGCTTGCCGGTCTTCTTCACGCTTGAGGACCGGGAGACAGTAGTGATGCGGTCGGATACCTCCTGTGAAGAGCGCATTGCGGTTGTAGAGGAGATGATGCGCGGTGATCGTCGCGGCGACATTGGGACCGGCGGCTTGCACGAATTCGACCATTTTCCGGGTTGTAACGTGTTCGACGGCGATACGGAGGCCGGGATGTTTCCGGATGATTAAGTCGAGGGTTTCGATGAAACGCGACTCCCGGTCGAAGATGTCGATTTCTTTTCCTCGAGCGTTTATCAGAGTCTCACCATGGATCGAAAGTGCTAATCCATTTTTTGTCATGGCTTCGAAGACCGGATCGAGTTTTCCGATATCGGTTACACCGGCCGCGGAATTGGTCGTGGCATTGGCCGGATAGAGTTTGGCTGCCAGGATGCGCTCGCTTGCGGCGGCGATGACGATATCCGTAATCGACGTGTCATCGGTGAGGTAGATGGTCATGAGCGGATTGAAATGCCCGCACTCCGGGGAGGAATCGAGCGCTTGACAAATCCGTCGCCGATAGTTGAGCGCGTCGCAGGTCTGTCTGACCGGCGGTTTGAGATTGGGCATGATGAGCGCTCGACCGAAGACCTGGGCGGTGTGCCTGAGTACCGACCGCATTTCTTCTCCATCCCGAAGGTGCAGATGCCAGTCATCCGGCCGACGGAGCGTAATGGTTCTTTGGGTCATGGTAATACCTCCTGTTTCAGGTTGTCGTTACGTGAAGATTTCGTGTGCTGCTCGAATGATCCCTCGCATGCGCCAGGGTCTGACGGTGCCGAGCGATCCGACGAAGACAGCACCGCAGCCGGCCCGATAGAGTCTCTCGAGATCCTTGACGGTTCGGATGCCATTGCCGCCAACGATCGGTACGGTGACACCGCTGTTTCGGAGCTCGCACACTTTTTCGAGCGTGAGCGGCAGACACTCCGGACCCGAAAGTCCTCCATCAGACGGCAGGCCACGTTTGTGGACCGGTGATATTCCACCGAAGCGCGACCAGTCGATATACGGGTTTGCGCCTTTGTCTCCGAAGGGAATGGTGTTGCCAATCCAGAGGGCATCGGCAATCCGGGCGGCCTCGATGAGGATGGCGGTCGGCATGAGCGCGTTGGTGTTCGCGACGATCGGAATTCCGAGAAGCGACTTGGCCATTTCGATGAGCGTGCAGATTTCCGTGTAGAATTCGGATGGGTCATGTCCGGTGTTCGGGCATCCGAAATTGATCTGTAGGGCGACCGGAGCACGAAATGGGAGGTATCGCGCGAGGAGCTCGCAGAATGCCTTGAGTTCGGCGCTTCGTCCGTCCGGGTCCTTGGCAGTGGGCATGAATGAGAGGAAAAACGGTTCGTTTATCGAATGATAGCGGCCCGTACGGAGATAGAAATCTGCTCCGAAATTGGAGAGTCCGACCGCATTGATCATACGGCCACCGTTTCCGAAGTCCGCCCAGATCGAGCGAGGGAAGAGCTCTTCGGGAGTCAGTCCATCGTCTCGGAGGGGCATATTGCCTTCCTCGCCGAATTTTTTTCCGCGCCTCGGTTCGAGGGTAAGTGTCTTTCCGGCGAAGCCTGTTCCTTTCCAGGTCATGCCGGCGTAACGCCAGTATTTATGGAATGGATAACCTTCTCCGAAAAATCCGCGCGCTCCTACGGCGCAGAATATCGGGCCGAACGCTGTCCGTTCCTTTCCAAGTCTGAACATGTGTATCTCCTTTCTGGTGATCGAGTTTTTCAGGTACGAAAAAATCGGAGTGATTCCGATTTTGGCCAGTGTAGAGGAGGATAGGCGATACGTCAATCGTCGATTACTTGTATCGGAGGGCGTCCAGTGTGTCGATGCGAGAGGCTTTACGTGCTGGAAATATGCCCGTCGCAAACCCAACTCCCGCGCCAAACAAAATAACGGTCGACACGAACCAGAAAGGACTGAAGAAGAGGTCGACCGGTTCGCCCCCAAAGCGTGTCGCAATCAGGTTGATAAGAATATTGAGTACTTCGCCCTCAAAAAAACCGAGAATCACTCCTCCGAGTGCGCCAAGGAGACCCATGATGGTTGATTCGGTGAGGAACATAAGGGCAATGCTTCGTTTAGCAGCGCCAATAGCTTTCATGATGCCGATTTCTTCGGTGCGTTCGAGCAAGGCAATGGTCATCGTGTTAAACATACCGATAGCAGAGACGATGAGGGCGATGAGCCCGAAGATCATAAGGACTACTTGGACTGCACCAAAGACCTTATTTGCTTGGTCAACGGTTTCGGATATGGAAGACGCGGTGAGCCCGAGCTCTTCGATTTGAGTGCGTACACTTGCCAGGGTGCCGGTTGAGGCACACTTCACTTTGAGTTTGGTATAAGCGGTAAGCGGAAATCCATCGAGTGAATCGAGTGAGAGATAGACGATATTTTCTTCACCCTGCACGACACCGACAATGGTGTAGGATTCTTTTGGGGTAAAAGTACTTCTTTTCTGTGAGCGTCCGCTGGCATCACTCTGAAATAAGGTGACGTCAACGGATTTCCCAATCATCTCTTCCGGGGCGATGTCGAATACCTTGGCAACTGCTTCGGTGATGACCATGTTGTTTGTTTCATCTTTGGTGAAAAAGCGTCCCGTGCTCAGCTTGAGCCCTTCGCTTTTCAGAAAAGAAGCGGGAGCACTCACGGTATTGATATCGAGCGTAACGGTATCAAATTTTCCTTGGCCAGCTAACTCGAGAACAGGAAGCGTGTCAGCAACATTAGGGAGAGATCGGAGTGTTTCGATTGTTTCCTCATTAAGAGGAAGACTATTCTCAGAAGAGGCAGGAGTGACATCAAGGCTGACCAGCGCATCAGAAGTTGTGATTTTTTGGAGGAGAGTGCGTTGTAGATCGGAAG
>JAUPWI010000087.1 GCA_030916545.1 Patescibacteria group bacterium | reverse complement strand
ATTTTGGAAGGCGCCGTTCTCGGTGCTTCTAGCGGAGTGGGTCCACCCGATCCCATCCCGAACTCGGCAGTTAAGCGCTCCAGCGCCGATGGTACCTCGCGCGAGCGGGGGAGAGTAGGTCAGTGCCGAGAACAGCGTCTTTCAAAATTATTTCAAGTCCCGGCGTTCTGCGCTGGGGTTTTTCGTTTGTGGTATACTGAGGGGTATAGAAAGCGAAGAGACCTGTTATTTTGTGGCGAGTAGTATGGCAAGTCCCCGGATATTCAAGCAGATCACGATTTCGGTCGGGTACCTCCTCTTTTTCGGTGTGGTTCTTTTTAGTGTGTATTATCTGTTCATACGGGTCGCTCCGACGTGTACCGATGGGAGACAGAACCAGGATGAGACGGGCATCGACTGTGGAGGAACGTGCACCAAGCAGTGTGAACCGCCCCTGAATGCCAAGGACATCGTCGCGCGCGAAGTCATGTTCGTGCCCGGGGAGCGGAACAGTTACGATGTCCTGGCGAAGATTCATAATCCCAACGACATCGCGGGAGCATCGCGTTTCTCTTATACCTTTACACTTCGCGACACGGCGGGAAGCATTCTTGCCGAACAATCGGGTTCCTCCTTCATCCTGCCGCAGGAGACGAAATATCTGTTCGAGTTCCATCTTTCCACACAGGCACGACCGGCCCGGGCGACCATCGAAATCTCTCAGGTCGTGTGGGAGCGGTTCCAGGGGTATACGGAACGCCCGAGGGTGACCGTCGTCCAGCAAGCCTATGAACGTATCCAATCCGGCCCGGGTTTCGGTGCGGCGACCGGACTGGTAATCAATGACAGTCCGTACGATTTCCGTTCGTTGTTGGTCAAGGTCGTCCTGCGCGATACGGCCGGAAAACCGCTCGCCATCAATTCGACGGAGATGCTGACCATGCCTTCTGGGGGGCAGCGCGACTTCCGTCTCGTCTGGCCGGCGGCTTTCCCGGGAGAAGTGAAGGAGGTCGAGATGCTTGTGGATGCGGACATGTATCATTCGGAAAACTTCATCAGGCAATTCTCACCGACCACGCCATTCTGATCCCTGCGGGGTATATCGCGTATGAGCCGAAAGAAATTCTTCTATCTGAGCGCGGTCGTGTTCCTCCTGGCCGGTGTCATCGGGTCGGGGCTACTCTCGGTGTTTCTCGGTACGGAACACTTGAGAACCCTTTTTCTAATCGTCCTCGTGTGGTCACTCACCGGCGTGCCATCGGTGCTGTGTTTCATATTCGCTCTCCTTGCTCACTCGGCCGAGCCTTTCGCCGGAAAACGCGAGACTTCCTGGTCCTCCTCATTCATCGCACTCTTGGGGCTTATCGGTATCATCGCGCTCCTCGTCCATTTTTTCATGATTTTTTCCCTGTAAATGTCACGACGTTTCCCTCAGTTTGATTGGATACTTTTCGCCGCGACGTTGCTCCTGATCGGGATAAGTCTTCTGATCCTCTCGAGCCTTTCCTCTTCCGGCGGAACGAACTATTTCCTGAAGCAAGGGGTATTCGCCGTGTTCGGCCTCGGGGTGATGTTTTTCGTCGCCTTTTTGGATTATCGGCACATCGAGCGCGCGAGTACCCCTCTCTATTTTACGATGCTCGGTATTCTGGGGTCGCTCTTGGTAATCGGTTCGACGGTACGGGGAACTTCCGGATGGCTTTCTCTTGGTATTTTTCAGATACAGCCGGTCGAATTCGCCAAGATCGTTCTGATCCTCTTTCTGTCGAGTTTCATCCGGAAAAAGACCACCGAACTCGGTGAATGGACGCGGATCATCGCCTCGCTGTTCCTTTCGGCGGCCATGATTTTTCTGGTTTTGAAACAACCGGACCTCGGATCAAGCCTGGTCCTGATGGCAATCTGGATGGGAATGATTCTGGTCGCCGGCTTGCGCCTTTCCCATATGCTCACACTCGTATTGCTCGGGAGCTGCCTGGTGGTCGGTGCTTGGTTCCTCCTGGCTCCTTACCAGAAGGACCGCATCAATACCTTTCTCCATCCGGAACGCGATCCGAAGGGAAGCGGGTACAACGTGCTCCAGTCGATGGTGGCGGTCGGGTCGGGCGGCCTGCTCGGAAAGGGGATCGGACACGGTTCTCAGTCGCAACTCGCCTTTCTTCCGGAGAGACATACGGACTTTATCTATGCGGTCGTGGCCGAAGAGCTTGGGCTCGTCGGCGCCTGGCTCGTTCTGATACTCTATGGGGTCGTGCTGTATCGGATCCGACGGATCGCCGATCTGGCGAGTGATAATGCCGGATACTTGCTGGCTGTTGGGGCGATGATCTTGTTCGTGACCCATATCGCGATCAATATCGGTATGAATATCGGAGTTTTGCCGGTGACGGGACTTCCGGCGCCGCTTTTGTCGTACGGAGGGAGCTCACTTCTGGCTTTCTGTGTCATGATCGGTCTCCTGCAGAGTGTCTATCGCCATCAGCGTGATAGTGCAGACGGCCGTATTTCGCTCGAACGCAACCTCCTCGAGCGGTAAGGAAGAGAAAAAGCCCACTCACTTCGGAATATCTTCCGTTCAATTGTCAAACGGCACGATTTAAAATTATACCACAAAATAAAAAGAAAAGCAATACTCCACGATTGACGATGTCTCTTTTTTTTGGTATCTTTCATGAAGCTTTAAGATAGCTTTTTCGTTTTTATGAGATATTTGCTCATCGTTCAGGCGGTGATTTCCCTGCTTCTGGTGGTCTCCGTGCTGCTTCAGAATCGCGGGTCGGGACTCGGCTCGGCATTCGGGTCTGATTTCGGGGGATATTACACGAAGCGGGGTATCGAGAAATTCCTCTTTTATGCCACAGTGGTGTTGGCAGTCGTTTTTCTCGCCATCTCGGTGGCGAATGTCTATTTCGCGTCTGGCATGGGCGCCTGAAATTCTGGGGAAAGCGTTCCTGGAGGGGAGAGCGACCTGACCGATGATAATTGGTAATACGACGAGTATTTCACTTCTTACGAACATTCAAAGGGTGTTCCGCCAGGGCATGAGGAATGTGTTCCATGCATTGGGTTTTTGGGAAAAAACACTGATCGTCGGGCTGATATTTATCGCTCTCGGTGTGTCGTTGTATTGGATGGGTGCGCTCTATATGGCGAATACCCGGGAGGTTCCCGCGTATGGAGGCAAATACCGTGAGGGCATCGCCGGCCAGCCTCGGTACATCAATCCGATTCTTTCTCAGACCAGCGATGCCGACGCGGACCTGGTGGAGCTGGTTTTCGCCGGCCTGTATGCGTACGGTCACGATGGACGGTTGAAGCCGGAAGTGGCAGAATCGCTGGAGGTCTCCGAGGATGGAAAGACGTATACCGTCAAGCTCAAGGAAGGGGTTGTTTTCCATGATGGGACCGAAGTGACGGCGGACGATGTCGCATTTACCGTCCAGGCGATACAAAATCCGACGAACAAGAGTCCACTCAGGCAGAATTGGCAGACGGTGGACGTCCGGGTCGCCGACCGGAAGACGATCGTCTTCGAATTGAAGAAGCCTTATTTCGGTTTCCTGGAAAACCTGACGGTGGGTATCCTGCCGAAGCATCTCTGGTCCGACATCAGTCCTGATCGGTTTCTTCTGGCGGATTATAATCTCAAGCCGATCGGTTGCGGTCCGTATCGCTATGTGGATGCTTCCAAGGATGCGAACGGAGATATCCTCGAATATGAGCTGCGTGCTTTTGAAAGATTTTTCGGTGGGGTGCCTTATATCTCGCAATTCGTGTTCCGTTTCTATTCCGACGAAGAGTCTTTGATAGACGGGTATCTCCGCAAGGAAGTGTCCGGAATGCAGGGTATTTCGGCGGACGGGATATCGCGCCTGAGCGAGCGCAAGAGCACCGTAATCCGGGAAATCAAGACCCCTCGCTCATTCGCCGTCTTCTTCAATCAGACCGCGAGTGTCGCTTTGGCATTCGATGAGGTCCGAGAGGCCTTGAATCGCGGTACGGATCGTCAGGCAATCATCGGGGAGCTGCTCGGGGGGAGAGGGACGGAAGTTTCGGGACCGTTTCTGCCCTTCATGGATAAGTATGCTGCGGATCTTGCCTGGCCGACGTATGATCAGGAAGGAGCGAACCGCCTCTTGGATGAGAAAGGATGGGTACGGAATGCCGAAAGCGTCCGCGAAAAGAACGGGATTCCTCTGCGTATCGATCTGGTCGTTCCTGACTGGTTGGAGCTTGTGAAGACCGCCGAAATCTTGAAGACGCAGTGGCAGTCTCTCGGTATCGGTCTGGAAATCATCGTGATGAGCCCGGGGGACCTCCAGCGTAATGCGGTGCAGACACGGGAATACCAGGCTCTATTGTACGGAGAACAGCCGATGCTCGATCAGGATCCGTACTCTTTCTGGCATTCGAGCCAGAAGCGTGAGTCGGGTCTCAACCTCGCGCTTTTCGATAACACGAATGTTGATGAGATGCTGGTGGCGGCGCGGGAGACGCTTGACGATGATCGGCGGCGCGCCCTGTACCGTGATTTTCAGGCGGCATATCTTGCGGAGATGCCGGCGCTTTTCCTCTTCAGCCCCTCGTATCTCTCTGTGACCGATGGGAGTGTACGCGGGGTGGATGTCGAGAGGATGAACGCGTCGAGTGAGCGTTTCGCCGGCGTGAATCGGTGGTACGTGAAGACCGAGCGGCTTTGGAAAGGGACCGATGGAGTGGAGAGCGGGCGGTAGGCATGCAAGCCCACCCTTAACAGGGAACGGGGTATGCGTTACAATAGGAAAATAATATGGGTATCGGAACCGGGTTTACCTGTTCGACCATAAAATACGAAGCATCGCATATGACGACACATCCGCTGGATACATACAACTTCCGACAGATGATACTTGACAGCCCTGATCAATTCATGGTAGGATTTAAAATCGCTCAAGATGTCAAGCTTCCTGGCACGTTCAAGTCAGTGATGATTTCAGGGATGGGAGGATCCGCTTTGCCGGGGAATCTTTTCCGGGTGTACCTCAGCGATCTCGCGCGGCGGGAGAAGACTGCTGGGGAGAGGGTCGCCATATTCCAGAATCGTTTTTACGGTCTCCCGTACGAGAGTTTCGATGAATGCCTCAATTTCATCTGTTCGTACTCCGGAAATACCGAAGAAACGATCGCCGCTTTTGAAGAAGCGATCGAGCATCGTTTGCCGTGCGTCGGATTTTCGAGCGGAGGGAAAGTCGAATCACTGTGCCGGGAGCACGGTATCCCTCATGTGGATATGCCGATGCCCGTGGAAGGTTTCCAGCCGCGCATGGGAACGGGATATTTCATCGGAGCGATGTATCAGGTCCTGGTGAATCAGGGCATGGTGCCGGATACGACAGGTGAGATGTTGCGGTCGGTCGGATCACTCAAAGCGAAGCTCGCGGAGTATGAGGAGATGGGGCGAGCGCTTGCGAAGAAGCTCGTCGGTACGACGCCGGTGATCTACAGCACGGTCCGCTACAAGAGCGTCGCCATGATCTGGAAGATCAAGATCAATGAGAACGCCAAGACGCCGGCTTTCTGGAACTTCTTTCCGGAACTGAATCATAATGAGATGGTCGGATTCACGCTTCCACAGGCCAAATTCACGGTTGTCATGCTTCGGGATCCGGATGATCATCCGAAGAACAGGAAGCGATTCGAAGTGACGGCCGGACTTTTGCGGGAGAAGGGTGTAGCGGTGGAAATCGTGGAGATGCCGGGAGAAACGGTGTTCGAAAGGATGTTCGGTTCGATCCTGATCGCGGATTTCGCGTCATATTATCTCGCGCTCGAGTACGGACAGGACCCGACGCCGGTCGATATGGTGGAGCAACTGAAGAAGATGCTTTAGGGATGGGAGGTTTTTCCTGGTTGAGGCGTTCTTTCGGGGTATTTTTTTCGGGGATATGGTGGAATCGGTAGACACGCTAGCTTCAGGTGCTAGTGGTAGCAATACTGTGAGAGTTCGAGTCTCTCTATCCCCACAATGCATTTGTCGAAGCGTCCTCTCAAGGATGCGAAACAATCTACAAGAGCATGCGTAATCTTTTTTACTTCGTCTGATATCGTTCCCAGCTCAGAGGCTGGGGAGGTGTCAGGCATAAACCAAGAGTGTATGGTACCAAGTACCCCAAACAATCGCGGGCAAAAATTTGCTCCGCGTCGTGCGCCGTTTCACAATAGCGCATCGAAGCAGCCTGCCGGTTCCGGGCGTCCGGTTGGGTTGCCGAGCAAGACCGAGTCGGTCATCGGTTCTCTGGAGGGCATTATCGCCCGTGAGCAATCGAGTCGTGAGCGGACGAATCGATATCATCCGTCCGAAAACCAGGCAAGCGGAACCGGAGCGTCGCGACCGCCGCGTGTGTATCATGCTGCCCCGGCTCGTCCCGCGAAGACAGGCGGCGCGGTTTCCGTGACCCATCCGCATCAGAAAAATCCCGCCGTGGCGACAAAACGGGTCGCGTCAGCCGCCGGTCAGAAACAAGGGAAAAAACCGGCCCAGGGACCGGGACGCCAGAACAGCGGAGGCCGGCGGTCATCCGGGGGTGGTCGCGGATTCCGTAATCCTGAGCCGCAATTCATGAAGAAACGCGAGGGTGGCAATGTGCCGGCCATCGATCCGAAGGTGCTGCGCATCATTCCGCTCGGCGGACAGGAAGAAGTCGGACGCAATATGACCGTGTTCGAGTATGGTGACGATATCGTCATCATCGACATGGGGATGCAGTTCCCGGAGGAAGATATGCCGGGTATCGACTATATCGTGCCGAACGTCGATTATCTCAAGGGAAAGGAGCATAAAATCCGGGGCGTGTTGTTCACGCACGGGCATCTCGACCACATCGGGGCCGCACCGATCCTTCTGAAACAGCTCAAATATCCGACAATCGTCGGCCGGGATTTCACCCTTGCGCTCCTGCAGCGGAAGGTGGAAGACCAGGACAAGGGAGCTTCCAAGCAGCTTAAGATGATTCGTGTCAAATCGCTCGATGACAAGCTTCGACTCGGAGCGTTCGAGGTCCGCTTTTTCGAGGTGGAGCATTCGATTATGGATGCCATGGGTATCGCCCTGGTGACGCCGAACGGCTCCATCATTCATCTCGGGGATTGGACGATCACCAATGATCCCGTCAATCCTGAGGCGAGCGATATCAGTTACAATCATCTCGAGAATCTTCCAAAGCCGACCATTCTCATGCTGGAGAGTCTCGGCGCGACCAAGAAGGGTCTGCCGCCTTCGGAAACGGAAGTCCATACCAATCTTCAGAACCTCATTCGGAGCGCCCCGGGCCGCGTCATCATCGGGACTTTCGCCTCACAGGTGCGGCGGATCGCCTATCTCATCGAGTATGCCGAGCGCATGGGCAAGCGGGTCGCGCTTGAGGGATATAGCATGAAGATGAACATCGAGGTAGCCAAGGAGCTTGGTTATCTCAAGGCGAAACCGGAGACACTTATCACTGTGAACGATATCCACAAGTATCCGGACAATCAGATCGTCATCATCTGTACCGGCGCGCAGGGCGAGTCCAATGCGGTCCTGTCGCGCATCGTGACGGACAATCATCGCTTCATCAGGCTGCAGAAGAACGATACGATCGTGTTCTCTTCCTCGGTCATTCCGGGGAATGAGCGGAGTATCCAGCGGCTGAAGGACAATCTGTATCGGAAGTGCGACCATGTCATCCATTCCGATATCATGGAAATCCATATCGGAGGGCACGGCACGATCTGGGAAATCGAGAAGATTCTCCGGGCGGCCAAGGCTGATTACGTGATGCCCGTGTACGCGAACCACTATTTCCTTGTCGAGGCAGCCAAGATCGCCGAGCGTATCGGATATCCTGAAAAGCAGGTTTTCGTGCTCGACAACGGGCATATCCTTGAGGTTCCAGAAAAAGACAAGGGCCTGCCTTTTATCCGGAAAGAGAAGGCGGATACGAACTATGTCTTCGTCGATGGGCTCGGTATCGGCGATATCGGACATGTCGTCCTGCGCGATCGTCAGATGCTGTCGGAAGACGGCATGGTGGTCATCATCGTCCTGATCGAAAACAAGAGCAAGAAGGTGCTTGGGAATATCCAGATCATCTCGCGCGGGTTCATCCACGTGAAGGAGAACTTCGACCTGGTCAATGAGACGAAGCGCAAAGTCCAGGACATCATCAAGAAGAATACTGCCGCCGGCATGCAGTTGGATTGGGAGAATGTCCGGAGCCAGATCCAGGATAATATCGGTCAATTCCTTTTCACCAAGACCGAGCGTCGCCCGATGGTCCTGCCGGTCGTGACGGAAGTCTAGCGTGTCCGTAGGATCGCTTTGGTGACGAATCTCCGTATATAAAATCCCTGATTTTCATCAGGGATTTTATATATTCTATGCCGTGAATGGGAGACTTATGGGGCAGTTTCTCTCCAGTTGTAGTTGCATTTCCTCGTTCCCGGGCAGACAAGGTTCAGCCCATCGCAACCGGAATAGACGCCCGTGTCCTGGGTCACCTCCGGACAGTAGGTGTCGGTGACGGTTCTGGCGGCGGCGATCGCACAGGTATTCGGAACACAGATGACTGTCGCCGTAGGAGACTTGGTCACTCCGAGGTAGGAGACGCTGAAGGTTTCGTCCCCGTTGACATAGCGGGCATTGAGGACTCCGGTCGGGGAGAAGTACAAAACGTCTTTTGGGGCATTGGTTTCCGTCCAGGTCGCGGCGTTAGTGACATCGACCCCGCCCGAACAGGCACTCGTGGCCGCATTGTAGAAGCAAGCTTTGAGCGTGGTATTCGGCGGTCCGGAAGGGACCGAGAAGTTCCCGGTACGATCAAGGGTGCTCGCGCAGCTATTTTTGCAGACCGCCAGGGTGCACAGATTGTCGTTCGGCGCGACGACTGAATTGCAACCGGTGCAGGTGATGACGCCAGGGATAGTCATCCCACAAGCATTGGCTGGACCGTTACAGGCGGCGCCGAGAGGAATATTGGCTGGCGGTACCGCGTTGCAGCCGCCGCAATTAACGACTCCAGGATTTTTTGATAAACAGTTATTCGCCGCGGACCAGCAGCCGCCTCCATACCCGACTGGCAGAGCGGGCGCAACGACGCTGCAGGCCCCAGGTGATCCGAGAGGGTTGATAACACCCAACCAGGCCCATGAGAGGCCCAATGCGTTCATAAATCTTTCGCCCCACCATGTGCCCCAGTCCCACGCCCCAAACTCCGGAGTTCCGCTGCACTGATAGCTCCCGTTGGAGCAGGCGCCGCACACATTGCATGCGCTACACGCGGCTCCGTACCAGGGGTCATCATGAAGATTGGAAGCGCAGGATGCGGGCACGACAATGCCTCCCGGTTCTCCGGCGGGAGAAACGGACGTGAAGCCGACCTCGGGAGAGACCGTTTCCTCGGTATGGCTTGATGTCAGAAAAACGAACAGGAGGAAAGCGGGGACGATAACGGAAACGGGCAGCCATATCCGGTATTTTTTCGGGGGAATCCGAGAGAAGATTTTCTTTGACAAGGTGCGACGAATCTTCATACGTGTGAGAACAAGGTAAGTTATTCTTGCGATGATTGGATTATATACCATAAAGGGGTTCACGTCATG
The DNA here is from genome assembly GCA_030916545.1 of Patescibacteria group bacterium. Taxonomy (GTDB): domain Bacteria; phylum Patescibacteriota; class Minisyncoccia; order Moranbacterales; family UBA1568; genus JAGOSP01. Next base: position 13,118 of record JAUPWI010000087.1, on the reverse strand, counting down.
CACGGAAAAAAAAAATCCCTTCTCCTCATGGCTGATATTCCAGGAGCTCGAGATTGTGTTCGATAGCCGCTCTCATTTGCTCGAGTCCCTGGGCGTATGTTCTTGGATCATTGCCCGGGTAGGCACCTCCCCATTGTTCCGGGGTCATCGATTCGGTGGCTCGCAGCGCAATCCGGAACGATTCCCTCGCCTCCTCGGTTTCCCCGAGATTCATGAGCGCTGTCCCATAGATATTCTGAAGCCAAGGATTTTTTTCGGCTCTTTTGAGCCCCTTCTTGGCCGTGTCGCGCGTTTTTTCGTAGTCTCCTTTCTGGAAGTAGATCCAGGCGAGGTCGTTGTATCCGGCCCAGTTGAAATCATCCCGTTTGATGAATTCGCTGAATCCGTAAACGGCTTCATCATAGTTCATCTGGTAGCCGCTGATGAGGCCATACATGTAGTAAGCTTTTTTGAATTCGGGGTCGAGGCGGAGGACGGTCATGATTTCGACGAGTGCCGGATGGAAGCGTCCTTGGATGAAATACACGCGTCCGAGTTGATAATGCGCTTCGAGAAAATCCGGACGGAGTTCGAGAGCTTTCAAATAGGCTTTCTCGGCTTTGAGCGTGTCATAGGTTCTTCCTTGGCCGAATGAGTGTTCGCCGATGGCAAAGAAAACATCCGGGTTGTGTGGGTTCGCGAGCGCGATTCCACGATCGAGTCCGAGGAGGAACAAAAACGGGTGCAGATCGGGAGTACGGAAGAGAAAGACCAGGAAGAGAATCGTGGCTCCGGCGACAGTGAAAACTCGCACGGGTGTGGATCGAAATTCGGGAAGACGTATTTTCATGGGAATTTTTTTGACAGTATAGCATGATTTTTGTGGGCAAGAAAACAAAAAAAGGCTTGTCTCTTACTTTTATTCGCTGTATACTGTCGATTATGGCCATTTTTCTCCACAATTTTTTTCATCGTGAAACGAACGATAAGACGGAAGGCGGGCTGGTCGGTATACCTCGGCGTGTTTCTGGTCGGTTTCGAAAACGTGGTTCGGTAAGGCAGACCAGTCTTTTCCCGCCGATCGATCTTCCGGAGGCTGACAGCGTGTTCGCAAGGAATATCCTCGTACGAGGTCGGTTTCACGAGGCCTCGCTTGAGCATCAGGATGTGGACTTGCGGACGCTGGCGAATATCCTGCGGTGCGGATATGGTACGCTGGATGGGCAGCAACAGCATCGTCGGACAGTACCCTCTCTCGGCGAGCGCTACCCGCTTGGCGTCTACGTGTTTCTTTTTGAACCGCTCGGGGTCTGTCGGCCGGGTCTCTACCGGTACGATGTGTCAGGTCATCGTCTCGAACCGTTGCAACTGAAACTCTTTAGTGCCTATGAGAGACAGTCGTTCGCACCAGCCGAATGGCCTTTGGCGGCACGGGTGCTCATTTGCTTGACCATCTTTTTCCCGCTGTCGATCGAGGGGTATGGGAGTCGCGGGTATCGCTACAGTCTCTTTGAAGCGGGTCATGCCGGGCAAAACATGGTGCTGGCGGCAGGGGAAGCGGATAAGACGCTCATACCTCTCGAAGGCATTCACGAGGGGAAGATAGAGGGAATCCTCGGTGTGAATACGGAAGAGGAGCGAGTGCTCTCCGCCTGGTGCCTGTAGGGTTGACTGGATTGACGGATTTTTCCTATGCGTATGCATTCATCACGACTCTTCAAAAGACAGGGATACATACCTCTCCGGGAATACGTGGAGGATATCAGGCGGATGATGGTCGCTGGTCCCTGGAAACTGCCGATTGGCCTCGGAGATCGGATGCAGCTTCTTTTGTTGTCCGGTATGGCGAAATTTTCCTGGTTCGCCGATGCTTTGTACGTCCGGTATCCCTTCGCGTGGAGTCCGGCCTATTCGATCCTGGTGGCTTTCCTGGAAAGGAAGGGAATACTTGATACTGTTCGGGAGCGGGCTTCTTACCAGGGCGGATATTACCATTATCATTTTCAGAAAAGCATCACGATAGGGGAAGATCGGTACCTGTTTCGTGGTCGGGGTATTGACAAGCGGAGATCGGTCGCGTTTTCCAAGGGGTTGGGTGAAATCATCGAGAGGATGGTTTCCGGGGTATTGGATGAGAACCGGGATATAGTCCGGGCCTCTCCGCGTGAGATGGTTCGTGGGAAACACCAGATCGTGTACCCGCCTCGGTATCATCGATTTCTGCCTCTGCAGCTCGAACGGTATCGGGAACTGCATCGGGATGCCACGCATGCTTTGGAGTGGGTGTGGGGAGAGAATATCGTCACGCGACAAAGAACAGCTATTCCTGTGCAGCTGACCTCCTGGTTCAAGCACCAGTATAATTTTCGGGAAGTACTGGCGTATCCGACATCGAGCGGATCCGCCGGCTTTTTCACGGAAGAAGGGGCTCTCTTGAGAGGAATACTGGAAGTGGTCGAGCGGGATGCTTTTTTGGTCCATTGGCTCACGCGGATCGCTCCACGGGTGATTGTCCGTCATACGCTCCCGGAGGATATCCAGGACGAATTGCAGGAGTTTGAGACGCAGGGTCTCACCCTGTTCGTGCTCGACACGACCGCCCTCATGCTGCCATCGGTATGCATCGCGGCCCTCAATGAACGAGGAGGAACTCCGATGGTGATAGTAAGCGGTGCCTCGGACGTTACGTTTGAATCGGCCGTTCGTCAGGCTCTTCTGGAGATACGGATGCTCTCGGTGCAATTTTTTCAGGAAGATCGGCCTGGGAGCGCCGTTCCGGATCTGGCCGAACCCTTCGTGTCTGCCCTGGATAGGACGACTCGTCCGCGGTATTGGCGTGGAAAAGAGAGAGTGGAAGCATTTCGTTGGTTTGTCAGCGGGGAGAGTATCACGTACGAGGAGGCATGTGCACATGATCAGTCATGCTCGCAGGATGACGATTCTCGTCTCCGTGCATGTCTTGTCATCCTCAAGAAACAAGGAAAGGGATATTACCCCATCGTGTATCGCCCGAAAAATGATCTGCAGAATGCGCTGGGCTTCTTCGTGGTCCAGGTTTTCATCTCGAAAGCCTTCCCTCTGTATCTGGTCGAGCATCTCGGGACTTTCGAGAGCGTGCGTCTTCAGGAATTCGCCGAATCGAAGGGAGTGACCGAGTGGCAACTGAATCCTCTCCCGCATATGTTATGTTTACCTGATTTCCGCTAGACGTTTCCATGAAAAGAGGATATACTTTCCGTATACGGGAGAGTCAGGAAGCCCGAAAAACTAACGTCAAAAATATGGTCTCTAAGATACGGAGGAATTTCCTTTTTTTCACCGGGGTCGCCGTGACGGGCGTGGCCAGTTTCGTGGGGAATTCATTCCGGGGGCATTTTTCGAAGAATGAATCCTTGGTTGTTCCGGAGACCGATCATGAACTGTTCCATACCGTGCCATGGGCGCACGCTGATGGACCTCCGCTGGGAGGATGTTTTCCAGCCGGTTGCCGAGTGAGTACTCCTGTTGGAGACAAGCCGATAGAATCGCTGTCCGTCAGTGATCAGGTGTACGGGTTCGACGTGAATACGGGAACGAGAACGGTCGCGTCAGTCGTGAAGACTTTTCGCCATCCGTGGGAGGAGGTTCGTGAGCGTTCGCCTTTGCTGATCCTGACCCATGCGAAGGGTGTCTGCACCATCACGGCGAATCACTGGGTATATCGTCGCAACGATCGGGATGGCGAGTACGCGAATTTCGATCGGGCCGGGATGCTCGTGGTGGGCGATATCCTGACCCTGGAGGATGGCAGCGAGTCGGTCATCGAAAAGATCGAGTCGGGTCCGGAATATGACTTCGTATACAATCTGACCGTAGAGGGTGTCCATACGTATTTCGCGGATGGGGTCCGTGTGCACAATCGGAATGGCGGTTTTTTCATCCCGACCGCTTCTGCCGATGATGGTGATGGCGGTGATGGCGGTGATGGCGGTGATGGCGGTGATGGTGATGGCGGTGGCGGTGGCGGTGGCTGCGATGGTGGTGGTTGTGACGGTGGCGCCGGTGGCGGTAGCGACGGCGATGGCGGCGGCGGCGATGGCGGCGGCGATGATATGATAGTAGCAGCCGGCGGGGATAAATAGCTTTGAGAAAAAACTACTTACGAAGATGCCCTGCTGGTTCGTTGGCGGGGCATTTTTGGTTTTCGCGATAGGGGGGGCGGTAGCAGGTAAAGGTAAGGAAGGGTGTTTTTATGGAACAGGAACGCAATACGACTCGTTTTTCAAACATCAATTCCCGGTTGTTGTTGGATCGATTCGACCGGGACGTGCGGGATGGTGTGAATGACGAAGGGACGAAATCATGCCTCTATTCTTTCATGAACCGGTATTTTCATAATGGAGGGAATATCTATGAAATATATGAGTACACGGAGAGTCGACCGAATCTCGCTTTCTTGAAGCGAGCAAACGTGATATACCCGGCTCTTTTCCGATTGATATCCGACCACGAGCTTCCCGAAACCGCTTCGCCCGGGTCGTTGTTGGCGTATCTTGCTTATGTGGAAGTGCTCGCAAGGAGCGGATACGCCGGCGTAGCGCTTCACGGTACGGCCGCACACCAGTATGCCCAGCTGGCCTATATCGCCACCCGGGAACCCGACATTCTTGTCCCCGGAATCAATGTGACTCAGAACATCCTGATGAAGCAGCATAAGGCGCTTTTTTTTGCGGATGCGGCGCAAGGAGATATCGTGTTGATTATTGAGGGACAGGCAGATGCGATTCCGGTCCATGATCGGGTGGTGGGATTAAGACACTATGCGGTAGCCCTGCGGTATTTCGGGGTTATGGGCATCGAGTTTCACTCGCTGAAGACCGCACGGGAGATTTTCGCGATTTGTGCAAAAATGATCCAGGAGAATGAAGTTCCTGAATTAGGACCTTTTACGGGTTTATTGGATGCTTCCACCTTGTTGTTGGATGTCACGAGCGGTGTCGACGAAGTCAGAATGGCTCTTCATCCAATTTTGGAGAGCGCACCGGATGTTCAGAGTGGGAGGAAGCTCATACGCAGGATACTCTTAGCGAAAGAGCAGTCGCTCAGGATGTTCGGCCATCAGAATCAGTTGCGAGGCACTCGGGAGTTCGGCGTTTTTGGAAAAGAAAATATCTTGAATTTGGCGCGGAAAGTTCCGGAGTTTCGGACATGGCTTAAGGATGGAGGATGGGCGGAGGTTGATTTTACAGAGGTTGGTTGATAGTGGATATCCTGACGGATAAGCGTATGAACAGAAACAGGAGGAGTAAGATACTGAATATCCCGAAGACAATTTGTTGAAGCGGCAAGAATGCTAATGCGGCTCCGGTTCCGACGAGGTGGATGACTAAATTTGAAGCTATTTGGCTGCATCCCACACAGTTTACCGTGAGGATTTGACTCACGACAGAACCCGCGATGAGCGCTGGGTGGGTGGGATTTTCTTGAGTAGCCAGTGTGATATATCGAATCAGGAGCATGTTGATACCGATCAAGAACGCGATAATGAGGGAAAATATCAGCATCAGGGTATCAGGGAACGCCTCCGTGGGGTGTATCAGTAATCGGGCGGTGATACTGATTTTCTGTACCCAGGGAATGGAGAATGATTCGAAGATATTCCAGATAAAAAGCAAGTTGGCCAGTAAGGTGAGTACGAAAAAAGAAGCGATAATCGTCGTCAGGAATCGGACAATCATGTTGGGTTGTTGGGCAAGAGTTCGTAGCACGGCCCCGTATGTTCTCAGGAATAGCATAGGGAGAGTATGGATTGCATGTCGAGTATGACATTATTGATTTAAGGCTTCTGGGACAGACCGGTGATGAGGGCCTCAATCGCGGCGTATGATTGGTAGCCGCTGAGGGATATGGTGTCACGGGGTGTCAGGATGAAGAGATGCGGTTTGACGGTTACGCCCAGTGCTTCCCCAGTATACAGATCTTGATTCACACGTTTGATGAATCGTCTGTCCTCAAGGCAGGTTGCGAAAAGCTCGGTGTTTAGACCGATGTCACCGGCGATATGTGGGAGAAGAGCGAGATCGATACTGTTATCTGAACGGGTGGTTTGAAAGAGCTGATTAAGGTAGCGAAAGAAGGTGTCATCACCGCCCTGCTCCCAGGCACATTCGAGGGCTTCGGCCTCGCGGAAGGATTTTGGATGGGTCGTTTGCGGGGAATGCCGAAACACCCAAGCGATTTCTGCGGGGTATGCCCGGAGAATTTCTTTGAAGACGGTGTGCAATTTCTTACAGGAGTCGCATTCGACTGAAGAGTACTCGATAATTGTAATCGGTGCTTCTCTGTTTCCGGCAACGTGATCCTCTGCTCTGAGAGCGAGTCGGTCTGATACTTTTTCGGCACTGGCCAAATCCGGAGTTTTTTTGGGTTGTACAAAATAAGAGGCTGCTGCTGAAAAGAAAATAATCGTGGCTGCACTGATAAAAAGCGCTTTTTTATATCTGATAAACCACGGATTGTAAGGCATGTTTTTATTTGAGGGAAGCATATGATGCATAATCTAATGGAACGATAGCATGCCCTCGTGAGATTTCCAAAGCGGGATAGGATCTGTGAGGTATTGACAATTTAATAAGTTTGTGCTAGTATCTCATCAAGAGGTGAGACACTGTCGGTTTGTAGTGGTGTCGTTGCCTTTTACTTTAAAAATTAGATATCACATCAATCAAAGGAGGATAGCCATGAAAAACATGGTGTTTGCGTTGCTCGTTTTTTTGTCAGCCGGAGTTGTGGCCGGTGAGTTGCTCCTCGCAAGCGGAGCGGAGATAGTCAAACAAAGCTACCGGGGTGACCCGGCGGCTTCCGGAGGCGTGAGCTTCCGTGATACTGAGCAGAGCCGCCACTTGCTCAGAATAGCGGCGAACGGAGATCGCGAATATATCTCTGCCGACGGAACGCTGGGCTATAGCAATTCCAGTACTCACACGACCCTGACTTTCAAGGGTCAGGTGATTCCCGAGGCGAAGCGCTTCGTGCGGCTTCCTCCGGGAGGGAAGTTGCAGCCAGGCATGGAGTGGGACGCGTCGGTCGTCGGAGGAACGAGCTGCGGCGACATGCCGTTCGAGTACAAGGCCAAATCATCTGAGGGAACGCCGTTTACGTTGCAGATGAACGGTAACCCTCAGTCGTTCCGGACCATCCGGATCGAGTACCGGGCCAGTGTGAGGATATGCGCGAGCTCGAATGATCCCAACCCAACCAAGCATTGGGAGCGCAAACAGGTGATACTGTTTGCTCCGGCTCTCAACGAGATCGTTGAGAGCACCACGTGGAGCTTCAATTGGAGAAGTTCTCCCAATGCCAACGACGAATCTCGTTTCGTCGACGCTGCTCACGGGTGGCGTATCGTCGAGATCCGCCAGCGCCAGACGGAATGAAAGGAGGGAAGTGGACATCTCCGGGGAAGTCGTTGTAAGTATACGACCAACCGGAGATTTTTTTTTTGCTGATTTTGCGGTCATGGAATGTATGGTACAATGAATTTGAATTCGCGATGTTTCATTTGATTTTTTGAATATCGTACGGGTGTCGATCTCGCGCATGGCGGTTATCGCAGTCAGGTCATCGTACATATAAAAAATAAAAACGGGAGCGAATCGGCTGACCGGTTTGCGAGCGGACATGTTTATGGAGTATTCATTGAAAGCGTTGGGAGGTGACATGCTGCGTACCCACTGGCGCGGTGTGTTGGGCGGAATCCTGCTTGTCGTAGTGGTCGTTGTTGGGGTCATCGTGGCCCTCGACAGGGATTCCTCACGTGGGCAACGCAGCGAGGAAGAGGCGAAAAAAGCGGAGAACGCCTATCAGGAGATCCTTTCCGGGGATCCCCGTATCGCTCAGGAGATGTTTGCTCAGGATGTCGCGAATGGGATCAATGATGCATTGACCAAGTCGAATGCGTATCTGGTGATGGAGCGTTATGCATTTCGTGGGGATATCTATGAAATATACGATTACGTGAATAGTACCCCGAGTCTTGCGTTTCTCAGGGAGGCGGAGGCCTTGCAGCCAGGTATTTTCCGGAAAATACGAGACCGATCGCTCCCGGTTCCCTCCACGCACGCTCTGTATGCTTTCCTTGCGTATCTGGAGACCCTTGAGAAGCATGGGTACGCCAATGTGGCGCTCCGTGCGACCACGGCCCATATGTATGCCAAGAACGCGTATATTCTCACCCTGGAGCCCGAACGATTCGACCCGGGTATCGATAAGCAGCAGAATATCTTTTTTAAGTTAGCCAAGGCCTCCCTTTATCGGAAATTGGCATCGGAGGATGTCAATCGTATTCTGGATGGTAGTTTGCTGCCGGATACGCTGTTGAGCCGCGATATCGTCGACGGACTGAGTCAATACGCTGCCGCGCTAGGCTATCTGCAGTATCTTGGTGTCGATGTCTCGGATTCCCGAGGTGCGCGTGAAATATTTGATTTTTGCATTCGGTACGCGAGGGAGAAGGCGCCAGAAGAAGAGATTCTTGTCAGTTATATGTACGCATCTACCTTGCTTCTCGATTCAGGGAGTACGATGGAAGAGGTCAGGATGGCTCTCGGCCCGGTGATGGACTCCGAATTAGCCATACTCGCAAAAACGAACAAAAACATGAGAACTCTTCAGGAAGCCCGGAGTGAGCAAAAACGCTACTTTGCGGGCGGAGAGAAGCAGAGAAAATCATACGGTCTTTTTGAGAGATCTAATGCGAGCGCGTTAGCTAAGAAGGTCCCTGAGTTCCGGAGTTGGCTGATGAGAGGCGGATGGACGGAGACTGATTTCTGGGACTAACGCCGCGCGTATTCCTTTGGCATGCTCGGAGGGGGGTATCGTTTCCCAGTTTTGGTTCTGTAATTTTTTGATATCCCGGGAAACGCGGATTCTCAAGGAATCCAAGTCTGTTTGATTGCGCGAATCGTCTTTTTGCGGATCCCGCAGAATAGTCGTATTTTTTGTGTTGCGGAAGGAGATATTTCGTGGTATTCCTTCGAAGAGTATCGCTGATGGAAGCTCGGAGTGGACAAAGTTGGTATTGAGGGAGTAACGTGGAGAAGAAACGGGTTTAATTGTCGAAAGGGGCAGGCGTATGGGAGAGATACCTCCGATGAATGAGATGATTTTGCGGAAAGCGATTGAAGACGAGGTATTCGTGGCGGAGGAGGCCAAGCGAACGTCAGCGATGCACGAAGGGAATTCCGCGTGGCTTTTTGATTTTCGGGCCGTGATGCTCCAGCCAGAAATCTTGAACGCCTATTGCGAGCTTTTTTATGAACGGTACCAGGAGAAGTATCCGTTTCAGGTGTGCGGACTCGAGGTGGCTGCCATACCTTTGGTGGCGGCGCTCGTCATGAAATTCCATGAGAAGCGAAAGCCGATCAACGGTTTCTTCATTCGGAAGTCTCGGAAGAAATCGGGCTTGTTGAAGATGATCGAAGGAAAGGTGACGGATGATCCCGTCATCATCGTGGACGATCTGGTGAATTCCGGATCGACGATCATGCGGCAGATAGAAATTCTTCAGGAATTGGACAAGCGGGTCATCGGGATAGTCTCGATTCTGCGTTTTCGGGACGCGTCTTATTATGTCAATTTCCAGGAGAGAAATATCCCGTTCGAAGCGTTTTTCGAACTGAGTGATTTCAAAGAATCGCTCGGCGTGGTAAACCTGCAGGACAGCCGGTACACGCCGCTTGTCCCGAATCTCTTTGGGGAAATTCGCTGGAAATTTCAGGGAGAATCCCCGAATCTGTTTTATGTGGTTCCGAAGTCGGCGCCGGTCGTATCGGACGGATTCGTATATTTCGGGACCGATGACGGGAATTTCTTTTCTTTGGACGTGATGAACGGGAGGGTTGCCTGGAGGTATAAGGTTCCGTTCGGCAGTAAGGGGAAGTATATTCTCTCGACGCCGGCAGTGTATCGGGACATGGTATTCTTCGGGGCGTATGACGGGAATCTCTACGCGTTGGATAAGAGAACCGGTCAAAAGAAATGGGTATTCATGGAAGCTGATTGGGTAGGATCATCTCCTTGCGTGGCCGAGGACCTCGGCCTGGTGTTTATCGGGTTGGAGTATGGGTTGTTTCGGAAACACGGTGGTGTGTCTGGGATAGACATGCGGACGGGTGAAAAGGTATGGGAATTCCGTTCTCCGGCGTTGACGCACGGGTCTCCCGCGTACTCGGAGAAGTTCCGAGTCGTCGGTTGCGGCTCGAACGATGCGGTCTTTTCTGTGTTGCACGCCAAGACGGGAAAACTCTTGTGGTCGTATCAGACGGATGGTCCCATCAAGCATGCGCCGTGTTTTTCAGATGAACATGACGTGGTCGTGGTACTCGGACACGGAGAAACGGTATTCGTGTTCAAGACGGACACCGGGGATATCGTCTCGAAGTTCCGTATGAATTTCGGGAGTTACGGTTCGCCGCTTGTTTTTCGAGAAAGCGTGATCTGCGGTTCTTTCGATAAGCACGTGTATTGTTTCGACCTGTTCACCGGCGTTTTGAAGTGGAAATTTTACACGGGGTCCCGCTGTTTCTCGACACCCGTCATCGTCGATGGACTGCTGTATATCGGATCGAATAACGCGAGGTTATTCGAGATTGATCCGGAGACGGGTGAGGTGCTGGGCATATTCCAGACGAAGGAGCGTATCGTGAATAAGATAGCGTATGATCGGAACACGGGCACCTTCCTGGTCCCGACATTCGCGAATGAGATTTTCGCGTTGAAAAAGAGATAGCCTCTTTGGTGTGCGGATTTCCGGTGTCCATCGGGCGGCACCATATCGGTGCGTAGCTGGAAACCGGCCGTTTTTTGCTGGAATTCTTGTTTTCGGGGCCAGTCTTGCTACAATGGAGGGGATATTTGGTAAATGCTTGTATGGAAAAATTACGCCTGTTTTCGGGGATTCAGCCATCGGGGAATCTGCATATCGGGAATTACTTGGGAGCCATCGTGCAGTGGCTGCCACTTCAGGATGAGCATGAGGCGATATTTTGTATCGTGGACCAGCACGCCATTACTGTTCCGCAGGAGCCTGACGCACTTCGGGCGAAGACGCTTGAGATAGCGAAGATCTATCTGGCAGCTGGTATCGATCCGGAGAAGTGCGCGCTTTTCATCCAGTCACAGGTACCGGAACACACCGAGCTCATGTGGATACTCAATACGATTACCAAGAATGGTGATTTGGCGAAGATGACACAGTTTAAGGATAAATCTGGTGTTGACGCTGACGAGTTTGAAGAAAGTCTTCGGAAGATGATTTTCAGAAAGCCAGGTGATAAAATATATGAGTCGCTTAAGACATTAACAAAAGAACAAATCCTTGAAACGGCTAATGAAGCGTCATTCAAGACAGCAGTCGATTTTTTTGGAAAATTTAAGTCTGGGTTTAATTCCGTCCATACTGGACTGTTTGATTATCCTGTGCTCATGGCGGCGGATATCCTGCTCTATGATACGGCCGTGGTGCCGGTCGGGGAGGATCAATTGCAGCATATCGAGTTGACTCGGACTCTGGCGCGGCGTTTCAATGAGCGTTTCGGGGAGACGTTTCGGGTTCCGGAGGGGAAGATTACCCGGGAAGGTGCCCGTATCATGGCGCTCGATGATCCGACGAAGAAGATGTCGAAATCTGCTTCAAGTGAGTACAATTTCATCGCGTTGACCGACGATGCCGATACGATACGGCGGAAAATCAAAAAGGCGGTGACGGACTCGGGGAGTGAGATCGTGTATCGGGATGACAAACCAGCTCTTCGGAACCTCCTCAATATCTATGCACTTTTTTCGAGTAAGACGCCACAGGAAGTTGCGGCTTCGTACGTGGGGAAAGGCTACGGGGATTTCAAGGTGGATTTGGCCGAAGTAATCATCGGTTTCCTGATGCCTTTCCAGGAACGGTTGGCACGGATCACGGACGAAGAAACACTGGCCGTGTTGCGCGGTGGCGCCGAGAAGGTGCGTCCGCTTGCTCTTGCGAAGATGCATACAGTGCGTGAGCGGATGGGGTTTATTAATCAGAGATAAGAGTACACAAATCCATATGAAGATGCCGGACAATGTTTTTCAATCGAGAGTACAGGGCGAAGTAATCGAAATAAAGGATGCGCCAACTCCTGATGATGGGGAGAAAGTCTTACACGAGATTATGAGTTCTGAAACGAGAGGCATGAATGGTGACGTTCTTGAAGAGACGGTATCATTAGGTATCCCAGGTGAAGATGAGGAACCAGAGAATAAGGAATGGCTGTATCGGAAAGCTGCCTAGAACAACCAGACATAGCGCTGAGAAATGGGGGGATGTACATTGCGTATGAAAACGGTATCAGCGAAAGAAATGAAGGCGGTATTGGATCATGGTCAAGAACTGGTCTTGATTGTGGATGTCCGTGAATGCGATGAGGTGGCCGAAGCGCCATTGTTGTCTCCTAGGACTCCGTACTATGCGAATCTGCCGCTGAGTGTCCTTCAGGTGTTGCCGGAGACGGAGGTAAGGATGCGTTTTGAGGAGCTATCAGGGATGGCTAGTCTGCGGTTGGAACAGGTCCGCGTGATACTTTCGTGTCGTTCGGGCGGACGTTCGAGCCGGGCGCAGGAAATTTGCTCGAGAGCGGGTATCGAAACGGAAAATCTCGAAGGAGGACATCTTGCTTGGCAGAAAGCAAAAGAAAACGAGGCCGCACGTTGACGGTCTCGAAAATGTATTTTTGGATCATTCTATTCCCGGATGATCTTTTTTGGTTAGGTAGCCATCAATGGTAGACGGCTGTTCCCCGGAAGTGCTTTCTGGGTGGGTGTTTGAGAAGCGCTTGATCTGCTCTCGACGAATGCCCGAATAGCGGCTTGGGCTCTCTTTTTCTCCTCATCTCGAGTCTCTTGGGCGTGGCGATGTATCTCTTCTGCCACTTCCTCCGGAAGGACAGTGCACACATGGCATTTCCCGTGAGGGTGACATGTGCGTCCCGGATGAGCATTGAGATAAAGCACTCGTGTTTCTGGAATGTGGCAGAGACGGTCTTCTCTCTTGAGTCCCTGCCGATTGTCAAGCAGGGGGCAGGCGATGACTTGTAAGGTGACGTTCCTGGTCATGGCAGTTTCCTTTCTGT
>JAUPWI010000086.1 GCA_030916545.1 Patescibacteria group bacterium | reverse complement strand
GATGGAAGCGAGAATACCGATAATCGCGATGACGATCAGGAGTTCGATAAGAGTGAAACCTTTCAGATTTTTTTTCATATCCCCACCTCCTTTCCGTTCATGATTTTTATTTTTCTTCGAAACCCTTCCGGTCTCATCTTCGATTGCTTTTATTGTACACCACCGACCGCAAGATAACCAGCCACGTAGTCAACGGTCCTCTCCTACAACTTCCCTGCGATATCGTAGATCGGCATAAGGATACCGATCACCATGATTCCGACTCCGATACCGAGGAACACGATCAAAATCGGCTCGATCAGGGAGGTCATGTTGCGCGTGATGTTTTCCACTTCCGACCGATAGAAACTCGCGACACCATCAAGCACCTTCGCGACCGCACCTGATTCTTCACCGATCTTGATCATCTGGGAAACGATGGGCGGTATGACCGGGGAACGGAGAAAGACCTTACTCATTGCTCCTCCCGTCTTCACTTCTTCGGCGGCATGCAAGATAACTTCCCGGAAGACGAGATTGCCCGTCACGTCGCTCACGATGATGAGCGCCTTGACGATCGGAATCCCTCCGTTCAGAAGCGAGCTCATGTTCTCGGAAAAGCGCGTGATATAGACGTATTTCATGAGATTCCCGAATACAGGCAGCTTGAGGACCACTCGGTTCCAATCGCCTTGCCCGGCCGCGGTATTGATGTAGTAATAAAACGACAGACCGGCAGCAAAAAACACGAGCAGCACCGCCCACCAATACATCTGCATGAAGTCCCCGATCCACATGAGCACCTCCGTATACCACGGAATTGTCACCCCCATATCGCGGATCAAACCGGAGAGTTTCGGCAGGATGAATGTCACGACCAGGAAACCAATAATCACTGCCGCGGTGAGCACGAATCCCGGATAAAACAGTGCGCCTTTAATCTTGGCTGACAACTGATAATTCTTCTCGATATTTTCCGCCACTACTTCGATCGAACGCTGGAGAGTCCCCGACACCTCTCCTGCCCGCAACATATTGATGACCAATGGTTCGAATACGGTCGGATGCTTCTCCAGACTCTCTGAAAACGACGCGCCGTCTTCGACATCGTCTTCGATCTCCTTCAAAATGATGCGCAGGTACCGATTCGGTGACTGATCGGCCAGCGTGTCCAACGCCGAAACCATCGGGACACGAGCGCTAATCAGCGTCGCCAGCTGCCGGAACATTACCATCAGCTCTTTCTGGGATACGCCCTCCCACAGCTTCGACAGATCCCGAACCAGCGCGACATCGCGCCGCTCTTCCTGCACCGAAAACGGCGTAAGTCCGTTGTTTTGGAGCACCTGAATAGCAGCTTCCCGATTCAGGGCTTCCACGATACCCGATCGTTCCTGTCCTGTCTCAGTTTTCGCCTTAAATACGAATTTCATACGGATATGACGAATAATGTTTTAGTCGGAAAGAATCATCCCTTCTCGGCCATCTTGGCGATGATCATTTGGAGATAGTCCTGATTTTTCGCATACGAAAAGGCGTCTTCAACCGAAATCAGCCCCTGACGAACAAGCTCCGCGAGAGAACGGTCAAGCGACACCATCCCCTCCTTCAGACTTGTCTCGATGACGCCGTCGATCTGATGCACTTTGTTCTCACGGATCAGATTCTCCACCGCGTGATTCTTGAACATGATCTCGACCGCCGGCACCCGTCCACCGCCCACCTGCGGCAAGAGGCGCTGGGAGATGACTCCGAGCAGCACGCTCGCCAGCTGGGACCGGATCTGATTCTGCTGATAGGCAGGGAAGACATCGATGATACGATCAATCGTCTGCGAGCTGTCGTTGGTATGCAGCGTCGCGAAGATGAGATGTCCGGTCTCCGCGGCCGTCATGGCGGTACTGATGGTTTCCAGATCACGCAACTCACCCAGAAGCACGACGTTCGCATCTTCACGAAACACCGCCCGGAGCGCCTCAGGAAAACTCTTCGCATCCCGACCAATCTCGCGCTGGTTGACGATGCACCGATCCTGACTGTAGACGAACTCAATTGGATCCTCGATAGTCAGGATGTGTTTGTCGAAATTGTGATTGATAAAGTCGATGATGGCCGCCAAGGTGGTCGACTTGCCGTGTCCCACCGGTCCGGTCACCAGGACGAGCCCCTGCGAATACTTGGTGTAATTGTACAGTGCGGTCGGAACATTCAACTCCTCGAGGCTCCGCAGCCGATCCATAACGAACCGCATCGTGACGCTGATATATCCCTTCTGAAAGAAGACGTTCACCCGAAAACGAGCTCGTTCCTCGAACGCGTATGAGAAGTCCGTATGCCCTTTCGCCAACAACTCCTCCTGCTTCTCCTCGGTCAGAATCGCCTGCGACAACGCCTTGGTATCATCGGGGGTCAAGACCTTCTCCTGAACGATCGGGACAAGCTTGCCGTCGATACGCAGTGTCGGATGGCGTCCGACGACCAGATGAAGATCCGATGCTTTCTGTTGTCCGACAAGGAAGAGAAGATTCTTGATCCGCTGGTCCGCATGTAAGTTCGTCTCCATAAGATATGTTTTTGTATTGATTCATCTGAGAGCCTCTTCCGATAGTATATCCGAAAAAGCCGATAGGACCAAAGTTTTCTTACCGAGCGTAATGAATAAAATGACACCCCACTTTCGTTTCCGGACGGAACACGGGTAACACCGGGTCCGGTACCCGTTATTCCTCGTCGATCAACAGTTTCCCCTCGGTCGCCCGTTCGACCTCGGCGAGCGTCGTCAGCCCGAGTAGCACCTTGAGGATACCGTCTTCCTTCATGCTGATCATACCCTGACTCAACGATTCCTTGCGCAACTCATGTTCGTTCGCCTTGTGATCAGTGATGATCGCTTTTACCGGATCGGTAATCTCAAACACCTCGTATATCCCGACACGACCCTTGTGTCCGGTCCTTCCGCAATCATCACAACCCGTACCCTTGAAGACCTTGATTTCCTGATTGTCTTTCAGCTTATATGCCTTCTTCTCCGCAAGCGGTATTTCCTGATACATCTGTGCCAGACGATTCCGCTGAGGGTCGGTAATCTTCATCTCCGTCTTGCACTTCTCGCAGATTTTCCGCACCAGACGCTGCGCGGCGACCGATTGCAACGAGGATGCCAGGAGAAAAGGCTCGACACCCATATCGACCAGACGCGGCACCGACCCTATAGCATCATTGGTATGCAGAGTCGAGAGGACGAGGTGCCCGGTCAATGCAGCATGAATCGCGAGTTCAGCCGTCTCATTGTCGCGAATTTCGCCGACCATGATGATGTTCGGATCCTGACGGAGAATCGAGCGGAGACCGGCGGAAAACGTGTAGCCAATTTCCGGACGGATCTGACTCTGGTTCACGCCATCAATGAAATATTCCACCGGATCCTCAAGCGTCACGATATTACGCTCTTCCTGATTCAAGATCTGAAGAAAGGCATAGAGGGTGGTCGATTTTCCGGATCCGGTCGGACCAGTGATGAGAACGATGCCGAACGGTTCGCGGATCTTACTCAGAAGAACGGTTCGATTCCGTCCCAAAAGCCCCAATACGTCGAAGTCGCTCACATTGTTGGCCCGATCCAAAACGCGCATCACGATCTTCTCCCCCTCCATGACCGGCAGGGAGGAAACGCGCAAATCGACCGCCTGGCCGCCGCTTTCAAAATGGATACGTCCGTCTTGCGGTTTGCGCTTCTCATCGATTTTCAGATTCGACAAAATCTTGATGCGTGATACTACCGCTCGGCCAACTTCGAGAGGAAACACCAGCTGCGACTTGAGGATTCCGTCAATTCGGAACCGGACACGGTAATTCCCCTCGATCGGTTCGATATGAATATCGCTCGCCTTCCCATCGATCGCATGCTTAACGATGACCTCCACCAATTTCGCAATCGGTGCGTCCTGAAATATCTCTCCCTGGATAGACTTCTTTTTCTCCACCTCCAGATCGAGGCCCAACTCGGCCCCCTTTTTAAGGGAAAGGATGGCGTTCTGCAGCGCCTTGTCGGTCCCGCTGTAATTCCTCATCACTTCACCGAAAATGGCTTCGGTCGTCTGAGAGATTTCGATACTCAGCGATTCTTTTTCCGCGAGAAAGCGGAGCATATTCATAGCATCGAAGTCCGACGGATCGACCATAGCAACACGCAGAACGGTATCATTCTTCTCAAAACAAAACAGACGATGCTTACGGGCGGTCGCCTCGGGAATAATCTCCAGGATTCTTTTCTCCAACTGTTTCGGAAACTCAGAAAGCACCGGAATGACACCGGAAGATGCCCCTGAGATTTTCGGAACGGTTATCTGTGTTTCGGCCTCCTCCATAAATGCCCTCTCTATTTTTTAGTCGGACTGACCCGATCTATTTGACGAACAGGTTCGTTTTTCCGAGAGGATTGGCCGCGGGCAGCTCCGGCGTCACGCCTTGTTGGTTTTGACGGATCGTGGCCAATGTCTCGAAATCAAGTTTCGCTTTCTCGAAAGCATCGTCTCCAACAGCGGATACGAGTGATACAGTCGGCAGCAGCAGGAATTCGATTTCCATGGTCGAGAAAAGGATGTCCGTCGAATCATCTACTCCTGTTGTCCCACTCGGAGCACCGATATCCTCTCTCTTGTCCGCCAGCTCGACAGTTTTTGGGAAGAAGAAGCGCTTGGCCTGAATCAGACGGGCATAAAAATCCTTCGTCGCCTCGTAGGACCCGGCTGTCTCGATGGTCAGCATGAACGTATCCGGAACATACGTCCGATGAATGGCAACCGGGGCTTCCTCTACTCCCGTACCGGCAGAAGACTGGGCGATCAAAAGATCCGCGCTCGTCTGCATGGAATCCGCCACTGCGACTACGGTGTCAGTCGTCTTCTTGATGAAATCTTCTACCTGCACATCGCTCACGATGACCCCGCTCTGATCGGCCA
This sequence comes from Patescibacteria group bacterium, assembly GCA_030916545.1. GTDB lineage: Bacteria > Patescibacteriota > Minisyncoccia > Moranbacterales > UBA1568 > JAGOSP01. The sequence goes on along the minus strand of JAUPWI010000086.1, from coordinate 3,186 downwards.
GAAAATTCAATTGATCGATTCCCTTCTCGATATCGGAAGCTGCCGGAAAGTACACCTGACGCAAAAACTCGGCATCCGTCATCTGTGATCCGGTATCGGAACTGGTGGTTGCGATCTGGGTCTGCATCGACTTGATATTAGAACCGAGCGTATCCAGCGAAGCGGCCTGCGACTGAAGGTACCCTAAGCGACGGTGTTTCTCAAATAGGAGAACAACATCCGGTTTGACATAGCTGATGGCGATTACGAGCGTGCAGATGACAAAAAAAGGTATGGCGAGAAGCTTGAGACTCATATGGCTTGCGAATTATTAGTTTTGTTTACTCCACACCGTCGTGATGTCGAAAGTGACCACGGACAGAGCATCTTCCGCCTCCTCTTTTTCGCGGGCAAGATTCGAAATGAGAGTATCGGAAAAAAGCGGGGAGGTCTTGAAGGCCATCAGCTGCTGCGCCACCTCCTTGTAACCGGGAGCCTCGCCGGTGATTTCTATCCTGTTCTCCGCAAAATCGAATTCGAAACTTCTCAGACGGTTCGCCGGCAAGATGGTCGTCTCAAGTCCCGCCAAAACGGTTTTCGGATATACCTGATCCGGTTTCTTCTGATTGATCAGGGTGAGACGAGCATCCACATCGGCGATATCGCTTATGACCGGTCCGCCAAAACTCGCTTTTTTCTCCTCTATTTCCTGTTGCACCGCCGCGATCTTTCGGTCATAGGAGAATATGCCGGCCCGGACACCACCCCAGACGAGCAGCGTCAACAGGAACAGGCCGATGATGACCAGGCGCCCACTCTCCCCTCCACTTTTCGCCTGATACGACGATTTCTCGGCGATAGATTGCGATAGATTCACTCCTGGCATATGCTTCTGTTTTATTTTATGACTTTCCTTCCGATATACTCACTTTAAGTATACTATACTTTCTTCTGAAACATAGCATCGATCCCTCCCAGGAAACCCCGCCCCTGTCTCCTGGAATTGACAGCGCTCTCCGCGCCCCCCAACGCCAGCCCGATCGCTACCGCGAATGAAGTGTCCGTCTCATGAATCATCACCTGCTGCTTCTCTGTCGCCTGGATCTTCGACCACGGATGTCCGATGCTGACCGGGAGTTCGAATATCGATGAAAGATATTCCACGATACCGGCCAAACGAGACGAACCTCCGGACAGGATGATTTCCGTCACTTTCGATTCAGGATGCTTTTCCTCGTGAGAAGCGATGACGCGCTTCGTCTCCGTGATTACCACCTGCAAAGTAGGAAAGACAACGGCTGATTCACGCTGATTCAGGAAATCCTTCCCGCTCTTTTTCAACTCTTCTGCCCGGGAACGAGCCACCTCGATGGTATCCGACAGGGTCCTGGTCATATCCTTCCCCCCTGTATCGATGTTGCGACTCAGCTTCACCACGCCATCATCCGTGAGAATGATATTCGTCGCGCGCGACCCGATATCGATCAAGATCTTCGCGCCCGATCCGGGACTTTTTTCAAGCAGGGCGCGCACTATCGCGAAAGTCTCTATCTCAAGCAAGCTCATCTCCAGAGACTCGCGCTGAATGTACGCCTGATATCTCTCGACTTCCTTCCTGAGTGCGGCCACCAAGAGCACCTCCATCACCACGTCCCCCTCGCTCCCCTTCCTCCTGCCGATGATCTCCCAGGAGAGCGCGACGTCATCAAGCGATGCGGTGGGGACATATTTATGCGCCTCGAACTGCACTGCCTCGTTCATCTGCGCCTCATTCAGCTCCGGAAATTCAACCAGCGTGATCAATCCCGTATACGCGGGCATAGCGACATAGGCCTTGTTGGTCTTCGGCTGCATCTTGGTCAGGAGAGCATGCAAGTACAGGCTCACCGCCTCATCATAAGTATAGGCGGCATCCTTGATCTCCTCTTCAAGATGAGAAAAATCGGCCACTCCATAATTCACGAGGACCGGCTTCTCGCCGACAAGCTCAAACTCGACCACCTTCAAAGCGGCAGTCCCGAAATCAATACCCAAAAAACGCGGATTCCCAAAAAAAGACATTGTGTTTCTGATTCGTATCTCGTCCTTCCATTTTATCATATTCTTTCAAGATACGAAATCGGCATCCGATATTCTTTTCCGATCATCCGATCCCACGCATATGCATGATATCCCGTGTCGCGCTCCTTCCCCTCCGTTCATTGACAGAGTGCCCGCAAAAAAATAGAATACGCCTACCAAAATCATCCATCCTCCTCTCTCCTCCTCATTATGCCCGGCAGCGTCCCCTTCCTCAAAAAACTCTCCCTGCATGCCCGTCACGCCCTCAAGGAATCGCGTGATATAGCCGCTTATTCTAAAAGCAAGACCATTGAACCGCGACATCTGCTCCTGGCCATCTTCCTCGAAAACGGAAGTCTCGGCAGCTTTTTACTCGAGAACATCGGTCTTGAAAAGGAACGACTCGGAAAGATCTGTCTCAAGCACAGGAAGTCGGAGCGTCTCCCTGTCCGCTTCGTCCCCCTTCTCTCGCCTGCTACATCGGCGATTCTCCGCAATGCGTACCAGCTCGCCCATAACCGCGGCTTCCCTTACGTCGGTACCGAGCACATCGTTTCGGCACTCATGAATTCGGAGACTGAGGATATACACCTCATTACGACCGCATTCGATATCGATCTCCCGAAGGCGACTTCTTCTCTCGAGAATCATCTCCGTTTCGAACACTTCCCCGAACTCCCAGGTCTTTTTGATACCCCGGAGGGATTCTCCCAAAAACCCCACGTAAAGAAGCACTCGAAAACGCCGAGCCTTGACCAGTTCACTACCGACATCACGGACCAAGGCGACCCAGGCATCCTGGTCGGACGGGAAACGGAAATCGATCGACTCATCACCGTCCTTGCTCGTCGCACCAAAAACAACCCCCTCCTGATCGGCGAACCCGGTGTCGGCAAAACGGCACTCGTCGCCGAGCTTGCCGGTCGGATCGCCCGAGGAGCAGTACCACCTTCCCTGCTCGACAAACGCATCCTCTCGCTCGACCTCGCACTCGTCGTCGCGGGTACGAACTTCCGCGGCGAGTTTGAGACCCGACTGAAAGACATCATGACCGAGATGAAAGCTCGTACCGACATCATCCTGTTCATCGATGAGATCCACACCCTGGTCGGTGCCGGAAACGCCAGCGGGAGTCTTGATGCGGCC
>JAUPWI010000085.1 GCA_030916545.1 Patescibacteria group bacterium | reverse complement strand
GCATATGCCGCGCGTTTTTTATGATTCCTTATGGGAAGAGCTCGGGCGTCGACGTTCTGTGATTGCGGACATAGACAATCAACGAAAAAACGGGCAACAGTATCGAGAACGTGTGCACATTGCTCCTCTCGTTGAGGGGAATAAGGAAATACGTTTTTTTATCGCTGCTCAACCATTTCATCTTGAGGGAGATGGAGCGATGGAGCGATTCGGAGCTGATTTTCAGCAACTTTTTGGGACAGGGATGCGGGTTTCGGAGACTCGTTTTTTTGCGTGGGCGAAACGTTGGTTTGCGACTCAAACGGAGACAGAAACCAAAACTGATCTTCAGAAGCAAAAAGGGGCTTTGGGCGATTTTATCACCAGCGAGTTAATCCATCCTCTTTGTGAGCGTTTTGCTGCCCGTGAAGAAGACCGCATCTTGGTTGAAGCAGCTCAAGCAGATGCCCGGGAGTTTCGTCGTCTCTATGTTAAGTATGAATCTCTCGTGAAACGGTATTTTCTCCGGCACTTGAGCTATGATCGGGATATGTCTGAGGACTTCACTCAGGAGACCTTTTATCGGGCGCTTGTTTATCTCCCTGGTTTTACGGCAACTAATGCTTCGTATGGGACCTATCTCCTTCGGGTGGCTCATAACCTCCTCGTGAATCATTACCGCAAGAAACAAACGGTTGCGCTCTTTGATGATCGGGCGAGTGAAGATGCAGCGAGTTTTGCTACTCCAACTTCTTCTGTAGTAGAACGTGTGTTTGATTCTCCGGCTTTACGTCCGTCAGAGCGTGAAATACTTTCGATGAAATATCAGAAGGGTTTTTCGGTACATGAAATATCGGTCCTTCTTGGTGTATCTGAAAATGCTACCAAATTACGTCTTTCTCGAGCCAGAAAGCATTTGAGGGCAATACTCTGAAAAGCATTGCGTTGGGTCGTGACACCTTTTTGCCTCTCGAGTGTTTATAGAATGTGTATAGTCGGGAGAATTCCACTTTGTTTCGACGTGTTAGAACAGGGGTGTGAGGAGAATATACTGGGTGCGACAAGGCATCTTGGGGTGAGTTTGTGGTGTAAATAGGTAAAAATAAAGGTATGCCAGTCTACAAAATACAGAAGCGGAATGGTTCGATTGTTGATTTCAAATTGGAGAAAATTGAGGATGCCTTGAATCAAGCATCCAAAGCGACCGGAAAACACGATGAGATTATCGCGCAGGTGTTGGCGGAAGATGTGTATGCCCGATTGGAAGAAGAGTTTCTCGATAAGATTCCGACGGTTGAGGAAGTACAGGATATTGTTGAGGATATGCTGATTCAATACGGGTATGCTGAGACCGCGAAAGCGTATATCTTGTATCGTGAGAAGCGACGAGAAGCGAGAGAGGATCGAAACGTGGTCGTTGAAGTAGAGAAAACCATTCAGGAGTACCTCGACAAGCTTGACTGGAGAGTGAATGAGAATGCGAATCAGGGGTACTCGTTGGGCGGGATGATTCTGAACACCTCGGGAAAAGTAATTGCTAATTATTGGCTCTCGCACATCTATCCTAAAGCAGTTGGGGATGCACACCGGAATGGCGACTATCATATTCACGATCTGAGTATGTTTTCGGGGTATTGCGCTGGGTGGAGTCTGCGAGTGCTTCTTGAAGAGGGATTTAATGGGGTACCAGATAAGACTGAATCAGCACCGCCAAAACATCTTTCTTCGGCGGTGTCTCAAATGGTGAATTTCCTCGGGACATTGCAGAATGAGTGGGCAGGCGCGCAGGCTTTTTCAAGCTTTGATACGTATCTGGCACCTTTTGTGAAGAAGTATGAGCTTGAATTGCGGGAGGATATGAAAAAGTACCACATGACTTTTCCTACCAAAGCCAAACAAGAACAATACGTCGCAGATACGGTATATGACTATGTGCACCAGAATATTCAGTCTTTCGTTTTTAACCTCAATATTCCTTCGCGCTGGGGAACTCAAACACCATTTACCAATATCACGCTTGACTGGGATGTTCCTGAAGATATGCGTGAGAAGAAGTTGTTGTTAGGTGGTGAGCCATTTGCATTTACTTTTGGGGAATTGCAGCCAGAGATGGATGTTATTAATCGGGCTTTCATCGAGGTGATGTCACGGGGAGACTCGAAGGGTCGTACTTTTACCTTTCCTATTCCGACTTATAATGTTACCAAAGAGTTTGAATGGGAAAATCCAAAAAATCTTCCTCTGTTTGAGATGACCGCCAAATATGGGACACCGTACTTTCAGAATTTTGTGAATTCTGAATTGAATCCAAGCGATGTTCGCTCGATGTGTTGTCGGTTACAGTTGGATCTTCGTGAACTCCGGAAACGCGGTGGCGGGCTGTTTGGCTCAGCGGAAATGACTGGGTCGATTGGTGTTGTGACCATTAATGCGGCACGACTCGGGTATATGTATCGGGGGGATCGGGAGAAGTTTTATAAGCGTCTTGCATACTTGATGGATCTTGCTCGAACATCACTCGAGATTAAGCGTGAGGAGATACAAAAGTGGATTGATCGGGGGCTTTTCCCATACACGAAGCGCTATCTTGGGTATCTCCGAAATCATTTTTCAACTATCGGAGTGAATGGGATTAATGAAGCTATCCGTAATTTTACGGGGGATACGGAAAATATCACTACCCCTGGTGGTCAGATATTTGCGAAGGAAATCTTAGATTTTATGCGGGAGCGTATTAAGGATTATCAGGAAGAAACGAATAATTATTATAATCTTGAAGCGACACCGGCTGAAGGAGTCACTGCGCGATTCTCGAAGGAAGATCAGAAGCGTTTTCCGGATATTATTCAGGCTGGGACGGTGGAGGCTCCGTATTACACGAACTCTTCTCAGGTGCCGGTGGAATACAGTGATGATATTTTTGAAGTCCTGGAGCTACAAGATGAGTTGCAGCGTAAGTACACTGGTGGTACGGTATTGCATTGTTATATGCACGAGAAAGTAAGTTCGGGAGAAGCCTGCCGGAGTCTCGTTCGCTCGATTCTTTCCAATTACCGTCTGCCCTATATTACTATCACACCGACTTTTTCCATTTGTCCGAGGCATGGTTATTTGGAGGGAGAATGGGACTATTGTCCCAAGTGTGACCGAGAGCTTGGTATTGAGAGCGGTGCGCGATTTGATGTAAAAACAAGGGAAAAGTACGAGAGTCAGCGCGCGGAAACGGTTCAGAAAAGTAGTCAGAAGAAAAAAGGAGTATAATATCTTTATTAAGGTCTTTCAAGAGAAATAATCGTCTAAAAACAAAGAGTATGACCGAGGAAACACAGTTGGTAGAACGAACTCGTTGCGAGGTGTGGACGCGAGTGATGGGGTATCATCGTCCTGTTTCACATTTCAATATTGGGAAGAAATCCGAGCACTATTCACGAAAGCATTTTACCGAGACAGTCGCGGCCAATCATGCTTTTTGCCAGCAGTATGCGGAGAGTGAATGCTAACCGTCTATGCTCCTCAGTGGTATTACCAAATTAACGCTTCTGGATTTTCCCGAGAAGACCGCTTGCATCGTTTTTACTGCTGGGTGTAATTTTCGGTGTGGATATTGTCACAATCCGGAATTTGTACTTCCGGAACGACTGAAAGAAATCGAGAAAGGGTTTATTCCCGAAGACGTTTTTTTTCGCTTTCTTGAACGCCGGAAAGGCCTGTTACAGGGAGTGGTAATCACTGGAGGAGAACCGACACTTCATCCTGATCTTGAGGATTTTATTGGGAAAATTCGAGCGCTTGGATACGCGGTCAAGCTCGATACGAATGGCAACCGACCAGATGTATTGCGGCATCTTATCGAGAACGGGTTGGTGCAGTATGTTGCTATGGATTTTAAGACGAGTTTCGATCGTTACCCGACACTCTCGGGATTAGGAGCGAGTGCTGCGGCAGTTGAAGAGAGCTTTCATCTTTTGAAAGAAGGGACTTTGCCGTATGAGTTTCGTACGACATTGGTGCGCGAAATACATACCGAAGAGGTTCTCGCGGCAATGAGGCAATCGCTCGAAGGGGCTTCGCGATATTTTCTTCAGCCATTTCGCAATGAGATCGTATTGGATCCGAAGTTCGAAACGATGAGCGCATTCTCGGAAGCGGAAATGGCGTCTTTGGCGGAGTACTTCTCCGATGCCGTCGAGGAAATCGGTATTCGGGAAGAGTAGTATGTTATATATGTACCAGGTTGGACGTTGCGTCCGTTTTGAAAGGAGTACCGTACTCAAAGCAGGGGTTGATTTTTAAATGTGATGAGTATGGTCATGAACAAGACGGTGTGGATGGTTATCGGTGCTTCGGCTGTCGGTGTGCTGTTCGGGTATGTCCTCCAGTTGACTATCGATAATCCGGGTCGGTCGGGGAATCGGATGCATATGGAATCCGGTCAGGGAAGGGGTGACTGGAAGCAGGGTGAAGGACGAAAGGATCCGAAAGGACAACAATTCGGACAGGGCGGGGATCAATCTGGTCGCGGTCAGGGTAGTGGCCGTGGCATGATGGGTGGCTCGGGTATGAATCGTGAGAATTGTGTAGCGGATGATTGCTTGGCAGTCGAGGGGCTTGAATATCCGGTAGGTGCGCTATCATCGGAGGCGAAAGAATCGCTGATCATGGCCTTGGATGATGAGTATAAAGCACTGGCTACGTATGATGCGACGATCGGTGTGTTGGGTGAAGTCCGTCCGTTCTCGATGATTCGGCGGGCCGAAGAACAGCATATTGCTTCGTTGAAGGCGCTGTTTGATAAGTATGGAGTTTCGGTTCCGCAGAATACGCATATCGGCACCGTCACTTCGCCATCGACTCTGCAGGCGGCGTGTCAGGCAGGTGTCGATGCCGAAAAAGCGAATGTCTCGCTCTATCGAGGGACGTTGTTGCCTCAAGTGACGGCGTATCCTGATCTGACTCAGGTATTTACTCATCTCATGGACGCGTCCGAAAATCGGCATCTCCCGGCTTTTGAGCGCTGCAACTAGGAAGAAGAGGAGGGTTCTCGGAGCCGCTCTGGCGTGGGCCGGAGCGGTTTTCCGTTTGGAAGAGAGGTCGGATGAGTGTTACGATAGGGAAATCGTATATCGATACTTGCTTATGACTCAGGATGAGGCCCTGGCGATTCTCAGGACCGGCGCCCACGTGTTTCTGACAGGTGAAGCTGGATCGGGGAAGACGCACACGATTAACGCGTATACTGATTATCTCCGTGAACAAGGGATTGATTTTGCCGTGACGGCTTCGACAGGTATTGCGGCTACTCATATTCATGGGATGACGATTCACGCCTGGAGCGGCATCGGAATCGCTCGCTCCCTGGATGAGGATGGGGTGCGCGCGATTGTCGATAATCGCTATGTCGCCAAACGGATCAAAAAGGCCAGGGTGTTGATCATCGATGAGATTTCCATGTTGGATGCGTCGATATTCGATATGGTCGAGCGAGTCTGCCGAGCCGTGCGTAAGGGGCAGCTTCCCTTCGGCGGATTGCAGGTCGTGGTTGTGGGGGATTTTTTCCAGCTGCCTCCGGTGGTGAAGGAAGGGGAATTTTCCCGTTTCGCTTTCGAATCAGAGACGTGGCAATGGCTTGATTTCAAGGTGTGTTATCTGACCGATCAGTATCGGCAAGAGGACGATATGTTTCTTGAATTGCTGTCGGCGATGCGTTCCCGGTCATGGAGCGCCCTGCATCAGCGGCGGCTGGAAACTCGTCTCATCGATGCGGAGGAGGAGCCGCCGGATGAGATGACCCGTCTGTTCTCGCATAACGCGGATGTGGATCGCATCAATCGTGGAGAGCTCGGAAAGTTGGATACGAAAACGTATCGATTCGTCATGGCGGAGCGGGGCCCCGAAAAACTGGTGGGAGCGTTGAAGCGAGGATGTCTTTCGCCTGAACGATTGGAGCTCAAGGAAGGCGCCTCCGTGATGTTTACGAAGAATAATCAGGGGGAAGGGTTCATGAACGGAACACTTGGGATCGTGACCGGTTTCGAGGGAGGGAATCACTGGCCGGTGGTCCGGACGCATGCGGGTGATCGTATCGTCGTCGAACCGATGGAGTGGATGATGATGGAGGGCGATTCTATACTTGCTAAAATTACTCAGCTTCCGCTGCGACTCGCCTGGGCAATGACGATACACAAGAGCCAAGGGGTCAGTCTTGATGCGGCGGTAATGGATCTCTCACAGGCTTTCGAATTCGGGCAAGGATATGTTGCTCTCTCACGAGTGCGACGTCTTTCGGGGGTGCACCTCATCGGAATCAATGAACGGGCGTTGGAAGTCCATCCGAGAGTTGTCCAGGAGGATCGGATATTCCGCGAAGTATCCCGGACGACCTTGTCGTGGTCCCGATCTCTGAAGCCGGAAGAGCAGGAGCGACTGGAGCGGAACTTCATTCTCATTTCCGGTGGAAAACGGATCGAAAGAAGGAAGGAGAAAGGATCTGAAGCGGATGAGGCAGACGAATCACCGTTGGAACAAAT
>JAUPWI010000084.1 GCA_030916545.1 Patescibacteria group bacterium | reverse complement strand
TTTCTCAAAAAGATTGGTTCGAACTTCCGCATTGCCGACCGCACTTTGGTTTTGGATTTCAAAAATGCCTTCAAAATAGCGGAAAAATACCATGCCGAGGCGCGAAGCGCCGAGGCAACATCTTTCAATTTCGCTGAATGTAAAACTTGGCGGAGAGAGCGAGATTCGAACTCGCGGTAGGATTTCTCCTACGCTTGCTTTCCAAGCAAGTACCTTCAACCACTCGGCCATCTCTCCTTTAGAGAAGAAAAAGGGAGTCATAGACCCTATGCTCCGTTTCTCCCCTATCTTTTTTCCCCCTCTAGACTAGCGCACTCTTTGAATTCCGACAAGGTCGACGGTCCGGCGATCTGGTGTCTTGCCGAGGAAGACAACAGTATCATCTCCAGCTGCCAGCTTGCCCGATTTCTTCGCCTCGGACATCATCCGATCAATATAGTGATCACGATCCGGGTCGCCTTCAAAATTGAACGGCTGAATCCCCCACACCAGCGCGAGCTCATACCAGGTCTTCTTGCTATCGGTTGCAACCAGGATTTCGGTCTCCGGACGGAAATGTGAAATCAAGCGTGCAGTCAGGCCGCTCATCGACAGAAGGAGTATCGCCCGTGCGTTGAAACTTTTGGCCAGCTGATACGCACTCCGAATGACAGCCGCGTACTCATTTTTCATGTTCACATCAAGCTCCTGATAGATATCATTGAATGGTGACTCTTCAGTCTTCTCAATAATTTCTGCCATCATGGCTATCGTCTCAACTGGATACTTCCCCATGGCCGATTCCTCCGAAAGCATGACTGCGTCGGTATGGTCGATAACCGCATTGGAAACATCACTCACTTCGGCGCGTGTCGGCCGGATATTGTCCGTCATCGACTTCATCATCTGGGTCGCTACGATAACCGGTTTCATTGCTCGTAAACTTTCACGAATGATCTCTTTCTGAAGCAGGACCACTTCGGAGGTTGGCATCTCGATTCCGAGATCGCCGCGCGCCACCATGACCGCGTCCGTCGTCTTGAGAATGGATTTCAAATGCTTAAGGGCCGTCTTGCGCTCAATCTTCGCGATAATCTTCGGAAGCTCGGCTTCCTCGCCGACTACCTTTCGCATCTCCTCACGCGCGGTATGAATATCTTCCGCCGATCCGACAAAAGAAAGTCCGACATAGTCCACTCCTTCCCTAAGGACGAACGCGAGATCACGCAAGTCTTTCTTCGAAAGAATCGGGAGATCGATCGGTGTATCCGGGAGTATGACTCCCTTACGATTCTTGATACGACAATCAGAAAGCGCAGTCGCTTCGACTGCGTGCGCTCCATGCTTCGCGACTACCTGCAGCTCGATAAGTCCATCCTCGATCAGGATCATATCCCCGGTCGAGAGTTTGCTCGCCATTTTGGGAACATCAAGGTAGCAGATCGGCTGCCTGGAGCGGGATTTCGAAAAAGTCTCCCGATGGGAGATATCGGCAACATGGATACGTTCTCCTCTTTTCAGGCTGATTTCCCGATCGACTTCCACGCGGATACGCGGCCCCTGCATATCGGCCAGGATGGCGACCGGCACCCGCATCTCTTCCGAAAGCTCACGCAAACGAGCGATAATCTTCTCGAACCACGCATATTCCCCATGCGAAAAATTGAGCCGGGCGACATTCATGCCCGCCTCTATCATCCGCCGCAACGTCTCCTTGTCTTCCGAGGCCGGGCCGATCGTCGCGACGATTTTCGTATTTTTCATAGAAAGATATTTGTGTATTCCAACATGAAGTGTACAAGAGAAGCATGCCTGAGGCAAGGAAAAATTTTTTCGCGCAAAAAGAAAACGGCCGAGAGAAAGATTCTTCTCTGGCCGCTTCTGATGGTCCCCCTTGTTTATCGAGGGACATAGCTTGGTCTTGCCGGCAGCACCTGCTGCTGCTGGACATCGCGCTGGCAACCACCTGCCGGAATAAACCACTTTCCGGTACGCGAGTCAAAAACTTGTTTGCACCGGAGAGTCTCTACCGGTAGCTGGGCAGTAATGTGCGCCTGAATCAGGCCGCGCGACCTCTGGAGTGTTGAGCAATAATCTCCAACACTCATGGTGCCAATTGCGCCGCCGCCGAGACCCCCGAGCACGGCGCCGGTCGCGCGAGAACCCCTACTAGCGATCACTGCGCCAGCGGCCGCGCCAATCACGACGCCAGTAATGATATCCAGACGCCTGGCGTCCGGCCCGCAGCGAACCGCTTCTTCCTGGTTCACCCAGACAAGCTGCTCTTCAGCAGACTGTCCCGGGGGAATCAGATATCCGCCCTGATGGGTATACCCGGCAGGGCGCCGCCCGAGCGTTTCAAAGCACCCAGCAAGCGACAGACTGGCAAGCACAACAAGAACCAACCGAACAAATTTCGTGTTCATGACACACCTCCATAGGCAATACGTTTGATGGCAAAATTGCCGAAATTTCCTGTCTGGTATTCCAGGCGGAGTGAGAAATCCCGAAACGATCCGAGATCCCTCACTCCGCCCAGAACCCTCATTTGTCAAAGATCTTCTTCTGTAGTCTCAAAATACATTATATACCTTATTTGTTAGAATGTCAAGCACGAACACAAAGAAACGGCTTCAATAGGCCGTTTCTTTTGGTATATTCGAATCCTCGATGACTAATTTTTTTTCTGTCCGGAACGGGTCCGACGGAATACCGAGATAAAGAGTCCACCAACAACCACAATACCGAGACCAAGAGCGACCCACGGCATCCACACGTACTTTTCCGTGATCCGGCTTTCCTCGCCGTCGCAGGTATCGCCCTTCCCATCACGATCAGTATCCGTCTGAATCCGGTTCGGATGCGCCGGACAATTGTCTTGGCTGTTTACGATACCATCACGGTCATAGTCATCACACACATCGCCCCGCCCGTTCCCGTTTTCATCATACTGATCCGGATTCTCGATCCGAACACAGTTGTCCTTCCGATCGAGAATACCATCGCTATCACTATCGGCCGGTCGATAGAGCGGATTTGCCACCAATACTCCTCCGGAGAGGCGCTTCACGTCCGCATCGTCTTTCAGATTGCCTATTTCACCAACTGGCGCGACGTATCCACGATCGGAATAGGCATACAACGTATACGTTTCTCCCGGACGGGCGAGAAATCGAACACTCCCTTCATTCACCGATGGAACATTCTCTTCGAAAAAATCTATCTCGCGGATACGGAGCGGCTGTCCGTACCACAACTTGATAATCAGCGAGCCTGTCGTTAATTCAGGAAACCGCACTGTGGTCCCGGTCAGATTCGACTGAGCAAGTATGGTTCGTGGTGTTCCAAAATCATCAGCATTTGGTACTGAGACCGAAACCGACTGCGGAAGTGCGACGTATC
>JAUPWI010000083.1 GCA_030916545.1 Patescibacteria group bacterium | reverse complement strand
ACCGGTGCTGAGGCAGCTAGAAATATCGGCGAGTGCCTGACGATTATCCTTAGGGAAAATACGAAATAAAAATAGTAGCGTCACAAGTACCCCTCCTGTTGGTGGACGTGTTTCATTTTTTTAAAAAACGAAAATATACTGTACTATTTATTAGTGTATTTGTCAATACCTATGAGTCTTCTGTTTTATTTCAAATCAAGGTCAGCGAGGAAGGCCTCGCGCGCGGCTCCGGCGATGGGGCGTGATTGACCGGGATTCATGGCACCAATGAGGACATTCATGATACGTACTCGTTTGAGAGTCACAACAGTGAGATGAATAGCTGAGAGCATACGGCGGATTTGATGTTTCTTCCCTTCAGTCAAAACGATAGTCAGAGTATTCTTGCTGGTGATGCGGACTGATTTGGCGGTGAGTAGTTCGCCTTCTTCCATAATACCCGCTTCAAGGTAGGGGAGTTTGGTTACGTCGATAGTCTCTTGAACAGTCACCTCGTATTCTTTTTCATGAGCAAAACGAGGGTGAAGCAAGCGCTCAGTGATACGGCCATCATTAGTGAGAATGATAAGCCCTTCCGAGTCTTTGTCGAGGCGACCGATTGGGAAGAGATCTGATTTTTTGGTGACATCGGCGATGGAGTACTCGCGTTTTCCTTGTGGAGAATGAGTGATAATGCCACGTGGTTTGTAGTAGGCGAGATACGTGTGGTGACGGCGATTGGCATTCTCGACGGTTACCTGATCGGTCTCGCTGACTTTCATTCCGAGCGTTGCCTTTTGGCCATTGACGATGATTCGACCGGCTTCAATCAAGGCATCAGCTTCACGGCGCGTAGCGATTCCTTGTTTGGCGAGATAGCGATTGAGACGCATCGGAAAAGTAGCGTCTGCTGGGGTGATGGGTGCGGGCATAAGAGAGTGAATAAAGATATTTAGATAATCCGAGTGAACATAAGACGTGGCTCGTTTCAAAAGAGGAAAAGGGATTTTCTTCTGATGCCCCATGTTTCCGAACATACAGCGAGGAAAAAGATTCCTTTTCCTCTTTTGGAGAGGATAGGATATTTATTTCGTATTGAACCAGCTTTTGTAGATGACCGGGATGAAGAAGAGCTTGGCGATACCGGAAAAGGTGAGTCCGGCGATGATGGCTCCGCCCAGGCCCTGCCAGATCGGATCGGAGAGGGTGATCGGGATGAGTCCGATAATCGTTGTGAGGGCGGTCAGGAGTATCGGTTCGAGGCGGCTGGCGGCTCCGGAGGCGATGGCCAGGTCGAGATCCACCATCCGTTCCATGTTCTTATTGATCTTGTCGACCATGATGATGGAATTATTCACCACGATACCGAAAAGCGCCAGGACGCCGATCAGGGCCGGGAAGGAAAGTGGAATACCAAAGAGCGCAAAGATGACAAAGACTCCTGAGACCGCAAGTGGAATGACGAGGAGTACGATAATAGCCTTACGAAAGGAGTTAAACTGCATCACCATCGTGGCGAAGATGAGCGCCGCGGAGAGAAGCATCGCGAGCAGGATTGATCGGACGGACTTGGTATTTTCTTCGTTGACGCCTCCGGTCTGGAATGAATACCCGTCCGGAAATGACACGTTGTTTTTGGCGTATGCTTCGAGATTTTTGCTCTCGGTCGAGACGCTGTAGCCGGGTGCGACATCCGCGGTGACAGAAAGGACTCTCTTGCCGTCTTCCCGATCGATGCTCGCCGGGTTTTCCTTGAGGACGAAATGTCCGAGAGCACTTATCGGAACGGTTCCTGTCAATCCGTTCACGAAAATCCGGTCGGGATCGGACAAAGAGGCACCTGCCGGGTCATCCGTGAGGGCGATTTCGACGTCCATTTTCTGGTCTTCGAAACGGGCATCATTCTTGGCCGTGAATCCGTTTCCGAGCGTGCGGAGCGCGAGTGCGAGCGCATCGGTCGGAACACCGAAATGAGCGAGTGCTTCCGTATCGGGAACGAACACCATCTTTCCTTTGACCGAGAGGGATGAGGAGATATTCGTGACGGACGGCTGTTCTTTGAGATGGGACTGGATGGTCTTGGCGATGCCGTCGAGTGTTGCGAGATCCGGACCAAGCAGCTTGAGGGTGATATCGCTTCCGGCCGGTGGTCCTCCGGAAATCTGGGTGGCTGAAATCTCCCCCGCGGGGAAAGAAGCATATTCTCGGTTGATCCGTTCGACTATGGCCCCGGAAGTCTCATGACGATCTTTCTTGTCGGGTAGGATCAGCGTGAAGAGGATTTCATTGGTATCGGGACTCGAGGGGCTGTTGTCGGTCGGAGGTTTGGCGCCGATTTCCGCGACGACGAAATTGGCGAGTGTTTCATGGCGGAGTTTTTCGGCGAAATCCAGAGTCTGTAGCCGGCTTTTCTCAAGGGATGTCCCGACGGGGAGCTTGAGACGGACATAGATGGTCGATTGGTCATCCTCGGGGAAGAATTCATTGACGACATATCCGGTCGGAACCAAAGCGTAGGAAAAGAGGGAAAACAGAATGAGCATGATGAAGGTGCGTCGACGGAGATTTTTCGAGACAAGGATACGCCTGATGAAAATCTCGTAGCGGGCGGCTATCCGGTCGAGATTCAGGCGTGATCGGAGCGTCGCGAGCCGCGAGAGTCCTGTCGTGACAAGCGGAAAGTTCGTGAGACGTCGGAAAACTACCGGGAAGGAAATGGCGATGACGGCGAGTGAGATGAGACAGGCGAGAAAGACCGGGACGAAGAATATGCTTCCCTTGAGAAAGAAGAAGAGGAAGGATATGAGTATGACCGCGATGAGTATCTGTCCGAGAATCCTGACACGGGGCGGAGCGCTGCCGGCGAGAAGCGCGGCCATGAACGGAAGGATGATGAAGAGCGCGATGAGGGCCGAGAGAGCGAGTGCGGTCGAGACGACTATCGGGATTGGTTTGATGAATTCCCCGATGATGCCGGATGCCAGGAGGAGCGGGAGGAACGCCCAGACGGTGGTGATGGTCGTGGTGAGGATGACGATCCGATAATCGGCAAAGACATGGACGGCGGTCTGCATCGGGTCTTCATTGGTGAATGTCCGGCGTCGGCTGGAGACGGCGGAAACGATGACGATGGCGTTGTCGACCAGAATACCGAGTGCGAGGAGGAGCGAGAAAAGCGAGATGAAGTTGATGGAGAGTCCGGCAAGTTGCATGACGAGAAAGGTTCCGAGAAAGGTGATCGGGATGGCGAGGGCGGCGACGATGGATTGGCGGAATCCGAAGAAGGTGAGGAGGACCAGGAAGACAAGGAGAAAGGTCAGGAGGAAATCGTGGAGCAGCTGATCAAAGCTCTTGCTGATTTCTTGACCGCCGTCGAAGAGTGCCGCGATGGTGATGCGGCCGCCGGTGCGTTCGGAAAGCGAATCGGCGGTTGTCAGGACGGAATCGACGGTCGTGCGGGTATCGGCCGAGTCGCTTTTGAATATCGAGACCAGTATCGCCGGCACCGGTGGCGTGTCGCGATTCGCGAAAAAGGCCTCGGTACTTCCGGTCGGTGCCCGATCCGTGATCTTTGCGACCGATCCCAAGGGTACGACGGTATCACCGAGAGAAATCGGCAGTAAACGGAGATCATCGAGCGAATCGGCGAGTTTTTCGATGCCGAGGGTGTATTTGGTATCTTCGGTCCGGAGTGATCCGGACGGATGATTGTCGAGCGCGCTTCCGATAGTCGATCCGAGTCCGGGAATGGAGAGGCGATACGTATCGACGAGCTCCGGCGTCAGTGCGACGTGCGCGACGGGATCATTGCGGTATCCGAGGGATACGCGTTCAATACCGGGGACATCCTTGATCGTTTCCTTGAGGGTATCGGCGAAGTGTTCGAGGGAGGCCCGCTCCCCGTCGCGATCGGTGATGGCGAGGATGAGCGAGGGCTGGTTTTGGAAATCGAGAACCTGGATGTTCGGTTTCTCGGCATCCTTCGGAAGAGTCGTAATGCTATCGAGCGCGCTCTGGACATCGTTCTTGGCCTTATCCGGCTCGGTTCCGGACGCGAATTCGAGCGTGATATGGGAAACGCTTTCTTGTGAAGTCGAAGTCGTCTTGGTGACACCCGAAAGGTTTTCGAGACCATCCTCGAGAGGAATAGTGACGAGTTGTTCCATATCCTCGGGGTCGGTCCCCGGCAGGATAGTGGTCACGAATACGATCGGAATCTGGATATTGGGATTGAGTTCCTTGGTCAGGGTGATATAGCTCGTGAGACCGGCTCCGGAGAGGATCAGCGCGATGAGTGAGACGATGCGGATGCGAGAAAAGTAACGGATGATACCGGAATCCGGAGAGGACGGGAGTGAAGATGGTGAAAGAGAAGACATATTTTTTCGGGGGAGAGGATTACCGGGTCAGCGTGACGGTTTCTCCGGCGATGAGCGTCCGATTCAGGAGAATCGATGTCCCGGTCGGGAGCGTTTCATCGAGGAGGGCGGCATTACCGAATATTTCCCGGATGGATACCGTGCGCTCCTCTGCCTTTCCATCTTGCTCGATGAAGATCGACGCGTGATCGGTATGGATGAAGAGGGCGTCGAGAGGGATGAGCGTGTGGCCCTCACTATCCGCGGTCCGGAGAGGAAGAGAAATCATGATACGTGTATTCGCGGTCGCTGCGGCTGCCTGGTCTTGGGTGAGGGTGTATCGGATATTGAAGAGTCCGTTCCGGGTTTCGCTTTTCGAGAAGAATGAAGGCAGGATTTCAAGGGAGACTCCCTTCATATCGGAAACCATATGGGAGGGACGGGTCGTATCGAAAGCGCGGGACAATGTTGGTTCGATGAAGGTATCGAGTGTCGTAACTCCCTTGTCGGTTCGGAGCATGGCGAGCAGGGTTCCGGGCGTGACGAAATCCCCGGCCTGTACGGCGAGGTATTCGACAGTTCCTGAGACGGCGGCTCGTGGTTCCCAGACGGCAGCGCTGGCACGCGAAATATCGACCCCGAGTTTTGCGGTTGAGAGCGATTCATCCAACTCGGCGCGCTGTCGCTTGAGTCGTTTCAGTGCGATATCTGTTTCGGTATCGCTTGCCGAGCTGTCATCACGCGCCTTCTTCCTTTCGAGTTTCAAGATATCCTGATCAAGTTCGGCCATGTCGAGCGCGAAGCGCTGATTTCTTTCCGCGAGCGTCGTTTCGAGTCCGGCGCGGTTCGCTCCGTAGTCGGCGCTCAGGCGGAGGAGTGGGGTGTTGGCACCGACATGACTGCCTGGACGGACGGAGATGCTCGTCACGGTTCCGGCAGTCAGGGCGACGAGAGGCTGGAGAGTCTCTTTCTTGACCAGTGCCGACGCGGTGGCAGTCACGGCGTCGGTGCCGACGATGAAATGCTCGACCGTCCTGGCTGCTGTTCCAGTCGTGTCGTCTGTCGGTTCCGGTTGGCGGTATATCCCCGCGATGACGATTACCGCAAAGAGGAGTGTGAGGGCCGAGAAAAAAATCGCGAACGGTGAATGGTCAAGGAACGCTCGAAGGCGGGTTTGAAGAGAGGACGACATAGGGAGTATCCAGTTTAAAGGTTTCCGTAAATACTAGCATAAAACAGACTGTAAGTCAATGTTGATTTTTTTTGTACCAGATGGTATCAAGGGAATCAGGAGGCAATCGTGCCTTCTTTTTAGTACCTTCACCTTGCCGAGAGGAAGTGACAATGAAAAAAATCTTGCAGTTTCTTGCTGTCATGATGTGCACCGCGGCGGCGTCTGTCTCCGTTCAGGCCCAGGAAGCGCGGTATGTCAGGGTCATCAACGAGACCGGGGCGACGGTCGAGAGGGTGTATGTTTCCCACCCGAGTCGTTCCGGGTGGGGAGTGGACAAGCTCGGTTCGCAGGTCTTGCAGGATGGTTACAATATCAGGGTTTACCCCAATGACGGAACCTATCGTTGCACGTACGACCTGAGGGCCGTACTCGTCGACGGCAGGAGTACCGAACGCCGCGGGGTCAATATCTGCGGTGGGTCCGATTGGACCCTGTACGCACGCGACTGAACCGTCGAGGTTCGTGGATTGACGGCCTGTTTCTCTTTGAGGAGCAGCGCCGTTTTTGTTATCTCTGATGTATCTTTCCTGTCCCTATTTGCTATAATCAGAAGTGAAGCAGACGGCAAAACAAAAATCCCATGTCACGTTTTTTTCTTTTCTTCCTCGCCCTCGGTATTTTCGGGATGCCGTTTTCGGTGCGGGCGGGGGAGTCGTATGCGCCCGAGACATTGGCCAACCTCGTGAAGCCATCGGTAGTCCGTATCGTCACCCATACGGTCGGTGAGGCGGAAATCGCACCCATCAAGGTGGATATGAAACGGGGTCTGATCGCGGTCGATGATACGGGTGAGCACAAGAAGGTCAAGGTAGACGAGTATGTTTCGGGGAGCGGCTTCATCATCCACCCGGACGGATACATCGCGACCAACGCGCACGTGGTATCCCAGGAGACGATCAAGCACATGCTCGCTTCCGACTCCGCTTTGGCTGCCTTTTATGAGAACGCCCTGTATTTGAGCGATGAGGAAGCCGAGACTTTCCTGCAGTCAGGGGAAGCGGAGGCCTTCGGGAGGCGTATCCTTCAGACGGTCATCGAGAATAGCCGATTCGATCTCGCGAGCGATATATTCGTTCTGAATCCGCACTCGGAGCAAGAAAAGGCGGCCGACCTGGTGAAGGAAGCCTTTCCGGCAACGGTAGCGAGTTCGAATGAGGAATTTCTTCGGGATGACCGGGATGTCGCTTTGATCAAGATCGACCTTGATCGTTTGCCTGCACTGCCTCTTTCGGCTGATGAGGCTTTGTCGGTCGGGAGTACGGCGTATATTTTCGGATTTCCTGGAACGGCGGAGCTGAACACGAAGAGTCCTCTCGAAGCGACATTTACTCGCGGGGTGGTGAGTGCGCTCAAGACGGCGGCCGGGAAGGATTTTCCTATCTATCAGACGGATGCCAAGGTATCGCAGGGGTCGAGTGGCGGCCCGCTTTTCAATGATCGGGGAGAAGTTGTCGGTCTGGTGACTTTTCAGACAGGAGAGCTGGACCGGTCTTCCGGGGATAATTTCGCCTTCGCCTTGCCGGTGTCGTTGATTTTTGGTGAGGCGACGAAAATCGGCTTGATGCTCGATCGGCATGAGTTCTTCGCCGCATTTGTCCATGGCGTGGAGGCGGTTCAAGCAAAACGATGTCAGGAGGCTTCTCGATATTTTCGGATCACCGAATCGGCTAATGAGATTTTTTCTCTCGAAAAATCGGTCATGTCGTATCGGGAGCGTTGTCGGACATTGGAAGCGGGCGGACTTGCCTTGGATACGCGCTGGGATGTGTTTCGTGATGGTGCGGAGGGATTGGGGACGCCGATTCTTTCGCTTGTCGGCGGTGCGGTATTCTTTGTTGCTATTTTCGGGGCTGTACTTTTTTGGCTAGTCCGACAGGTAAGACGGGAAGAAGAAGAGATTGGGGCACTGCGACGTATTGTCCGAGATGATGAACGGCGATTTATGGAAAGGAAGTATGGCAGCGAACGTATCTCCGTCAATTTGAAAAATGCGCCGGTCGAGAAGAGAAGTTTCCGAGCTAATCGTGAACGGTAGTATGTCTGCTTGGCGTTCCCTGCTGATGAGTCGAGAGTTCACGTTCCCATTCGTGATCTTCGTTTTGATTGGACTTTCTTTTTTGGGATTTTCCTCAGCGCCTCTTCAGGTGGCTGTCGCGGTCGGTATCTGGATCTTGTGTGTCGAGTCGTGGCAGCGGATCCGGGAGCAGAAGTGGAATCTCGACTACATCGCTTTTCTCGCACTTTTTACAGCCGCCTTTTTTGGGGAGTGGCTCTCGGGAGCGGTACTCTCCCTGATGGTTTCGGTGAGCGCCGCCCTCGAACTGTTCGGGACACGTCGGGCGGAGAAGACCCTGCGGAGTCTCTTTGAGAAGATTCCTAAGGAAGTCCTTATCCAGACGACGGAAGGGACTTTCGCCAAACCGATACAGGAGGTCGCGGAGGGAGAAGTCTTCATTGTGCGGACCAATGAGATGGTGCCGCTCGACGCTTCTCTCGTTTCGGATGCGGCTCTTTTGAATGAATCCAATCTGACCGGGGAGATGGAGCCGATGGAATATCAGTCGGGAAGATATATCAAGAGCGGTTGCGTCAATCTTGGGGCGGCGATCACCCTTCGGGCAAGAGGGACATTCGAACATTCGAGTTATCGGAAAATCCTCACGCTGGTCGAGGAGGGGAAGAAAAATCAATCGCCGCTCGTACGTCTTGCCGAGCGATCGAATTGGATCTTTACATTGGTCACGCTGGCTTTCGCCCTGGGAGCACTGTTCTTCTTCGATGATTGGGAACGGTTTTTGGCAGTGCTCGTGATCGCGACTCCTTGTCCGCTCCTGATCGCCGCTCCGGTTTCCTTCCTTGGCGGTCTTTCCCGTGCGGCGCGCAACGGCATCATCATCAAGAGTCCGAGCGTACTTGAAGTGTTGGCCAAAACGAAGACGCTTTTTTTTGATAAGACCGGGACGCTCACTCTGGGTGAGCCCGAATTGAAGCGCATCGAGGTTCTAGACGGATTCTATACCGAAAAACAGGCGCTCAACATCGCGGCGTCGCTCGAATGGAGCTCTCTTCATCCGATCGCGAAGACGTTGGTCAAGCTAAACGGCGAACGGGGCGGCATATTACTGACCGTCAAGGATTTCACGGAGAAACTTGGAGAGGGTATTTCGGGAACGATCGACGGGAAACGGTACCGTATCGGGAAGGGATCGGCAGCGGGTACCGGGAGCGGTATCGTTTCTGAGCTGCTGCACGAAAACGTTCCGATCGCCCGATTCCATTTCGATGATACGCTCAAGGAGGATGTCGATGAACTGTTCGGATATTTCCGGACACGGGGATATTCGCTTGGGATTCTGACCGGGGATAAGCGCGTCAACGCGCATCGGATTTTTGGTCGATTCGGTATTCCGATATACGCGGAATGCTCGCCGGACAAGAAATCCGCCTTGGTGACCCGCGAGCAGGGAGCGGGGAAGCTGGTCGGTATGGTAGGGGACGGGATGAACGATGCTCCGGCGCTCGCCCTGGCTGATGTCGGCATCGTCTTCTCCGGAACCGAGAACAGCGCATCGATCGAGGCGGCGGATGTCGCGATACTCGGGCGAGATGCCTGGAAAATCCGTGATGCGGTGCATATCGGACGACGTTCGTATCAGGTGGCACGGCAGAGTATCGTTATCGGTATCGGACTTTCACTCATTGGTATGATATTTGCATTTTTTGGGTATATTCCACCGGTGTACGGCGCGGTCTTGCAGGAAGTGATCGATGTCGTGGTCATCGTGAATGCTCTGCGTTCTACCTATTGATTTTTCCTTCAAAATAGGGGATAATGGAAAATTCCCTTTTGTGGAATGCCTGAAAAAGTATTGGGAGAGCAATCGCTTCTTTTTTGATGCTGGTGTTTCCGAACACGTCGCAAGAAAAAGAAGCGATTGCTTTCTCAAAGATACTTTTTTGATGCTGATGTCTCCGGACACGTCGCAAAAAAAGAAAAAATGTACGTCTCAATGATTTTCGTTTTGAGAATGAATCGGGGGATAGTCTGATGTTCCGCTTGTCTGTCGAGAAAAAGGATAACTGAAAAGACACAGGATATATTTTGTATGCGTATCGCGATGCTCATTTCCGGAGGAGTGGATAGCTCGGTCGCTCTCCGTCTCCTCAAAGAGGCCGGACACGATGTCCGAGCGTTCTATATGAAGATCTGGCTCGAGGATGAGCTGGCTTTTTTGGGTGAGTGTCCGTGGGAGGAGGACTTGCATTATGTGCGCGCGGTGTGCGAGGCGGCGGATGTGCCGCTTGAGGTCGTGCCGTTCCAGAAAGAATACTGGGAACGGGTGGT
>JAUPWI010000082.1 GCA_030916545.1 Patescibacteria group bacterium | reverse complement strand
TTTGACCCCGCATGGTACCGAACGGTAGTGCGGGGTTTTTATTTTGACAATAAACCTAAAAAAGTGTATAATTTCGCGTTGAACCTTAAAAATCACAGGGTATTTGCCATAGCAGAAAGTGGCTTCAATGAGGCATTTCTCTGCTATGGCAAACTCGAAGACTCGAGAGCCCACTAGCGCCTGCAAAAAGGAGATAGACCATGCCCAGAAATGACATGCTCGCCCCCATCGTTCGTGCCCTCGTGGGTGTGCCGCAAGAACGACTGGGAGTTCTACTTGATACCATCAACAAGGTTGGTGGTGCCGACGGTGAGCTCTGGCGCACCCGTTTCGCTGAGGTGCTTCGCGGAGGAGTGAAGCCAGCGCCTCTGGTATCCGAAGCTCCACTCGACACCCTCATCCATGTCGACCGCTCCATCCGACCCGTCTATCCCGACTGGGTGAGGACGGTGATGCACCCGGAATTGGAGCTCACCGGCCCGGTCGAATATGACCTCGGTACCGTCGACCTTTGGCTCCACTACCGTCAGAAGAATGGCCCCTCCTTGGCAGGCTACAAGCCCTACGAGTATCTGAAAGAAAATGGGATGCTCAAGAGCTGCTTGTCGCTGCGCGATGGCGAGGAAATTCAAAAGAAAGGCCTGCCCGTTTTCCGGAAGTTTTTCCAAGGCAAAACGGTCCCTCTCTGGAAATCCATCGTGCAGGCCCGCAGCGGTGGCCTCCGCGTTCCGTATCTCTGCGAGCACGACGGCATGGTGGTGATGCGCTGGGACTGGCCCGAAAACTACTGGATCGGCTTCCGCCCCGCTCTGTGCCTCGTAAGTTAGTACTTCGGACTTCTGTATCTTGGGTCTCTTAGACCCTTGATACTTAGTCCTCCGTCGGAGACGGACAAGTTTGACCCCGCATTTTACCGAACGGTAGTGCGGGGTTTTTATTACCAAACGAAGTGAGTGAAGCGAAAGTTTACTTTCGTTTCCGAGCGAGTGCCAGTAAAATCGGGTGAATACCGGTTATTTTCTCAATTTTTCATCTTTTGATATAATAGGATGCTGGTAGAAATGGCGCCTTTGGGTGTTTTTGAGACATAACGATTTTTATCACATGCCCAAGATAATTCATCCTCGGTCTCATGCGCCACGTTTTCAATCATTTATTCATTCGAGCCCGATACTCTCTATCGTGGCGTGTGTTGCTTGGCCACGAAAGATTATTCGCCGGCTTTATGGATGGGTGGTTGGTTGGGCGGAAACGAAGCGTGCAGAACAGGCACTGGCTGGCATTGCTTTTGCTGAAAGTTCTTTTTTCCCGATTCCACCTGATCCTCTCCTGATTGCGATGGTCATAGCGAAGCCGGCTAACTTTCTTCGTCACGCGGCCATTTGCGCGATTGCAAGCACTCTTGGTGGGGTGTTTGGGTATGCTATTGGTTTAATGTTGTTCAGCACGATCGGCGTCTGGATTGTGGATACGTATGGTCTTCAGGAGGAATTTATCCATATCGGGACGCGGTATGAAGAGAGCGCTTTCCTGACGGTCTTTACAGCAGCTTTCACGCCAATTCCTTATAAACTCATTACGGTGGCGGCTGGTGTATTTAAGATTCATTTTGTCATGTTTCTCGTTGCTTCTTTCATTGGCCGAGGGATGCGGTTTTTCTTGGTAGCGACGCTGATGCATCATCTTGGCCGGCGTTACAAAGATTTGATTGAAAAATATATCGATATTCTCTCAATCGTTTTCGTTGCGCTCCTGATACTTGGATTTGTTGTATTGAAGTATATCTAGTGCATCCGTCCGGAGCGGAGCTCTTTTGCGTGATGGCCGATCCGTTACTCTTTAAGAAGAGGATTCTCATTGAGGAGGATGGGATTCGTGGATAAGAAAAACTGCTTGAAAGAGTGGTTTTTTGTGTTCAAATTGGCGTCTTCTCATTAATAGCTTGGAAATTATCACGTAGTGACCCAGGGTTTTTGTTTTGTAATAGTATTTCTGATTTTTTTCTCGAAGGTACCTGATATACTGGAGAGAGCAATATGAAACACGCACGTTTGTATCGATCAAAAAATTTCAGAAAGGGTATGCTCTTCGCGACATGCTTATTTGGAGCATATCTTGTTTTAGTGATGGTTTTCCGACCTTCACATGAACGCAATTGGGAGCTTGGGCAGGAGCGATTGCCGCGGTTCGCGTTTCAGGATGAGCGGTTGACGATCGAAAATTTTCGGAATTTTGACTGGAAAGGTGAGGGTATTGCAAATGTCCGTTATGAAACAAGAGCATTTGATTTGCGTGACATACACAGTGTTGACGTATTTATTTCGCATTTTGATACATTCGAGGGTTTGGCGCATATTTTTTTGTCTTTTGGTTTCTCGGATGGACGACATATCGTCATTTCCATGGAGACAAGGCGTGAGGTTGGAGAGAGTTTCTCCCCAATTTTGGGTGTGCTGCGCCAATTTGAAATTATTTACATAGTTGGGTCAGAGCAGGATATTGTTGGGCTACGAACGGATATCAGAGACGAGCGAGTGTATCTGTATCGAACGATCGCTTCGCCTTTGCAGGCCCGAGAGCTGCTCCTCAAGATCGCGGAGGATGTGAACGGAATTTATGAGGAGCCACGTATGTACAATACGCTCACGAATAATTGCACCAATGCTTTGACGAGACGGGTGGAAGATATTTCCACGGTGAAATTTCCATTGACCTGGAAGACTCTACTCCCGGGGTATTTCGATGAGGTTCTCTTTGGGATGGGACTCATCGTCCCGGCCGGCGACTTCCAGGAAACGAAAGGCCGGAGCCTGATCGATAATATCCGGGTACATCGCCAGAGTCCGCGGTACGAATCCGACTTGCGGGAGGTCATCGGAGAGGTGACATGGTAGATATTTCGGACGAATTCCGTGTGGTCAGGTTCCATTTTGCCCGAAATCAGGCTAGAATAGGGAAAAGGCAGCGTGCCTTCTTATCCAGAATATAGAGTCTATTGAGCTATGACGTACCGTCCGAAGGCATATCCGAAGCAGGCTATCATCCATTTTTTCTACGTGCGTCTTTTCAAGCTGGTCGTGTTTCAGATCGATCCGGAGCGGATTCATGACATCATGGTCGCTTTTGGCGAGTCTTTGGGGCGGTATGGCGTGATGAGGCGGATCACCGCATTCCTGTTTGATTTCCAACATCCGGCGCTCGCCCAGCGGATACGGGGCATCGATTTCCGGAACCCGGTGGGATTGTCGGGAGGATTCGACAAGAACGGACGGTTGACGGATATCCTGCCGGAAGTCGGATTCGGGTTTATGGAAATCGGATCGATCACGGGTGACCGGTGTGAGGGCAACCCGAAACCGCGTATGTGGCGGCTCAAGAAATCGAAGAGTCTCTTGGTGCACTATGGTCTGAACAACAGGGGGGCTCGGGCAATCGCGCGGCGACTGCAGGGAAGGGTCTTCCGGATTCCGGTCGGTATCAATATCGCGAAGACGAACAATCAGGAGACAGTTGCGAAGGAAGCAGGAGCGGCGGACTATCTGCGGGCATATCGGGAGATGCGCCATATCGGCGATTATGTGACTATCAATATCAGTTGTCCGAACGCCTATGGCGGGTGCCCGTTCACGGATAAGGATTATTTGGAGTATCTGTTGACCGAGCTTGCGACGGTACCCAAGACGAAGCCGGTCTTCATCAAGCTCTCGCCCGATCTGACGCATCGGGAAATCGACGATATCATCGCGCTTGCCCGACGTTTCAACTTGGACGGTTTTGTCTGTTCGAATCTGACGAAACCCCGGGAGAATCCGAGGATTTTCGATACGGATTTTCCGGATTATGGTGGTATGAGCGGCAAGATAGTCGATGATCTCTCGGACCGGTTGATCGAGTACGTTTTCCGGCAGACCGGGAAGGAATTTGTCATCATCGGGGTGGGCGGCATCTTTTCGTCCGAGGATGCGTATCGCAAGATTCGCAAGGGCGCATCGCTCGTTCAGCTCATCACGGGCATGGTCTTCGAGGGACCGCAATTGATCAGCGCTATCAACCGGGGACTGGTGGATATGCTGGAACGGGACGGTTACCGGAATATCGCGGAGGCGGTCGGGGCGGATGTGCGGAGGGGATAGTCTGTCATAGGAAGAGGGATATGGATTTGCATGCGGCGGAAATGAGAATAGCGGCCTTGCGGAAGGAAATCGATCGGCACCGGGTGGCGTATCATGTTTCGGATCGGCCGGAAATATCCGATGAGGCCTATGACGCGCTCTATACTGAATTGGAAACGCTGGAACGTGAGTATCCCGATCTGGTTACTCCGGAGAGTCCGACGCAGCGGGTGGGAGCCGAACCTCTGGTGGCCTTCGAGAAGGTGCGGCACGAAGTGGCCCAGTGGTCATTCGACGATATTTTCGATTTCGAGGAATTGCGGGCCTGGGATGTCAAAGTGAAGAAACTGTTGGCGCGGCAGGGTGTCCCGACCGAAGAGGAGAACGATCTCGAATACTGCTGCGAGCTGAAGATCGACGGTCTCAAGATGATCCTGACCTATCGCGAGGGATTGTTGGTCCAGGGGGCGACGCGCGGCGATGGCTCTGTCGGAGAGAATGTGACACAGAACCTCCGGACCATTCGGAGCATTCCGCTTCGTCTGACCCGGCCGGTCGATGCGATCGTGGTGGGAGAGGTCTGGCTGGCGGGGGATGAGTTACAGCGGATCAATCAGGAGCGGCTCGCGGCCGGAGAGCCGGCGTTCGCCAATCCGCGCAATGCGGCAGCCGGATCGATCCGTCAGCTCGATCCGAAGGTCGTGGCGGGGCGCAAGCTGGATGCGTTCGTCTATGATATCGATCGGATAGATGCTTCCGATGAAAGGAATCGGACGGAAACACAATCGAAAGAATTGGAGTTGTTGCGCGAATTGGGATTCAAGGTGAATGCTGAATTTCGAAGATGTACGGATATCCGCGAGGTGGAAGCGTATTATCAGGAATGGGCGAAGCGGCGGCACGAGCTTCCATATGGTCTCGACGGAATCGTTATCAAAGTGGAAAGCCGCCGTTTCCAAGAAGTGCTCGGGTATACCGGCAAGGCGCCACGTTTCGGAGTCGCGTACAAGTTTCCGGCCGAGCAGGCGACGACGGTCGTGGAAAATATCACCGTGCAAGTGGGCCGGACCGGGGTACTGACACCAGTGGCGCATCTGCGGCCGGTGCGGATCGCTGGTTCGACGGTGAGTCGGGCGACACTGCACAATACCGATGAAATCGAACGGCTCGATGTCCGGATCGGGGATACAGTCATCCTTCAGAAGGCGGGCGATATCATTCCGGAAGTGGTCGCTGTTTTGCCCGCACTTCGCTCGGGGAATGAGCAGCCGTATGTTTTCCCAATCATGTGTCCGATATGCCGAAGCCCGGTTTCTCGACGAGAGGATCAGGATAAACATGGCCGGACTGAAGCGAGTGTGGCGGTGTACTGTACGAATCCGGCGTGCTTCGCAGTGGAACGCGAGCGGATCATCCATGCGGTGGGACGCAAGGGATTCGACATCGTCGGGCTGGGCGAAAAAATCATCGAGCAGCTCATGAATGAAGGTCTTATTTCCGATCTGGCGGATATTTTCGATTTGTCGGCGGGCGATCTCGAACCGCTCGAGCGTTTCGCGGATCGTAAGGCGGAGAAGCTCGTGCAGTCGATTAGGAACGCGCGGAGTATCGCTCTCGAAAAGTTTCTGTTCGCGCTCGGCATCCTGCATGTCGGGGAGGAGACGGCGCATCTGATCGCCGAGCATGTCGGGAGTGAATATCGATCAGCGGAATCATCGATTGGGGAGGTGAAAGAAGTGACGGAATGGCTCGGGCGGAAAACCGAGGAAGAATGGGCGGCTCTTCCTGGAATCGGGGCGAAGAGCGCGGAGAGTCTTCGGGCTTGGTTCATTGATGTGAAGCACCAGGAGATGCTTTCGCGCATGCAGGAGCAAGGAATAACTCTGGTGTTGCCTGAAGCCGGAACCGATGAGCGGATTCTCGAGGGAAAGACGTTCGTGTTGACCGGAGAGCTCCCGTCCTTTACACGCGATGAAGCGAAAGATATGATACGGAAGCGAGGGGGATCGGTCTCTTCATCGGTGAGTCGGAAAACGAACTATGTCGTGGCCGGCGAAAATCCGGGCAGCAAGTATGACAAAGCGAGGGAACTCGGGGTGACTGTTGTGGATGAATCGGGATTCAAGGCCCTGATCGGAGAGAGATAACACGTGGAAACATACATATATATGATGACCCAGGAAGAAGTGAAGCACATCGCGCTTCTCGCCCGTATCGGACTTTCGGATGAAGAGGTGACGAAGTACGGTAAGGATCTCTCGACCGTTTTGGCGTGGTTTGAGCAGCTTTCGGAAGCGGATACGAGTCAGGTCCCGGCTATCGGGCATATCACCGGGCGGAGCGATGTCGCGAGAACGGACGGAGTGGCACAGGGAGCTCCCGAGGTGCGCGACGGTATCATTGCGAATTTTCCGGAAGAGAAGGGTGGGTATCTGAAAGTAAGATCGGTTTTTTAGTGCATGAGTATGATTCGGGATCTGCATGAACAATTGAAGCGACAGGAGATTTCCGCCGTCGAGTTGGCTGAGCGTTATCTGAAGACGATCGAGACGAAAGACGGTGAAATCCAAGCGTTTCTCGATGTACGTCGCGAACAGGCATTGCGCGAGGCGGAGGCGGTCGACCACAAGATCATGCGTGGGGAGACGGTTGATCTCCTGGCTGGTATTCCTGGGGCGCTCAAGGACAATATGTGTCTGAGAGGCGAACGGACGACCGCGGGGTCGAAAATACTGGACAACTATATCGCGCCGTATGATGCGAGCGTGGTCGAGCGTTTGCGCCAAGTCGATGTGGTCATGGTCGGGAAGACCAATATGGACGAATTTGCCATGGGTTCTTCGACGGAAAACAGCGCGTATCAGAGAACGAAGAATCCCGTGGATACGGCGCGCGTTCCGGGCGGATCTTCCGGCGGATCGGCTGCAGCCGTTGCGGCCGATATGGCAGTATGGGCCCTGGGATCGGATACGGGCGGCTCGATACGTCAGCCGGCCTCGTTTTGCGGTTTGGTCGGACTCAAGCCAACATACGGAAGAGTCTCCCGATCAGGACTCCTGGCGATGGCCTCGAGTCTCGATCAGATTGGACCCCTGACGAAGACGGTTGAGGATGCGGCAATCGTGTTTTCGCGTATCTCGGGATTCGATCGGATGGATGCCACGACAGCGGAGTCGAAAGGAAAGATGTTTGAGGATTTCTTAGATGCCGATCTCCGAGGAAAGAAAGTCGGTATTCCCCGGGAATATTTCTCGGAATCTTTGGATAAGGATGTTCGCTCGGTGACGATGGAAGCGCTTGAGCGTTTCAAATCCCTCGGAGTTTCCGTCGAGGAGATCTCCTTGCCGCATGCCGCTTTTTCATTGCCGGTCTACTACATCATCATGCCGGCGGAGGTGAGTTCGAATCTGGCGCGGTTCGATGGGATCAAGTACGGTCTTCGCGTCAATGACGAGAAGGAGCGTATGGTCGCGGCGGGCAGTCTTTTGGAAACCTATCTGGACAGCCGGGCGTATGGCCTGGGGGCGGAAGTCAAGCGTCGGATCATGCTCGGGACGTACACGCTTTCGGCCGGATATTACGACGCGTATTATCAGAAGGCTCAGAAGGTCCGTCAGTTGATACGTCAGGATTTCGAACGCGCGTACGGGCAGGTGGACTTCATCTTTTCCCCGACCGCTCCGGAAGCGGCTTTCAAGTTCGGTGCCAAGACGGACGATCCGTTGACGATGTATCTTTCGGATATCTATACGGTGACGGCGAATCTCGCCGGTGTCCCGGCCGTGTCGTTCCCTATCGGCACCGTGGAGGTAGAAGGAAAATCACTCCCTCTCGGAGGGCAATTGCAGGGGAAATGGTTCGACGAGGAAGGGATGCTCGCACTGGCTCATCAGTACGAGCGCTGGTCCTGAGAATTATCCA
Organism: Patescibacteria group bacterium; assembly: GCA_030916545.1. GTDB lineage: Bacteria > Patescibacteriota > Minisyncoccia > Moranbacterales > UBA1568 > JAGOSP01. Next base: position 8,067 of record JAUPWI010000082.1, on the reverse strand, counting down.
TGTAAGTATCTGAAAATATGGATGCAAGTCCATTCGTCATGTACGATGTCGGAGCTGGGTGGCTCGCGATGGCATTGGATTTCTTTCAGCATTCTTTCCTGTTTGCCGCACTGCGCGCGTTTCTCTTCGTCTATGTCGTGGTGCTCTTCATCGATATTGTACTTCTCTTGTCCCTGCGCGGCCTGTCGGGCGACCTGAAAGCGACGCTTCATGGGACCGATCGGCCCCTCATTTCCCGGAATCAGATGATCACCCGCTGGGAAAAGATTCTCGCGCGCCTCGAGGGAAAAAATATCTCGCAGTACAAGGTGGCAATACTTGAGGCCGAGGCTCTGGCCGAAGAGATCCTGACCGGTATCGGCTGGAAGGGCGGTCACCTTGAAGAACGTCTCGCGTCGGTGACCGATGCCCAGCTTGAATCGCGCCCAGCGCTTCTCGAGGCGCATCAGGTCCGCAACGCCATCATACTCGACCCTCGGTACGAGCTCAGCCATGAGGAGGCAGAGGCGACGCTCGCGAAGTATAGGCGCTTCTTCGACGAAGTGGAACTTTTCTGATCGAGCGGATATTTTTGGCTTGTTTCCAGGATTGACATCCGACAAGAAAACTGATATGCTCTTGAGTGCAAGGCCCTCGGGGCTTTTTTAAATAGGAAATACTATGGGTGCTCTCTGGGGGTTTTTACGGGAAGCGAAGTCGGAGCTTCTGCGGGTCAACTGGCCGAATCGCAAGGAGGTTGTTCGCTACACGCTGATGGTTGTTGGTATCAGCCTGTTCGTGGCGGTCCTTCTCGGAACGCTTGATACGTTATTCAGCTGGTTGGTTGAGAAGTACCTTTTGCGAAGCGTCTAAAATCATTTTTTTGAAACATATAGGGCTATGGCAAAGCAGACACAACATCACGGGCGTGCTTGGTACGTGATCCATACCTATTCCGGGTATGAGGACAATGTGGCGCGCAATATGAAGCAGCGTATCGATTCGATGGATATGCAGGACCATATTTTCGACGTGCTGGTCCCGAAGGAAAAGAAGATCAACATCAAGGCCGGTACGCGCGTCACCATCGAGGAGCGAATCTATCCGGGGTATGTCCTGGTGGATATGATCGTGACCGATGCCTCCTGGTATGTGGTCCGCAATACGCCGAACGTCACCGGTTTCATCGGTCTCGGTACGACCCCGACACCGATCGATCCGAAGGAGATCGAAACCCTGAAGAAGCGTATGGGTGTCGACGAGCCGAAATACAAGATGGACGTGCACGCCGGAGACATGGTCAAGATTGTCGACGGACCGTTCAAGAATTTCGAAGGCAAGATCGAAGCGACGGACGAGGCCAAGGGCAAAGTCAAAGTGCTGGTGTCGATCTTCGGGCGCGATACGCCGGTCGAACTTGATTTCTTGCAGGTGAGAAAGTCCTAATACCGTCCAATCCGCAATTCACCAATCCGTTAATCGATATATTATGGCCAAAGCAATCAAGACCGTCATCAAACTTCAGATCCCAGCCGGGAAAGCCAATCCGGCCCCGCCGGTCGGACCGGCTCTCGGACAGCATGGACTGAATATCCAGGATTTCTGTTCGAAATTCAATGAGCAGACGAAGGACAAGATCGGAGACATCTATCCGGCGGAAATCACGGTGTATGAGGATCGGACGTTCACGTTCGTCCTGAAGACACCGCCGGCATCGGATCTCCTGAAGAAGGCGGCGAAGGCCGAGAAGGGATCGGCTAATCCTCTCAAGACCAAGGCCGGCAGCATCACCGAAGCCCAGTTGCGCGAGATCGCCGAGAAGAAGATTGTCGACCTGTCCGCCAACGATGTCGAGGCCGCGATGAAGATCATCGCCGGGACCGCCCGTTCGATGGGTATCAAGATAGAGAATTAAGATCGGTCATCATCCATAATCTTGTGGGACCTCGTCTCCTTTCCGGAGCGGGGGTTCGTACCACGACAAACGCTATGAACAGAGGAAAGAATTATCGTGCGGCTTTCGAGGCCATCGACACGAAGAAGACGTATACTCCGGAGGAAGCCATCGCTTTCATCAAGGAGCACAAACTCGCCAAATTCGACGAATCAGTCGAAGTGCATATGCACCTCTCGATCAATCCGAAGAAATCGGACGAAGCAGTCCGTGCCACAGTCATCCTGCCGCACGGTACCGGACGCTCGCTCCGGGTCGCGGTGGTGACTTCGACCAAGGAAAAGGAGGCTGTCGATGCCAAGGCCGACGTGGTCGGAGGTGAGGAGTTGGTGGCGGATATCAAGGAAGGAAAGGTGACCGCGGGCAAGGATTTCGATGTCCTGGTCGCGACTCCAGAGATGATGCCGAAGCTCGCGCTGATCGCCAAGATCCTCGGTCCGAAGGGCCTGATGCCGTCTCCGAAGACGGAAACCGTCACCCCGAAGATCGCCGAGACCGTCGAAGCCCTGAAGAAGGGAAAGAAGGCGAGCTTCAAGAATGACGATTCTTCCAATGTACATGTCTCCATCGGAAAAGTCTCTTTTACGGCCGAGCAGCTGGCGGAGAATTACGCCGTGTTCGTCGAGACGGTCAATAAGGCCAAATCGGAAACCCACAAGGGCAAGCTGATCGAGACCATTTCCCTTTGCTCGACGATGGGGCCAAGTCTCAGACTCAAGGTCTAAAGAATTCTTTTTTGCAGGTTGTTTCCGAAATCCGCCCCGATATCACGTCGGGGTGGTTTTTTTGTTCCGAAAGTCGGGGCGTGATTTTTTGGTTTAGGGTACGCGCACTTGAATTTTTGGAAGAATGTGACGAAAAAAGCTTGTGAAAAGGTATTTTTTGCCATATACTCGTGAAGAATGGAAGAAATTTCCGCGAATGGTCTGATCATGTAATGACGTGCGTATGATTCTCTCGGATAGCGATATCATTAAGGAAGTGAAGGCGGGGGAAATCACGCTCAAACCGTTCAAGAAGGAATATGTTCAACCGGCGAGCGTGGATTTGCATCTCGATCGGCACTTCTTGGTTTTTGATACTCTGAAGCACTTCATCATCGATCCCAAGGCCCCGGCCGAGAACCTGATGAAACCCGTCGAGATTCCCGTGAATGGTGCGTTCATCCTTCACCCGCAAGAATTCGCACTCGGGTTGATATATGAAGAAACCGGAGTTTCGGCCCGCCTGGTTGGTCGTCTCGAAGGGAAAAGTTCACTCGGTCGTCTGGGGCTGATTATTCATACGACGGCCGGCTATCTGGATCCGGGCAACTCCCTGAAGATGACTCTTGAGCTCTATAATGCGGGAAGGCTTCCGATCAAATTGTATTATCGGATGCCGATCGGACAGATGGCCTTCGAATATCTTTCGTCACCGTGCGCGAGGCCTTACGGTTCAGCGGGATTGAATAGTAAATATGCCGGGGATGTGAAGCCGATGGCCTCGAAGATGCACCTTAATTTCGGAAAAAAATAGACGTATGTCCAAGGTGTTTTTGTATGATGAATACAGTCCGGAAGATGTGGCGATGATGCAGGCGCTCTATTCTCGCAGTCCGAAGAGTGTGGAGGAGCATGTCGAGAAAGTCAAGGCGACGGGATCGGGTAAGTTCATGGAGAGTTTTTACGTGGGGTACGGACACGCGAGCATTGCCGATTGCGGGAGCACCACGCTGTTTATCGAGGGTGTGAGTATACTTTGCGATAAGGCGATTCAGGATTGGCCCCTCTATTCCGGTCAGGAGACGAGCACGCGGTATATCGATATGAGTCAGCAATCGATATATGATCCGCTGTCGACGAAAACTTCGCAGGCCATCATGAAGCGGTGGATGGATTTCTATACCGCATCCGGACCGGCAGTCGAGGCGCATCTGAAAAATCGATACCCTGTCCGTCCGGGGGAGGATGAGAAAATGTATCAGAAGGCCATCAAAGCACGCGCGTTTGATATCCTGAGGGGATTCCTACCGGCCGGCATCACGACGCAGCTTTCATGGCACACCAATCTTCGTCAGGCTTGGGATAAGATCGCGGTGTTGCGGTATCATCCTCTGGCGGAGGTACAGGAGGTCGCCCGAGATATGTGGAAGCGGTTGCAGGAACGGTATCCGCACAGTTTCAGCCATGAACTTTTCGAGGAGCAAGAAGCCTATCGGAAGACGATGTCTCAAAAATACGCGTATTCGAATCCGAAACGATTCCCGAAGCATTTTCGGATGACGCATACCTTTTCCAAGCAGGCGGTGGCGCCCTACGGTGATCTGGTGAAACAAAGGCCGATCAAGACGAATCTCCCGTTCTTTATGCGGGGCCTCGGAACATTCACGTTTGATTTCCTGCTCGATTTTGGTTCGTTTCGGGATTTGCAACGACATCGGGCGAGTATTCACCAGATGCCTCTCTTGACGACGCGATACGGTTTTCATCCTTGGTATATCGATCAGCTGCCCGACAGCCTGAAGAAAAAGGCCCGATCGCTGATAGAGAAACAGACAGCAGCCGCACAGCGGCTAGCGGTTTCGGAGGAAGACCGTCAATATTTTCTCGCGCTCGGTTTTCAGGTCCCGTGCCGGTTCACCTTCGATCTGCCTGCCGCGGTGTATTTCGTGGAATTGCGTTCCGGGAAATCGGTGCATCCGACATTGCGGCCCATCGCGCAGGCGATGCATCGGGCGATCGCACAGGTGTTCCCGACCGTGCGTTTGCACAGTGACTTGGATCGTGATGATTGGGATGCGCGTCGGGGGCTTCAGGATATCCGGCGGAAGTGAGGCCGGCCCACGGGTAAGACAGATTGTCTCACTTTTGGTATCCTAGAGAGAGGTTAATCAGGAGATATTTTGTAAGTGATAGGATTATGGCAACGCAAAAAGTGATTCTCGGCGTATCGGGTGAGATCGCCTCGGGGAAGGATACGGTCGGCGATTATCTCGCGGCGACATACGGCGTTCTGAAGCTGCGTTTCTCTCAGCCGCTTCGGGACACGCTTGATCGCCTTGGCCTTGAGCAGAATCGTGAAAATATGGCTCGTTTATCGATGCATCTCCGTAAAGCTTTTGGAGAAGATGTGCTTTCTCGTGTTATTCTCTCGGAAGCCGAAGGGAGCGAGACAGAGTTCGTGGTTGTGGATGGTATCCGACGCTTGCCTGACATGATTCACATGGAGACAGATGAGCATTTTTATTTCTGTTATGTTGATGCGAGTCCTGAGAAGCGTTTTGAACGGTTGACACATCGTCGACAGAATACCGATGATGCTGCGAAAACCGAGACGCAGTTTGAAAAGGATTCACAGCTCGAGACCGAAATCGGTATCCGCGACCTCAAGGAGCGGGCGGATTTCGTGATCGATAACGATGGAACACTCGAAGAATTGCATGCGCAGGTTGACAAAATGGTGGCTGATTTGAGAGAGCGAATGGCTAAGTAATGCGTATCGATATGTCTCAGGGATGCATGATCGCCATTTATGGTGTGAACGGTATCGGAAAAACGACCCAGTCCGAGCGGTTGGTGGAGTGGATTCAGTCGCAGGGAAAACGGGTGAGCCGGGTCAAATATCCAGTGTATGATCTTGAACCGGAAGGGCCGTTTCTTTTTCAGTATCTGAGAGACCCGTTGTTTCGAGAGACACATCCGCAATCGACCGAAGAGCTTCAGCTGAAATATGCCGAAAATCGTCGTCGATATGAACTGGTATTGAAACGGAAATTGGCATCGGGCGAATGGATAGTCGCAGAGGATTATGTAGGCACCGGTATTGCGTGGGGACTGACCTGGGGAGGGAATCTAGAATATCTAGAAGAGATCAATGCGGGACTTCATCCACCCGATTGTGCGATTCTCATGGATGGAAAGCGTTTCGAAACGGCTTTGGAGGAGCATCATCGAAATGAGACGGACGGTGAGCGGATACGGATCTGCCAGAGTTTCCTTCGATTGCTCGGGGAACGCTCCGGGTGGGAGAGAGTGAATGCTCGTCAGACTATCGAGGCGGTTGCTATGGATATTCAGGAGTTAGTGAACGGACTATTGAAGAAATAAGAAGATGAAACTTTTGGTACAAAAACTGCATCCGGATGCCAAGATGCCTCAGCGTGCCTTGGCGCATGACGCAGGGCTCGATTTGTGTGCTAGTGAGCCGGTTACATTGGCTCCTGGGGAAAGGAAAGGTATTCCTACTGGTTTGGCACTCGCGATTCCACAAGGATCGGTGGGCTTGATATGGGATAAGTCGGGACTAGCCATCAAAAAAGGCCTCAAAACGATGGGGGGAGTGATTGATGCAGGATACCGCGGAGAAATCATCATCATCGCGCAGAATCTTTCGGATAAAACCATCGTTTTCTCAGTCGGTGAAAAGGTGGCCCAGCTCTTGATCCAAAAGATCGAGCTGCCTTCTTTGGAAGAAGTGTCGGAGTTGCCGGAGAGTGAGCGAAAAGACGCCGGATTTGGAAGTACCGGGAATTATTAGAGAAGGAAAAAAGTATGAAATACAACGTCACGATCGGGATGGAGGTGCACGCGGAGCTGAAGACAGCATCGAAGATGTTCTGCGCGTGCAAGAACGGACTCGGGTTGGAGCAAGAGCCGAATGTGCATATTTGCCCGGTCTGTACCGGTCAACCGGGGACGCTTCCGGTACCTAATCGTCAGGCGATTGAGATGGTGCAGCGTATCGGTCTTGCGCTCAATTGTACTATTAATCGACACTCTAAATTCGATCGTAAGAACTATTTTTATCCAGACATTCCGAAAGGGTATCAGATTTCCCAGTATGATGAACCTTTCTGCGAGCACGGGACCATTTTGGTGAATGGGAAATCATTTCGGATTACGCGTATTCATCTTGAGGAGGATACCGGCAAATCGCTTCATCCGGCCGGTGCGGATTATACCTTGGTAGACTTTAATCGCGCTGGTGTAGCGCTGATGGAATTGGTGACTGAGGCGGATTTTGAAAATGGCAAGGACACTCGGGCATTTTGTCAGAAACTCCGCCAGACGCTTCGCTATCTCGATGCCTCGGATGCCGACATGGAGAAGGGACAGATGCGTTGCGAAGTGAATCTTTCGCTCTATCCGGAAGGGGCAGATCGTCTGTCTGGAACAAAGGTCGAAGTGAAAAATTTGAATTCTTTCAAAACAGTCGAGCGTGCCATCGATTTCGAGATCAAACGGCAGACAGAAGCTCTTGATGCGGGACAGAAAGTGATTCAGGAAACCCGGGGTTGGGATGAGGCTCGAGGTGAGACGATCTCGCAGCGCAAGAAGGAATCGGCGCATGACTATCGCTATTTCCCGGAACCGGATATCCCACCCTTTGATTTTTCTGAGGAATATATCGCGGGGTTGCGACGGACATTGCCAGAATTGCCGGATGCCAAGGCGGAGCGCTTTGCGAACGAGTATCAGCTGCCAGCGGCCGATGTCGTTATTTTGACTGAGGAGAAAGAATTTTCTGCCTATTTTGAGGAAGTCGCAAGTGAATTAGCAGACAAAAAAGCGAGTGGTGAGATGCAGGCCGAGATTCCTCGTGCCGTGAAGCTCGCGGCCAATTATATGCTGACCGAGATCCGCAAGCACCTGTCAGAACGCGGTGAGAAGACGAAGGATATCCCGTTCACGCCGGAGAACTACGCGGAATTTATCTCTTTGATTGCAGATAAAAAAATCAATTCGAGTGCGGCTCAGAGCGTGCTGGCCGAGATGTATCAAGGCGGAGACAATGACCCATCGCATATCGTCTCACGTCTTAATCTCGCCCAAGTGAGCGATACGGGTGAACTCGAAGGAGTGGTTGATGGCATACTTGCGGCCAATGCCAAATCCGTGGCGGATTTTCAGGCCGGTAAGGAGAACGCTTTCCAGTATCTCATCGGACAAGTGATGAAGGAGACCAAGGGTAAGGCGAATCCGGAAGTGGTCGCTACTCTCCTCCGCACGAAGCTTTCAAATTAGCCAAAAAGGAGCGGTTGAACCGCTATCAGAGAGAGGTTTATAAACTTGACAATCGTCTATTAATCGTCTATTATACGTCTATAAACACCCAGCCGAAAGTTGTATGTTCAGTCCGAAATATACCATAAC
>JAUPWI010000081.1 GCA_030916545.1 Patescibacteria group bacterium | reverse complement strand
CTTGAGTGAATAATTGGTAAGTGTGTGTTCTGGACCTTGATATTTTTGATAGACCTAAAGCAGGAGCTACTCCGTAAGGAATAAAGGGGAGTCTTTTTTATGCTCAGATCGGTTGATAAGGGGTGTGGGTCTGCATTGCTCTTGAAGGTTGGTATGAGGTACAATGAGTACTGATTATATGTACAATGCGTATGGCAAAAATAAAGATAGAGGAAGGTGAAGGGAGCGCCACGTCAGCACCGAGGCGCTTGAAACCATCGGTGATCGTCTTTTCTTTGTTGTTGTGTTTGTTTGCTGGCGCGGCTGGGTATTTTTACTACAAATATAAGCAGGCAACACGGACGGTTGATACTAAAGAAGAAATAGCACAATTAGTAGAGACGATCGGTGCGGTGATGGAATTGCCGAGTGATGAGACTCCGACTTTGGCGACAGTGACGGACAGAGAAAAGTTGACTGACCAGCCTTTTTTTCGGAAGTCAGAAAATGGCGATAAAGTGCTTATCTATACGAATGTCGGTCGAGCGATTCTTTATCGTCCATCTGTGGGAAAAATAGTGGATGTCACAGCGATTAATGTACAGGAGAATAGTACGGCAGCCCCAGAAGAGAATGCGGTGGTCAAGAGCCCTGCCGAGGAGGAAACTATTCCTACTCCCGAGGCTACTCTGAGTGGACCGATCAAGATAGCATTTTTGAATGGTTCGACAAAGACGGGTGTTACTCAACCGGCAGAAGAGAAGATACTCGCAGCATTCCCGGAGGGAGTGGTGGTAGTAGGAAAAGAGAAGGCGTCCAAAAATACGTATCAAGGAATAATCGTGGCGGATATTTCTGGTAAGGCTTCGGCTCGAGCCAGTGAAATTACTACTACGCTCGGTGGAACGATGAGTGCGTTCCCTGCGGAAGAACTGATACCAGGGGAGGCGGATATCGTGGTTATCATCGGGAATGCCGCTCTGGATGTGGCCCCCGAGACCGTTCCGTCATCAAAGGCGAAACCGGCCGCTGTCGAAAGTGTCGATATCGTACCGAAAGCGGGCGCCGCGGTGCAGCAGTAGTTTTTTCTTGTGAGCGGAAGAGATTCTGTGTGCAGGGAGTGCGGCTGTGACGACCGTGACGACCGGCGGATTGTGTGCTAGTGTCTCTTGATACTGGCTATTTTGAACGGGTTATGCAATCTCCGACGGAAGAAATCAAGGCGCGGCTCAATATTGTCGATGTGATAGCGGGGTATGTCAAACTCGACAAATCGGGGAGCCATTGGAAGGCATGCTGTCCGTTTCATCGGGAGCGATCGCCGTCTTTCATGGTGAATGAAGAGCGTCAGATGTGGCACTGTTTCGGGTGTAATAAGGGTGGCGATGTGTTCGCCTTTGTGATGGAAATGGAAGGGATGGGATTTCGCGACGCACTTGTCATGCTTGCAGAGCGGGCCGGCGTGGAGTTGCCGCAGTATAGCAAGGAGTCGCAGGAGCACTATCAGGAAGAGCGGGATGAGAAGACGCGATTGTACGAGATTCACGAGCTGGCGACGAAATTTTATGAGAAACAGCTGTGGGAGGGGGTAGGCAAGGACCAGGCTCTTGAATATCTTCGGAAGCGCGGATTGTCCGATGAAAGTATCCGGAAATTCCGTCTCGGGTTCGCCCCTTCGGGGTGGCGGAACTTGTATGATTTTCTCGTAAAATCAGGATTCAATGGCAAGGAGCTGGCCCAGGCCGGTATCGCCCTGAAGAAAGAGCAGGGTGACGGATATTATGACCGTTTCCGTGAGCGGATTATGTTTCCGATTACCGATACGCTCGGCCGGGTGATCGGTTATTCGGCTCGGGTAGCGCCCGGTGCCGATGAATCACAGGCGAAATATATCAATACTTCGGAGACACCTATATATAAGAAAAGCCAGGTGCTGTACGGGTTATCGTATGCGCGACAGGCGATCAAGCAGGCTGGCTACACGGTTTTGGTCGAGGGGAATATGGATGTTATCGCGTGCCATCAGGCGGGTATCGAAAACGCGGTCGCGGTATCGGGCACTGCTCTGACTGAGGAGCAGCTTGCGATGCTGCGCCGGTACGGCAAGGAGATGCGGTTTTTTTTCGATATGGATGAAGCGGGGCAAAAAGCGGCGCGACGGAGTACAGAACTGGCGTTGTCGCAGGATATCGAAACCTTCATCATCTCGATTCCGGAAGGTAAAGATGCGGCCGATTTGGCCAAGGATCATCCAGATGCGCTCCGGGAAGCCATTTCTCGTCCAAAGCCGGCGCTAGCGTACTTTCTAGATCAGACACTTCGGCGTTTCGATATTGAGACGCCGGGGGGGAAGAAAGAAGTCTTGGCGCATTTTGTGCCATTTATCGCTCTCGCAAAGAATGAAATCGATCGGACATACTGGATCAAGGAGCTGTCCCAGGCGGCGCGAGTGGAAGAAAAATACGTCTACGGTGTAGTACAGAGTACGAGAGTGGAGTTAGAGAAGCGGACACAAAATCTCGCGCCACCCGTTCGAAATCCCACTCCGGGGTCCGATGTCCTGTTTACCAAGCGGAGCGAACGTCTGCGGGAGGAATTGATTGGCTTGATGCTCGCTTTTTCTCAGGTTCGATCTCTTCGGAATGGGATTACCGATGAGATGATGCTTCGGTTCTTCGAGAAACACCCATTATATTTCTTCATCGTGCAGGCCGGGAGCGAAGGGAATCCTCTCGACCTGATTGAAGAGAAGGAATTGCAGACTGTCGCGGGAAGGCTGCTCTTCCGTATTCTCGATGGACCGGATTTTTTGACGCTTCCAGATGAAGAACGTGTCGAGAAAGCTGTCCATGTGGCAGAAAAGTTTCTGATCGACCTGAAACGGGAAATTATCCGCGGAGAGGAACTCATACGATTGGAATTAGCTTTGAAGGCGGCCCGTCAGGAGGGACAAAAGGAGAAGGAACAGGAACTTCTCGCGCAATTCGTCCTCCTTTCTCGGGAAAATCGCTGAATCCCGTGTCGACTTTTGTTTTTTAGACATATCTGGTATGCTTCCCTATCGTTTCAGCAACTCTCGGGGCGATGCGGACTCTGTTTTTCTTTGGATGTATCAATAAGCAATCTTAAGACGGACAATATAACCATATGGCGACTCAGAAGAAAGTCTCAAAGAAGCCGGTGAAGAAAATCTTGAAAAAACCGGTGAAGCCGACAGCAAAAAAGACTCCGAAGAAAACCGGTGCCACAAAGCCGGCAGTGAAGAAACGGCCAATCATCCATAAGAAAAAAAGCGTGAAAGTATCCAAGAAATCTCCAGT
>JAUPWI010000080.1 GCA_030916545.1 Patescibacteria group bacterium | reverse complement strand
GGAAAAGGTAGCTACGTGGAGAGTGAATCAACTCAAGAAAGGGAAAAGGGCTCCTGTTGGGGGAGCCCTTTTTTGCTGCGCGCGTCCGGGACATTACCCGGCGATGGCTTGCAGACGTAAACCCACCAGCTTTGAGCCGAGTCCGTAGAATAAGAGATCGTGTGTTTCGCCGTAATGGATCCCGCGAGGTGCCAGGGGATGCTCGGACCCCGAATCCAGGCAGACTTCCTCCTCATCGAATGACAGAGAAAGGATGTCGCAGAACGAGTCATCGATGGCGTGTGTGGTACCAGCGAGAAGGGTCGTAAGTAATTCACGATCAATGCGGGAATCCCGAATGCCCTGATACTTGGGGTTGAAGGTATATTTCCTCCCTACTGGTACAAGACACTTTTGGGAATTGAAAACAAGAACCCGAACCACAAGCCTTCGTTTCGGGGTCTTGTTTGAGCGTGTTAGCGCTCTGATCTTACTTTTTGTCATTCTAAAGAACTCCTTAAGTCTTTGTCCACGGATTGGGACATCATTTTTGTACAGTGAAAAGCCAATAAAGTCAAGGAGTTGCAGAAATCGTGGGGGCATGGTATTGTGCTCATGTGATATTTTAATTCGAGCGCGATGTAGTCCAGCTTTGGACCAGACTCTGTCGTTGCTGACATAATGGCTATGGCCCTGACGAACAAGCAGAAGGAAAAGGTGACCGCTCCTTTCAAGCGGCATGAGAAGGACACCGGTTCGCCGGAGTATCAGATCGTCCTCTTTACTGAGCAGATCAAGAAACTCACGGCACATCTCAAGAAAAACGCGAAGGATTTCCATTCCCGCCGGGGACTGCTCAAGATGGTGTCGCGTCGTAAGAAGCTCATGACCTATCTTGAAAAGGTGAATGAGAAGGCGGCGAAGAAGCTGCGGAAGGACCTCGGAATTTAAGCAAACAGAAGAAATACCCCTCGCCATTTCCGGTAGGGGTCATTTTCTTGAAAGAAGTCTATGGCAAAATTTCCAGAACAGCGGGTCGGGGTGTTGGTGGACGTTTCCAACCTGTATCATAGTGCCCGCGTGTTGTATAAGAAGAAGGTGCATTTCAAGAACGTTTTGGACAGCGCGGTTTCCGGTCGGAAGCTCATCCGGGCGATTGCCTATGGAATCACGACGACCGAGGGTATGGAGGATAAGTTCATCGAAGCCCTCGAGAAGACGGGGTATGACGTGAAGACGAAGGACTTGCAGATTTTTCCCGATGGATCGAAGAAGGGGGATTGGGACGTCGGAATCGCGATCGATGCCGTGAAGATGTCGCGTAGTCTGGATGTTCTCGTTCTGATTTCCGGTGATGGGGACTATGTGCCGATGGTCGAATATGTTCAAAATACGACCGGTTGCCGGGTAGAGGTGATCGCCTTCGGAGAATCCGCATCAGCGAAGCTCGTCGAGCAGGCGGACGAATTCACGAATCTTTCGGAGAATCACAAGAAATATCTCATGGGAGGATAGTCGGTCCAACGCACGAGAGAAAAAAACGGCTCCTTTCGAGGGGCTGTTTTTGACTTTTTATGTGAAAAAAGGTATGCTTTGTGCGGTTTGATTATTTGTAATGGTACCGAGAAAGAGGTTGACTAGCACCGTTGTAAGCAGAAAGCGATCCTTTCGGCTTAGGCCAGTGTTTATTAGCCTTTCGACCGGTACGAAAAAGAAGTATGCAGGAGAAGAAATGGGCATTGCAACTCGGCGGACGGGAACTTTCCATCGAGACAGGTACGTTGGCGAAGCAAGCGAGCGGATCGGTGACGGCTCGCTACGGAGACACAGTCGTTCTGGCCACCGCCGTGATGAGCAAGGAAATGTCGAAGATCACGGGATATTTCCCACTGATGGTGGACTATGAGGAGCGGTATTACGCTGCCGGAAAGATAAAGGGGTCACGCTTCATCAAGCGCGAAGGACGTCCGTCGGATGATGCGGTCTTGTCGGGACGGGCGGTCGATCGCACGGTCCGACCGCTCTTCGATAGCCGCATGCGCAACGAGGTGCAGGTCATCGTCACTACGCTCTCCTATGATGGAGAGAATGACCCAGATCTGGTCGCCATGATTGCGGCTTCCGCGGCTCTGACTTTGTCCGATATTCCTTGGAACGGGCCTATCGGCTCTGTCCGTGTCGGGCTTCAGAACGATCAGTTGGTGTTGAATCCGACGACTGAAGAGCGAAAAACGAGCGCTCTCGATCTTCTGGTTTCCGGAACGAAGGATAAGATCAATATGATTGAAGCCGGTGCTCAGGAGGTGACCGAGGAGCGGATCGGCGCCGCCTTGGAATTCGGTTTTGAAGCGATACGGAAAATCGCACTTTTCCTTGAGGGTATTCGCGAGGAAGCAGGCAAAGAGAAGCGAGTCGCGGCTCTGCTTCGTGGTTCAGATGAGTTTGAGGCCGATATCCGGGCATTCGTGTCCAACCTCGGTTTGTCGGAGGCCTTATATCTTCGTCCGAAGCAAGCCATGGAAACCCGGGTGGCCGATATCCGCGCAGAGGTCGATGCCTACGCGAAAGAAAAATATCCTGACCAGAAATATCTGCCCGAAATCCTTGCTATTCTGATTGACGAGGTCTCGGATGAGGCCGTCCACTCGAATATCCTGGAAAAAGGTGTCCGTCCGGACGGGCGGGGTGTGACCGAGATCCGTAAGATTACCTGCGATGTCGGCATACTGCCACGGACACATGGCACTGGCCTCTTCACGCGCGGTGAGACGCAGGCATTGACCGTGACTACTCTCGGGGCTCCTGGCGACCAGATGGTGGTGGATACCATGGAAACCGATGAGAAAAAGCATTACATGCATTTTTACAATTTTCCGCCGTACTCGGTCGGCGAAGTACGCCCGATGCGCGGTCCAGGACGGCGCGAGGTCGGACATGGGGCTCTGGCGGAGAAGGCCCTCGTTCCGGTTCTTCCAAGCAAGGAGGAATTTCCATACACGATTCTGTTGGTCTCGGAGGTGTTGGAATCGAACGGTTCTTCCTCGATGGCATCGACGTGCGGATCGACGCTTTCCCTGATGGATGCCGGGGTGCCGATCAAGAAGCCCGTGGCCGGTATCGCCATGGGAGTGATTACGGGGAAGGACGGCTCATATAAGGTCCTTTCGGATATCCAGGGATTGGAAGATCACTACGGAGATATGGATTTCAAAGTCGCGGGTACCAAAGATGGAATCACGGCGATGCAGATGGACGTGAAAATCGACGGTTTGACACCAGCCTTGTTGCAGGGCGCGCTGGCCCAGGCGAAAGAGGGACGGCTCTTCATAATGGACAAGATGCTTTCGGTGCTCGCGGAGCCGCGCACCGAGATGTCGCCTTATGCCCCGCGCATCATCACCCTGCATATCAATCCGGAGAAGATACGGGATGTCATCGGTCCTGGCGGCAAGATGATCAATCAGATCATCGATGAGACAGGAGTTTCCATCGATATCGAAGATGACGGATCCGTCTTTATCACCTCAGCCGATGAGACCAGCGCCCAAAAAGCCGTCGAGTGGGTCATGAATATCACCCGTGAAGTGAAAGCAGGAGAGCTTTTTCAGGGACGCATAACGCGGATCATGAATTTCGGAGCTTTCGCTGAAGTGCTTCCGAACCAGGAGGGTCTGATACACATTTCCGAACTTGCCGATCAGCGGGTCGAAAAAGTTGAGGATATCGTGAAAGTCGGTGATATCATTCCGGTAATCGTGAAAGAAATCGACGCGCAGGGCCGCATTAATCTTTCTCACAAGCAGGCGATCCGTCGCATGAGGGATACAGAAGCCGAATAGACATTCGGGAAATTTCGTGTCAGACAACAAAATGTGGTGTATACTGAGAGAGGATATCTATTATCCTCTCTCTTGTTTTTTCATTCCGCCTTATGGGTTTCTTCGATACTCTTTCAAAACAATCGCATAATAAGACGTCGGTAGCCATTCCTCCGGAAATAGCGGCGCGCATCAGCGTCATGAGCGACCACATGACGGCGGTGGATGCGCCGGTATCCGAAGGTGAAACCCTTCGTGAACCGGTCTCTATCCCGCTTGGTGCGACCGAGGTACCGCATGGCCCCTTCTCTGCGGAGGATCCGGGATTAGCGAATGCCCCGACGACTAGCGTGCAGCCGGTATCCCAGGAATCGGCGGAATCGAGCCCTTTCCTTCAAACCCTGACTCCGGAGTCGCTGCTCGTATCACAAAAGGTCAAACCGCAAGTGGAGTCTCCGATGTTTCTGACCGAAAAGAACCAGGCGAAGCAATTCGGGTTCGGCCAGGCACAAAGCTTCTCTCGGCCGTCCGTGCCTGATGGGACGCAAAAAAATGAGAAGCAGCCGCTCCTTTTTCGGGATGAGAGTCGGGCATCATCGCAGAAGCCCTGGTGGATGCTGGGTGTTTTTCTGGTCTTTCTCCTGGCCGCCCTAGGCGGGGCGTACTATTATTTTTATGTGTACTCGGGGCAGCTGAATGATTTTTCGGATGAGATGAGTCCGCGGCCCGTATCGGCTGTCGTGGCGCCGGACGATGAGAGACCGGCATTCGAGTTCTCCGTGGTCTCCCCGAACTATCTCCCTGTAAATGTCGAGACCGTTTCGATCGCGGAGCTCCGTTCTCAACTGGAAGGAATCGGCACGAAAATGAAATCGGCTCACATCGGCACCCCGGTAGAGTTCTTTATCACGGATCAGACGAACACGCCGATCGCCTTTTCCCGCTTCGTCGTGCTTGTCGGACTCAAGCTTCCTGAGAATGTAGTCGGTATGACGGAAGAACGGTTCTCGCTCTTCCTGTATGACGATCAGGGACGGATTAGGGTCGGACTGCGGGTGTCTCTCCGGGGAAATACGGCGGCGGTAGAAACCTTGAAGAAGGCGGAGGCGGGATTTCCGGTCATTTTTCAGAATCTTTTTTTGGAATCCAAAACGGTTCCACAGAAAAAATACGTGTTTAAGGAGTCTCTTCATAGCGGTCTGAAAATTCGTTACGCGAATATCTCGGAAGCCGAAAGTATTTCTATCGATTATTCGCTTGACGGCAATGACTGGTTTTTGGGAACGAGCAAGAATACTTTGCGTGCCATTTTGGACGCACGGAAAAAGTAAGACATTTCTTTTCGGCTTCAAAGAGGGCGCTTCGGATATGCGAGACGAATATCCTGATAGAATGAAACGGGTCACAAAAAGATGAAGGGAGGGACAAGTATATCTAGAAGGGCTTTTCTAGGGGAATGGTGACATGACAGCGTTGACCGGAGTCTCGAAAATTGCTATAATGTAGTTGTACATTAAAAATATATCCCTCTCCAGAGAGAACCCCTTCCTTATCGGATGGTGTGAGGCTTCCCTTTCACAATTACCCCCTAATTGTGCGGGGACTCCTCACACTGTTCAAGTATCCGATACAACATATCGGATCGCTCCGTCCTAACCGGAGACCTAAAATAAAAACAAAAAAAAGGGAATCAGGCAGAATGAGTGTCGAACGCGTTCCGACATTCCTCCTGCCTGAAAACCCGACCCTTCAAAAAGATAAAATCAGAAGGGAAAAAAACCAAAAGAAACAAAAAACAGGAGTTCTTTCAAAAAACCAACAAAGGCGTACTGCCAGAGAATGGTGGAGAGGTATAAAGTATCTGAACAAATGTTAGGAACAGATGCGAAAACAAGCAAGTGCACATACTACACGAGTGTTACCTGGATAATTATTGCTTCTCACCCGGAGCGAAATTACCGTCACGCGTGTTGGCACATGCAGTCGGGCGCTTCACGCCATATATTAATATATTTGGGCGCTTGAAGCGCTCGACACCAACAGTATTCCCGGCCCCTTAAGGCTTTTTTTGTTTTTCAGGCTAGGTTGGGGTATTTTAAGAGGGTATTCAGGGTTATTCCTTATGAGAAATATCTTCGGGGTATTTTCCGTCGCGAGTATTCCGGGTAAGGACGGGGAAGATATCGCTTCGCGCTTCCTGTCCCGATCAGGCTATCGTATCCTAGCTCGGAATGTCACGAATCCTCATGGAAGACGACTGGGCGAGTTGGATCTTGTCGCGATGGATGGAGAATGTGTGGTTTTCATTGAGGTCAAGACTCGTACCTCGGCCGTTCTTCCCTTGCGGCTTTCGGTACAGAGGGAAAAACTTCGTCGATTGGTGAGAATCGGAGAATGGTATATGAAACGGGCCGGATTCTTGGGAAAGAAGTACCGTTTCGACTTGGTCGGTATACTGCTTTTGCCTGGAAAAGAACCTGAAATCACGCATATCCGGAGTATGTTCCTCTAGACCGAACGAGTGATTGCGGGTATACTGGGAGGAGAGATTTCATAATGATACGTCTATGGCACTGGATGCGGCATTTTTGGCGGAACAGAAGGCGCGATTGCTGGAGCAGAAGGAGCGCCTGGAGTCCGAGCTCGGTCGTTTCGCGAAACCGACGGGGAAGACGGGTGATTTTGAGACCCAGATGGAGGATCTCGGGAGAGGAGAGGACGAAAGCGCGCTCGAAGTGGAAGACTATGTCGATAATCTCGGCGTTGAAGCAGCGCTTGAGAAGGAATTGTCTGAGGTATTGTCAGCAGTTGCGAAACTTGAAAAGGGCACGTATGGTATCTGCGAAGAATCGGGCCAGGAGATCGATATCGAGCGACTCAAGGCATATCCGGCCGCGAGAACGGCTGTCCGATAACGTTTTGAAGCAAATGGAACGAGTGATGTCCGGGCGGAGACGCTTTTGGGCATCGCTTTTTCTTTTTATCGGTCTTGTCTTGATCGACCAGTTTTCCAAAGGTATCTTTTCTCGGTTCTGGCCTCACCTGGTGGTCTGTAATGCCCATGGTTCCTGGGGAATCCCGTTTCCGTTGCCGGTATTGATGCTCATCACGGCCGGTATCCTGGCATGGGTGATTGGTATACAATGGAAGCGAAGGAATATCGACCCGGCTTTTCTTTTTATCCTGGCGGGCGGAATCGGGAATCTTCTGGATCGGATACAGGATGGTTGCGTGACCGATTTTATTTCACTCCCGCATTTCCCTGTTTTCAACGGAGCGGATGTCTTTATTTCGATAGGCTGTGCACTTCTCTTTCGGTCCTGGTATCAGGATCATGTCTCAAGGGGGAAGAATTGATGTATTTTGGTCCGTCTATGCCTGCAACTGTGTATTCTGCTGCCACCGTCGGTTTGGATGGGGTATTGGTCGAAGTGGAGACGGATGTTCTCCAGGCGGGTCTTCACGCGTTCACGCTCGTCGGATTGCCGGATACCGCGATCCGTGAGGCTCGCGATCGGGTAAGTGCTGCTTTGAAAAATTGCGGTTTTGAACCGCCGCATCACAGTGGTCGGGTCACAGTGAATCTCGCTCCGGCAGATCTTCAGAAGAATTCTCCAATGTACGATGTTCCTATCGCACTTGCCTTTCTGAAGGCAACCCAACAGCTCTCATTCGAGTCAAAGGGGAAGATGTTCGTCGGCGAGTTGTCGCTGGATGGCTCGGTGCGTCGGATTTCCGGCGTCCTTTCCGTCGTGTTGTTTGCTCAACAACAGGGATTCGAAGAGGTGTATGTCCCTCGGGAAAACGTCCGTGAGGCGTCCTTGGTGAAAGGCATACGGATCATCCCGTTGTCTCACCTGTTGGCCTTGGCGAAACACCTGCGGGGCGACGATCCTCTTCCGGTTTTTGAGGCTCCGGAAGAGAAGAAGCTGCGCGCGGAGTCCCCGCATGATTTCAGGTATATCCGTGGCCAGGAACACGCGAAACGGGCACTCGAGATCGCGGCGGCTGGCGGGCATAATGTGCTGTTCGTCGGACCCCCTGGGAGCGGAAAAACGCTCTTGGCGCGTGCCATTCCTTCGCTTTTGCCTGAGTTGGACTTTGAGGAGCGCTTGGAGGTGACAAAGATCTATTCGGTGGCCGGACGAATGCAACATACCGAAGACTTGATCAGTGAGCAGCCTTTTCGGGCCCCGCATCATACCGCGAGCGCGGCTTCATTGATCGGTGGTGGGAGTTTTCCTCGCCCAGGTGAGATCAGTCTCGCGCATCGTGGCGTGCTGTTTCTGGATGAGTTTGCCGAATTCTCCCGTTCGGTGTTGGAAAATTTGCGTGAACCGCTCGAGGAGGGGGTGGTGACTGTTTCACGGGTGCGCGGATCCTTGCTTTTTCCAGCGCGATTCCTGTTGATTGCCGCGATGAATCCTTGCCCGTGCGGGTACGCCGGTGATCCCGAGCACGCGTGTTCCTGCTCGCCCTATCAGGTATTGCAGTACAAACGGAAGATTTCAGGACCGATACTGGATCGCATCGACCTGCATGTCGACGTACCTCGCGTCAGGCTTGAGAAGCTGCAAGGATCCTTCGATGGGGCGGAACCGAGCGCAGTCGCTCGAGAGCGGGTGGTGGCGGCGCGCGAGCGGCAGCGCGAACGGATGCGGGAGTGGGGGAAAAAGACGAACGCGGAGATGGATAGGCGCCTCTTGGAGAAATT
Source organism: Patescibacteria group bacterium (assembly GCA_030916545.1). GTDB lineage: Bacteria > Patescibacteriota > Minisyncoccia > Moranbacterales > UBA1568 > JAGOSP01. Next base: position 6,185 of record JAUPWI010000080.1, on the reverse strand, counting down.
TTGCTCGATTGAGTCGGATGTGCAAGTATTTCTCTTGCAAGCGGCGCAGAATTTCAAGCTTTCGGCTCGTGGTTACGGTCGGGTGCTCAAGGTGGCACGAACGATTGCCGATCTGGCTGGCGAAGAACAAGTGGCTCTTCCGCATGTGACGGAGGCTCTCTCGTACCGTTTTCGGGATGAATGACGATAGCGGCAGGGTGAGTCGGGATGATTTTTGGGAGATGCAAGGAAGATGAAAAAGTGGCTTATACTGATTTTTCTTTTGGGAATAGGACTATTTTTCTTTCATCGGCAGGAAGAGCGGGTTTTTCGTGGGGATGGAATGATCCCGGTCCGGGTGATTGATGGCCATTCGGTTATGGTACTCTCAAGCGCTCAGATGCGGACCGTGGGAGAGGTGTTGGATGGGGCGGACCTGATAATAAGGGAACATGATCGGGTTTTCCCGGAGAAAGAGGCCCGGATCTACTCCGGTGTGACGATTCATCTGGTTCGAGCGCATGAATTCCGGGTTGCGGTCGACGGAGGGGAGCGGATCTTTTGGAGTGAGGCTACCTCGATTGAGGAGGCACTTTTGTGGGAGGGGATACATCTGGATGAGGACGATATCGTCAAGCCGGCGAGAGCGACTCTTCCCTCTTTTCAGACGAAGGTCGCGGTGACGCGTGTGGAAATCCGTGAGGAATCGAAGGAAATCAAGGTTCCTTTTGAGACCGAGGTGGTTGAGGACGGGAAACTTTCCTGGCGTAAGCGCATAGTGATGCGAAAAGGCGAATATGGTATCAGGCAGACGCTCTACCGGGTCGCTTATCACGATGGCAAGGAAGTAAATCGGAAACTTTTGCGAACGGAAGGAGTCAAGGACCCCGAGGCGGAGCTGGTGACCCAGGGGACCTTCGTTCAGACCGGCAAAAGTCATCGTGGAGCCGCTTCGTGGTATGCTTATACGGGTACGATGGCAGCTGCCAATCCCTGGCTCCCCAAGGGAAGCCATGTGCGTGTGACGAATACGGACAACGGCAAGAGTGTCATTGTGGTCATCAACGATCGGGGGCCGTTCGCTCCGGGTCGTATCATCGATCTCGACAAGGTCGCTTTTGAGAAGATCGCTTCTCTCGGCGCCGGCGTCATCAATGTGAAGATGGAAGAAATCATCAATTAGCCCGGTATCCCGACCGGTTTCAGAATAAATTCATTCCTATGGATACGAAAGCGAAAAAATCTCTTGGACAGAACTTTCTGATGGATCAGTCGGTTATCGACCGGATCCTGTCGGTGGCCGAGGTGCACGAGCATGATCGTATATTCGAAATCGGGCCGGGGATGGGAGCGTTGACGCAGGCGCTGTCACAGACGGGAGCGTCCGTATTGGCCATCGAGATTGATCAGCAGCTTGTCGAGCGCCTGAATCGGATCTTCGTTCAATCGGAGAACGTATCCATTCTTGAGGGGAGTATCTTGGACGTGAACGTGGAAGAATTGTTGGCACATGCCGGGTATGAATACCAGGGATACAAGGTAGTTGCGAATATCCCTTACTACATCACCGCACCGATTATCCGGATCCTACTCTCGCTTCGGTCTCAGGCGAGCTCGATAACGCTGATGGTCCAGGATGAGGTGGCGGAGAGGATAGTGGCGAAGCCTGGAAGCATGTCGATCCTTTCGGTGATGGTGCAGTATTATGCTGAGGCGGAGAAATGCTTTTTCGTGCCACGCACGGCTTTTGATCCGGTCCCGGCCGTCGATAGCGCCGTGCTCAAACTCATCCCGAAACACCGATTCCAAGCAAGTGAGGACCGGCACGTATTCCGAGTGGTAAGGGCTGGTTTCTCGGCGCGTCGGAAAACGTTGGCGAACAATCTTACGAACGCCTTTCATCTTGAGCGCGCACGTATCGAGCGGTTGTTTGCCGCGCTGGGGATAGAGCCGATGATCCGGGCCCAAGAATTATCGATAGCCGAATGGAGGGCTCTCGCCGATCTCGTCGCTGGTGAGATCGATACGCCTCCGGCAGAGTAGGCGCTCCTGATCCTATATGAACCAGAGCAAACAGAGTCCGTAGCCGGTGATGAGACTGAGGATGAGCAACGGGAGGCGCGCGTAGGTGCACCAGCTATGCCGTTTTCTTGCGGTTTGGAGAAGGAAGAAACTTGCCCCACCGAAAAAGACCGCCAAGGGGAAGGCGGGTCGGATATGAAGAACGAAGACGCTGAGAATGAAAAGTGTGAAAAGCACGCCGCCGAAAACGAGGCGCGCATTCTTTTCGCCGAAGATGATTGGAAAAGTGATGACGTGATCCTGCTGATCCCCGGCGATATCCTTAAAATCCTTGAGCGGGAGCGCGGCGGCGTAGGCGATGAAGAGGAAAAAGAGGAGCATCGGTGGCAGACGGGAAAAATCGTTCTCCGGAGCGATGATGAGAAATCCGATTAGGAGCACGGTTAGTCCGGCCGCGCTTGCAAGCAGCGTGGCGATGCCGGGAATCCGTTTGAGACGGAACGGCGGGGCGGAGTAGATCCAGGCGAGAGCCTGGTAGAGAGCAAGGAGAAGAGCGGCGGAAAAGCTGACCAGAGCGGAAAAGAAGATCGAAATGAAGAAGAAGAACCAGCCGAAGGTGATGAAGGTTGTCCGGTTGATGGTACCGGAAATGAGCGGTCGATGCTGATTCGTATGGATATCGATACCGGTATCGAAAGAATCATTCACGATGACTGAAGCGAGCCAGGCGGAGCCGACCGAAATGGTGACGAGAAATACGGCGAGGATATGGAAATGATTCGGGATGAGGACCGGGGCGGTGAAATGCCAGGCAAGCAATCCGCCGAGAAAGAGCAATCCGCCATGGTACCATATTTGCGGCCAGCGAACATTCCGGAGAAGGGCGAAAAAGAGAGGGCGGAAATGGCGATAGACGAAAAACGGGATGAGAAGCGCGAGAATGCTCGCGTACCAGAGGCTCATCTTGACATTGAGAGCGCTTCGCATGTCTGGAGCATCGCGAGAGAAGAGCTCCGAGGGAGAGAGGAAGAGTCCGGCGATATCTGAGGCCCCGAGAGCAAAGAACCCTTTTGAGAAACCTTGGATCAGAAAAGTCAGATAGGAGGGAAAGGTACCGAGTATGAAGAGAACAGTGTAGGTAGTCAGGGCCGCCTTGAACGCGTGGATGGATTTTCGGGAGGAGAGCAGGGCGTAGAGTCCGACCCCGAGCGTGACGCAGGCGACTTCCACGCGCACTCCATAGGTGATACCGATATCGGGGCGATCCCCGAAAAATGTGAAAAATCGTAAGAGAAGCCCGCCGAGACTGTCGAATTTATAAAAACTCCAGAAGTGGCTTCCCTGGAACAGGATCGTATCGATGACCGGTGGCGTCAGGATGATCAGGAACCCGAAGAGGAGAATGTTTGCTGCACTCGGTAGTGATGGCGCTCCCGCGAAGCGGATAGCGGGAATCAGAAGGAAAAAGGCGGTCAGGAAAAAGAGGAAGGTATGGGCGAATTCGAAAAAGAGAAAGGAAAGTGATTGAGGGGCGAAAAAACCGAGAAAGCTTTCCACGCCGATCCGACACAGGATGAGCGCCAGGAAGGCGATGGAGAACAGGGGGAGCGAGAAGGGCTCCTGTTCAATGAGACGGATGATGCGACGGAGCAATGAAATCATAGTGGATAGGAGGTAACCCTTATTATAGAGAGTGTATCCGAGATAAGCGGTTTTTGACAATCATATGTCTCAGTCCGGCCTATCCATGCCGGCTATGTGGGATTGATGGGTTGGCTCGATGCTGGTACAATACGCTTTGTGCCCGGAGATGATTTGAGGGCATCTTTTTTACTCCCCTATGCGTTTTTGGGAAAAAGGCCTGAATGCTGAGCAGATGCGCGCGGTGCTTCATACCGAAGGACCGGTTTTGATCTTGGCCGGTGCCGGTTCAGGAAAAACCAAGACGCTGACGCACCGGATTGCGTATCTTCTGGCGGAAAAGAAGGTGCGCCCGGAGCACATTTTAGCGGTGACTTTTACGAATAAGGCGGCGGGTGAGATGAAGGAGCGTATCGGCTCTTTGCTCTCCCAGCACGAGGGCATCTCGCTGCGTATGCCTCAGTATATCGGTACTTTCCATAGTCTGTGTTCGAGGATTCTGCGGCGGGATATCGGAATCCTCGGGTACAGTACGAGTTTTCAGGTCCTTGATGACCAGGATCAGCAGACGCTCGCCAAGAGGGTCATGAAGGAGCTCGAGATGAATACCGAGCAGATTAAGCCTCGCTCCCTGATGGAGGCGGTGTCCCGAGCGAAGAATCAGCTGCTGACTCCGGCGCAATTGGCCTTGCAGTCGGGGAGTTATTATGAGGAATTGGCGGCGAAATTCTACGAAAGATATCAGGCCGCACTTGAAAAGAATCAGTCGCTTGATTTCGATGACCTGATCCGGCTTACCGTCCAGCTGCTTGAAAGCCACGAGGAAGTACGTGCGCGGTACCAGGATCAGTTTCACTATGTCATGGTCGATGAATACCAAGACACGAACTTTTTGCAGTATCGTCTTGTGACGGCACTCTCCGGGAAGCACAAGAACGTGTTCGTGATCGGGGATGATTATCAGTCGATCTATGGTTGGCGGCAGGCGGATATCCGCAACATCCTTGAATTCGAGAAGGATTATCCTGAAGCAGCCGTCATCACGCTGGATCGGAACTATCGGTCGACGCAGATCATTCTGGATGCCGCACAGGGAATCATCGATCACAATGCCAATCAGCGTCGCAAGAAGCTCTGGACGGATCTGAAGGAAGGGGAGCGGATCACGCTCTGTCCTGCCCAGGACGAAGAGGCTGAGGCACGTTTCGTTGCGCAGACCATCGAAAACGATATCGCTCTCCAGGGCCGACAGCCGAAGGATTTTGCGGTCCTGTACCGGACCAATGCTCAGTCGCGCATGATTGAGGAAATGCTTTTGCGCCGCTCGGTGCACTATCGCGTCGTCGGAGGCCTCAAGTTTTACCAACGCAAAGAAGTGAAGGATGTCATCGCATATATCCGGATCCTCGCAAATCCTTTCGATAGTTTGGCACTTGAGCGAGTGGCCAATGTCCCGCCGCGCGGTATCGGCGATACGACGCTTGAGCGTTGGAAGCAAGCGGCTACGCGTGATGGATATGACTTCCTGACGACAGCCGGGATGCTCCGGACGGATGGTTCCGAGCTTCGAGAGGGGAAGATCAAGGCGATTCAGGTATTTGCCGATCTGTTCGCTCGTTGGAAAGCCCATATCGAGCATACCGAAGGGCTGCTCTTTTCTCGGTTGCTTCAGAAAGTGGCAGATGAGAGCGGTCTCATGCAAAGCTTCGAGGAGGAGGGGAAGCAGGAGGCTCTGGCGCGGGTGGAAAATATCCAGGAGCTTTTCTCGGTGGCGAAAAAATACGACACAATGAGCGTAAAGGAGGCGATTCCTCAGTTTCTGGAAGAAGTCTCTTTGGCTTCGGACACGGATGATCTCGGCCACGAGGGTGTGCAGCTCATGACGGTGCACAGTGCCAAAGGGCTTGAGTTTCCTGTTGTTTTCATTGTCGGGCTGGAGGAAGGAGTGTTTCCTCATTCCCGGAGCCAGGTATCACCGACGGAACTCGAAGAAGAACGGCGTCTGATGTATGTCGGGCTCACGCGCGCGAAGGAAAAAGCCTATCTCCTGTACGCTGAGCAACGGATGATTTTCGGATCGACGCAGGTCAACCCTCCGTCACGTTTTCTCTCGGAAATCCCTCTCGAATTGGTCGAAGAGCGCGAAATGGCCGGTGGGGGAATGATGCAGAAGCGCAGCATGGGCAATCAGGTGCAGCATCAGGTCGTGTCGATGCCGAAAAAATCTCTCCAGGTACCGGAACCGATTCAGTCAAACGAAAAGCCTTTGCAGGTCGGTGAGGTTCGGCCGGGCGATATGGTGTTGCATCCGCAATTCGGCTCGGGACTTATCGTGTCGGTGGCCGGTACTCTGGCCACGATCGCCTTCAAGCGTGCCGGGGTCAAGAAAATGATGCTCGGTGTCGCCCCGCTGACGCGCGGGTAGACCGCCGTATGTTTCGGAGAAAAGGAAAATGACACCAGACAGGTGTCATTTTTGATTGCGGTGTTTGTTGGACAAAGTTCGAAACTATTTCGAGCAAAATCCAAATGATTAAAACTAC
>JAUPWI010000079.1 GCA_030916545.1 Patescibacteria group bacterium | reverse complement strand
TCCTGGACTATCTGGATGAAATTCTCCGCATCAATCGTCACTCCATAGGCCGGAAGATCGATCGGTCCAAGCACGGAGAGTAACCACTCCATGACAGTCGGTGTCACAGTGATCACTCCGTCGACGGTCGGCCCGCCCGTTTTCTCGTAGAAAAATATCGCCTTCTCGGCGGAAGTCGGAAAATCGGGATACCAATTACTGTCATGCAGACTCCAGCCGGCGCTGATTTTCTGTATCGGCTTAGGAGGAACGATGTTCTCCTTCAGCTGCCCATCCGGATTGAATATGCCGTCGACAAAAAAATTCTCCACGATTCCGTCGTGAACACTGAGTAACGCGTAGCTCCCGATGAATCCGCCGGTCGCCCGCAACTCATGGTTGTTCTGGAAAAGGAACAGGTACTTCCGCGGACCGTTCCCTCCGAGCAATTCCGAAAACACCCGTTCCCGTTCATGGAAAGTCATAAGCGCTCCCAAAGCGGCCGGGAACATCTCTCTCGCCTCGAGGAATTTTTCGCGTCGATCACCCGGGATATCGAGTATATTGACTCGGTCCAAAAGCGTCTTTGCCCGTTCCAACTCGGCAGTCGAATATTCCAACGGCTCCTGCATCATCTGGAGCGTTTCAAGCAAGGAGACGGATTGCCCTGCATCCCGCATATCGGTATCCGCCACCCGTCCCGCCAGTACCGACAACGACGACCCTGCCCGAGCGATATGTCCCAATGCCAGTACCGCATTGCGTCCCGATGCCGGCTTCGAAAGACCCGGGACAAATCGGACGGCATCCAGAAGACGCCCCGGAAACATCACGAGCGCCCGATCAGCGATGGAGAACTGTTCATTCGCTTTCTCGAATTCAGCGTGTGCGACCGCGAAATCCCTTTTCTGAAAAGCATGCGCGGCCGAGACGATATGTGTATACCCGGCATTACTCACCCGCAAGACCGTCTCGACGCTCCACCACGCCAGAAGCAGATAGGCCAACGACAGACAGAGAAGAACGAAGAGACCGGCCCGCATCTTCCTTTGCTTTCCGTATCGCTTCGTTTGAGGCCGAAGAGACGGAACCGGAGCGGACGCACCGACGATTCCCCGCCTCTCCGGACGAAACGCCCGCATATCCCCACCCGGTTCCGAAAACGGCGAAGTTCCGGAAGGTGCCCGGTTCGGAATGCGTTCCCTCAACGGAAGGCTCGAGGCTCTCTGTTGCTTCCGGATACTATCCATAGAAAAATACCTAGCTGTTTTCCCTCGACATGATATTTGAGATAGATACTTAGGACATACGATAGATCGCGATCGTCCGTTTCGCCATATCGGACCATCTGAACAGTCGGATTCTCCGATATCCCTTCTCCCGTAGCGAAGCTCTGAGCGAAGGTTTCGCTGCTACCGTCCGGAGACATGACACAAGCTGTGCCGGCTTCTCGGGATCGAAGTACAGTGCCGCATCCCCAAGTACTTCCGGAAGCGACCCTCGGTCGGACGAAAGCACCGGTAATCCGTAACTCATCGCCTCAAGAGGAGGGAGGCCGAATCCTTCATACAGAGATGGGAAAACATACGCCGTCCCGTATCGATATAACACGGATATCTCCTCATCCGACAGGAACCCCGTAAAACGGAGATTCCCGGAAGACACGTTCCGTTTCAGACGGTCATAGAAATAATCCTCCCGGCCGACCAAGACGAATCGGTATTCCGGAAAATATCCCGCCATATCCGCCAGCCGCTCCAGGTTCTTATGCGGATATGCATTCCCGACATACAGGAAATACGGTCGTATTATATCACGGCACAACGCCGGTCTCGGGTGCCTCGAAGAAGATGATAGTAGTCCGAGACGATCAAGGAGCGCATATGAAGTCCCCGCATCGACAAAAAAACAAGTCTGATTCACCCCCTCAAGGGTCACGCGCAACTTGCCGGCGAGGAAAGGAAATTCCCGCAGTAGATCGGATTCCGTAAAACGGGAGACCGCGATCACGGTACCGGCTCGGAGACATGCGATCCGGATCACCATGCGGTAGACGAGAAACTTACACCAATACCGCAGGGCGACGTGCGTCGTATTTCGTACCGTCGGATACCGCAACAGGATGAGATCGTGGATCGTAACGACGAAACGGCCCGGATACAGGATCGGGACATTGAAATGAGGAAAATGCATCAGATCGAGACCGGTCCGCCAGAGCTGCCAGGGAAACAGGAATTGTTCCGCGAACCCGTACCAGGCATAATCCGCCCTCACCTTCGTGAACCGCCCCGAAATCGGCCGATACTCATCGAAATTCTCCTGACGCAGAAACACTACGTACTCGTTCTCGTGATCCTCCCTCTCGAGTGCCTCGATGAGTCGCTCGGTATATCGACCGAGACCTTTTCCGGACGACCCATAAAAACGCGCGTCAATGCCGATCCGCATAGCAGGAAAGATAAGGATTCTGACAGGAAAGCGAGTAGAACGTAAGAGCCGACGCAGCGAGCATCTTGAAGATTTCCGCGTCCTCGAAATGATTCACCTGTTTCGGGATGACCAGGAAGGCCGCTACCCCGTCCGAAAGACGCGGCGAGCGGACTATGTAGCACCCTCCACCCTCGAAAAAGAGCTTTTTTTGTCCGAGCATTTTCTCCGGAACAAGACCGATATAATGCTCGTTACCACGTACTCCCTCTTCATAATGATCCAGCAATATCCGCCGCCGCACATCCACAAAACGCAGGGATCCTGCATCGACCCGAGCCAGTTCCAGAGCTGTCTGCAGGATCTTCCGATACCACAGATCGCAATACCGGCTGTCATTGGCCGTCCGCACCGAAAGGTCGAAAAAAAGCTCCTTCACGATTTCCTGCTTCCGATTCATGGAACCGATATACGAGTACGACTCGGAGAGATCGCGCTGTATGTTGTGCGTCGTCTTCTGCAGCGAAAGCCGCTCCCGCAGCAGCCGGAACAGCGCTTTTTCTTTCGCGAAATAGACGAAAAATCCCGCCATGCCCAAGAGCAGGATAGCCAGTCCCTCGAACTCCTCTTCCGGCAACACGAAGTGCCCCCGAGTGATCAACAGCGGAGTCAATACGGCCACAACCAAAAAAACGAGATAGATCCAATACATCATACACGCTCTCCCCTGTACCCGAAAATGATTACGCGCGGCCGGAACGAAAAAACGGAAAATGCCGCCATGCCACCGGTGAGAGCTACAAAGGAAGACTTTTCAGATAATTCTTCAGCTTCTCTCCGACTTCCGGATGCTTCAGGCCGAAATGAATCGTCGTTTTGAGAAAATTGAACTTGTCGCCCGTATCGAGCCACTCACCTTCGAGCATCCGCCCGTACAGCGGTCGGTTCTGTTGCAGAAGAATATCGAAGGCATCGGCCAGACGGATCTCGCCCGATTTCCCGCTCTCCATCGTCGCCAGGATCTCAAACACATCGCGGGTGATGATATATTTTCCGACCGCCACCGCGGTAGACGGAGCCTCTTCCGGCTTCGGTTTTTCCACGATACTCTTCACCCGGATATTCCCGTTGTCCACCACCTCGCCATCGATGACCCCGAATTTCGAGACTTCCGAGCGCTCGACTTCCGACAGACCGATGATCGGCGCATGAAAACGTTCATACGTCTCGATGAGCTGTCGACTGGCCGGTACCGCCGAATCATAGATGCAGTCACCGAAGATGATCAATACGGCCTCATCGTCATCGACCAGGTGCGCCGCCTGAAGCAGTGCGTGGCCGTCCCCGAGCGGAATCGGCTGGCGTACGTACGAAAATTTCGCCAGCGTCGAAATCTTCTGGACGACTTCGAGCAGGTCCTGCTTGTTCTTCTCGACCAAGGTCTCCTCAAGTTCGTACGACACGTCGAAGTGATCCTCGATGGCCCGCTTCCCGCGACCCGTCACGAAAATGATCTCTTCGATTCCGGAAGCGACCGCCTCCTCCACCAGATACTGCACCACCGGCTTATCCACGATCGGTAACATTTCCTTGGGCTGCGCCTTGGTAGCTGGCAGGAACCGCGTCCCGAATCCGGCGACCGGGATGATAGCTTTCTTGATTTTCCAACGCTTGGCTTCTGACATATGGATGCTTTATCAACAAATAAGACTTATTGTTTCAAGTATACGGTCATATACTTCGCTCCCGATTTCAATACACCGTCAGAGCGAGGGAGAAGAATACTATCTCAAAGATACCGATTTCTTAAATTCCGCGTTGAATTCCTGAATCGCCTCATTGATGATCGGATGGAATTTCTCCGGCAATTCCCGCTCCTTCGCGTAGACGCTCGCCGAGAGAAGGGCGTCATGCGTTCCGGTATCGAACCAGGCACCGGTTATCGGCCTGACATCAAGCGCTCCTTCCGCGAGGTATCGTTTATGGATATCCACGATCTCCAGCTCCCCGCGCGCGGAAGGAGAGAGACTCTTCGCTATCTCCGAGACCTGCCCGTCGAAGATATAGGCTCCCGGAATCGCGAATCGACTTTTCGGCTGCGTCGGTTTCTCTTCCAGAGACAGTACCGTTCCATCCGCATCGAACTCCACCACGCCGAAGCGCTCCGGATCAGGAACCTCTTTCGCGAAGATCCTCCCACCCGACCGGAACGACCGTATCGCATCGGAGAAATCGTCCTCGAAGATATTGTCCCCGAGTACGAGGGTCACCGGACCACCATCGAGAAAATCTTCTCCAAGGATGAAGGCTTCCGGCAATCCGGCCGGACGCTTCTGGACGACGAAGGATATCCGCACACCGTATTTCTGAAACATCGACCCGAGGAGATTCAAATAGTCTCCCGAATT
>JAUPWI010000078.1 GCA_030916545.1 Patescibacteria group bacterium | reverse complement strand
TCAATCTTCTGGCCGGCCGGAAATTGCAGGAGGTGCACGGGCAATCAGCACAGATCGTCCTTATGGTCGATCTGATACTTGGAACCGATGGGCGCAAGATGAGTTCGAGTTGGGGGAATACAATCAATCTGCTTGATACTTCCAACAGCATGTTTGGCAAGGTAATGAGTGTTCCCGATGAAATGATTGTTCCATATCTGATTCACTGTACGCGCGTACCGCTTGCCGAAGTCGAAGTAATCGAAGCGAAGCTGTTTGACGGCGGGCTCAATCCGCGTGATGCCAAGCTTCGGCTGGCGAGAGAGATTGTGACGCTCTATCACGGGTCTGAAGCAGGGACTGAGGCTGAGCAGTATTTCATCGAAACTATTTCGGAAAAGAAGACACCGCAGTATGTTCAGGCGTATGAGGCATGCGAGAACGTCTTGGATTTCCTGGTGTCGACCGGGATTGCATCGAGTAAAGGTGTCGCGCGCCGTCTGATCGAACAGGGGGCCGTATCGATCGACGGAAAGAAAGTTGCGGTCGGGGCACTGATTCTTTCCAAGGAAGCGCATGACGGAAAGATTATGCGGGTCGGAAGTCATCGGTTTGTGAAAATCGTGTTTTCGTGAGACAGTGGTCGTGAAAGGGTAATATATGCATATGCCGCAAGTGAAGATCGCCGCCATTCTTGCAGAGGGAAAGAAAGAGCTCGTGGAAATCAAGGATGCGAACGCTCTTTCAGTATGGGAAACGAAGTATCTGGGACGGAAAAGCGGATTGAACGATATCCTCAAAGGGCTCAAAGATCTGTCTCCCGAAGAGAAGCGTGTCGTCGGTCCGGCCGCTCAGAGCGCCCGCGAAGCGCTGGCCGCTTTGTATGGGGAGACGAACCAGCGAATCGAGCGGGAGGGAGTGGACTGGGAAAAGGAATGGATTGACGTGACTGCACCGGGTGAACGTCTCCCTGCCGGGCATCTCCATCCGATCACGCTTCTCGAAAATGAGATCGCAGATATTTTTGCGTCGCTTGGTTTCGGTGTCTGGGACGGACCGGAACTCGAAATGGAAACCAACAATTTTGACTCCCTAAATTTTCCCAAGGATCATCCGGCTCGCGATATGCAGGATACGTTCTGGGTGAAGCAGGATAAGCACTGGCAGCACACCTATCTTCCACGTACGCATACCTCGCCGGTACAGGTGCGCTACATGCAGGAACATAAGCCGCCGATTCGTATCATCGTTCCTGGGCGCGTCTTCAGAAACGAGGCGACTGATGCTTCACACGAGCATACCTTCCATCATTTTGAATGTCTGATGGTCGACGAGCCGGGCAAGGTGACGGTCGCGACATTCAAGTACATCGCAGAGACTTTCTTCAGCCGTTTCTTCGGGAAGAAAGTCGATATCCGTCTGCGTCCGAGCTACTTCCCGTTCACCGAACCGTCATTCGAATTTGATATTTCCTGCGTTCTTTGTGAGCGGAAGGGATGTTCAGTTTGTCAGCAGACGGGCTGGCTCGAGATTGGTGGGGCCGGCATGGTCAATCAGAAGGTCTTCGAATCAGTGGGGTATAAGCGGGGAGCGTATCAGGGTTTCGCCTGGGGCTTCGGGCTCACCCGGCTCGCGATGATGAAATACAAGATTACCGACGTTCGCTTGTTCATGGGCGGTGATCTCCGATTCCTGAAACAATTCTAGTTATGAAATATTCCTATCACTGGCTGAAAGAGCTCTCCGGAACCAAGAAGCCCGCTGATCGTGTGGCGGATTTGCTCATGCGACATGCTTTCGAAGTGGAGACGGTGGAGAGCTATGCACATCATCTGGAAAATATCGTGACCGGCGAGGTGCTTTCAGTTGCTTCTCATCCCGATGCCGACCGTTTGCGGGTGGCCCAGGTCGAGATCGGGAAATACACGGTCCGACAGATAGTCTGTGGCGCCCCGAATCTCGAGGCGGGACAGAAAGTGGCCGTCGCTCTTCCGGGAGCCGTGCTTCCGAACGGGACCGTAATTAAGGAATCTGAAATCCGTGGGGTACGATCAGAAGGCATGCTGTGTTCTGAGAAGGAGCTCGGTCTTTCGGAGAATCATGAGGGGATAGCGATTTTCCATGAGGAGGCCCCAATCGGAGCGGAACTCGCGAAGTATATCGGTTTGCACGACACTATTCTTGATGTGAAGATACTCGCTGATCGCGGATCGGATGCACTGTCATACGAAGGGCTAGCTCGTGAGATCGCTGCGCTCGATGGGCATGCACCACAATTTATCGAGGCTCGAGCCAAGCCCCTGAAGACCCCAGCCTATAATCGCGCTCCGAAAATACATATCATCGACAAGCAGGAATGTCGCCGCTATGTCGGACTGTATTTCAAGGACGTGATCATCGGTGAGTCGCCTTTTTGGATGAAGACGAGACTGTTGGTCTCGGGGTTGCGTCCGGTGAACAATATCGTCGACATCACCAATTATCTGATGCTTCTGACCGGGCAACCGCTCCATGCGTTCGATGCTGATCAGCTTGTGGGGGGCATCGAGATCCGCCTGGCCAAGAAAGGGGAGCGACTGGAGCTTTTGACGGGAGAAAAGAAAACGTTGACGCCACAGGATCTCGTCATCGCTGATACGAAGAAAGTCCTGGCGCTGGCGGGTGTGATGGGGGGGAAGCATTCGGGTATCACCAAGGAGACGAAGAATATCTTTCTTGAGATCGCCAATTTCGACGGAGCGACGATTCGACGGACGCGGATACGGCACGGTCTCCCGACGGACGCAAGTTATCGTTTCGAGCGCAATCTTGATCCCAATCTGCCGACGGAAGTCGCTCGTGAGGTCGCGGTATTGATTCATGAACTGACAGGAGGAAAGCTCATGGGCGCGCGCGATGAATATGTCGAGAGGCGGAAGGAACGGAAAATCGAGTTAGCGTTGTCGCGGGTCGAGTCCGTACTCGGTGTGAAAGTCCCGATTTTCGAAGTCGTCCAGTATCTTGCTCTTCAGGGATTGACGGTGAGAAAGGTCAACGGGAAGGAGGCGCTTTTCGTACACATTCCGACCCGTCGGCCGGATCTGCGCGATGAATGGGATCTGATCGAGGAAATCGGCCGGATGCGTGGGTACGACAAGATTCTCGCGGCCGCTCCCGAACTGCCCTTTCTCGCTGGGGCAGTGCATGAGAAGAAGCTTTTTGAGCGGCAGACCAAGGTATTGCTGGCGCACACGGGTTTCACGGAGATCATGACGTATTCTTTTTATGGTATTGCCGATATGGAAGCCTTCGGATTCGCGCCGGCTCAGCATATCGAGATCGCCAACCCGCTCAATCCAGACCAGACGCATTTGCGCGGAAGTCTCCTTCCGAGCCTGCTTTCGAAAGTGAAGGAAAACATCCGACACGCGGAGTCCTTCCGGCTGTTTGAGTGGGCAAGCATTTTCGGGAAGTCAAAGTCATCCGAAATCAGGGAATCGAAAATGCTCGCCCTCGCTTCCGTTTCCCGGGAGAAGGGACCGCGTGAATTCGCCCGGCTCAAGGGGACGCTTGAGAATCTTTTCGAAAGTGCCGGTGTCCGGGATGTCGCATTCGTGTCGCATGCCGTCCCGACGGCGGGAGATGAGTGGCACCGGACGCAGAGCGCCGATATCTTCATAGAGGGAAAGAAAGTGGGTACCATCGGAACACTGATGCCCTTCATCATGAAGCGTTTCGGTATCACGGCCGGCGTGGCGGTGGCCGAGATAGACACGGAAGCGTTTCGGGAGTCGGTCCGGACCGAGAAATCATTCCAGCCGCTACCACGATTCCCTTTCGCGGTGAGGGACATCTCACTCGTGTTTTCCGGCCGCCAGAAAAGTCAGGCTGTCGTGGAGCTGATGCGGGAAGTCGGAGCCCCGATGCTGCGCTCGGCGGAATTGTTTGATGTGTTCGAACGGGAGGAGGGAGAGCGGAATCTCGCTTTTCATCTTTCTTTCGGTGCTGACGAACGGACCTTGACGGGGCAGGAGATGGATGAGACATTCGATCGTATCGTGAGGGCGGTCAAGGAGCGTTTCGGCGGGGAATTGCACCAATAAAGGAAACACCGAAAGACTCATTTCGTGGTAGAATACGGCTTGGCGGAGGAGCCGTATTTTGTTGACTTTTCTATAAAAAAGGTGTATAATAGCACTTTGTGGTTCTTTTCCAGGACAGGTCGGATTGCCGCGCTCCGGTGTCATAATCGGAGTGAGGAAAGTCCGGACACTCGCCTTGTTTCCTTTCTGTAAGGAGGGGAGATGAGGCAGCAGGTACTGGGTAATTCCCAGACGCCGCGAGGCGCGAGGTGCGAACAGAGACGGCTTCGATCCGCAAGGGTCGGGCCACCCGGATATGGTATCCGGGTGAACCGGGTAGTGATACCCGGAGTGAAACGGCTAAATCCTTATCTGAGTGCAAGGTCGTGTCATTGCACGGACTTATGTCGGCGGGATACCGCGGGGTATCGGGTCCGCATGAGTCCGTGCGATGGAGTGCCGCAAAGAATCAGCGAGTAATCGTTTGATCAAGAGCAATGGCAATCGTCCCGCTTCGGCAGGATACAGAATCCGGCTTATAGACCTGTCCTGGAAAAGTATCGAAAGTAATTTCGTTGGGAACATTTGTATGAAGCGGTCAGAAATATTCTTCAGCGCGATGCAGTTGCCGATCGATATCGTCATGATTGCGCTGGCCGCATTGAGCGCGTACTATGTGCGCAATATTCCGCAAATTCTGGCATTGCGACCCAAGCTGTACGACCTCACGCTTTCGGATTTCATGGAAGTCGTCCTGGTTGTGGCACCGATCTTCGTGCTCATCTTCGCACTCGAAGGACTGTACCAGATGCGGACGACGCGGCGTTTCTGGCAGGAAGCCTATCGGGTATTTCAGGCAACATCGCTCGTCCTGGTCGTTATCATCGTGGCGATCTTTCTCAAGCGCGAATGGTTTTCGTCACGTTTCATCATCCTCGCCGGTTGGGGATTCACCGTGCTGTACGTGATTGCCGGGCGTTATCTGATTGCCCGTATTCAGCGGTACTATCTTCTCAAAAAGGGAGCGGGGGTGCATCGGGTGTTGCTTGTCGGGACGAATGGCAAGATGCAGGCTATGAAACGCTACCTCTCTTCCCATCGCGAGCTCGGGTACAAGATAGTCGCGCAGGTCTCGGGCGTATCGCTTCATCAGATCAAGGAAATACGCGAGAAGAAAGGCATGGATGAAGTAATCGTGTGTGACTCGACTTTGACGGATGATGAGCATGAAAAGTTGCTTGATTATTGTCAGATCAACAATATCGGTTATCGATTCATTCCGACGACTTTACAGACGGCGCGGGTTTCGATGGAGGTCGGTATCTTGAATGGTGAGCCGATTATCGAATATCAGCACACGCCACTCGATGGTTGGGGCAAGGTCATGAAACGTGTCTTTGACTTGATCGCCGGTTCTCTACTCACGCTTTTCGCCTTACCGATCATGGGAGCTATCGCGCTTCTCATTCGTATCGAGGATGGGGACGGGCCGGTGATCTATCTCAATGAGCGTGTCGGTCAGGATGGAAAAAAATTCTTTGTGTACAAGTTTCGCTATATGCAGTGGCGTTGGTGTACCGATAAGGCGAATCCAGAATACGAGGCGGCGCTTAAATATGAGCAGGATTTGATTAAGACACAGAGCGTCCGTCAGGGACCACTGTACAAGATTAAGGATGATCCGCGGAAGACAAAGATTGGCGCTTTCATCGAGCACTATTCGCTCGACGAGCTGCCACAATTCTTCAATGTCCTTAAGGGAGATATGAGTCTCGTCGGTCCGCGGCCGCATCAGCAGCGCGAAGTGGATAAGTATAAAGAATACCATCGGCGTCTGCTTACCATCAAGCCGGGTATTACCGGTATGGCGCAGGTTTCTGGTCGCTCCGATCTGCCTTTCGAGGATGAATATCGTCTCGATGTTTACTACATCGAAAGCTGGTCGCTCTGGCTCGATATCATTCTCTGTTTCAAGACATTTAGAGCGCTTATTCGTCGCAGAAAAAACTAATCCATTTTCATTGTCCGTCTAATACACACACCTATGACCGTACTTCTCAAATGGATCGTTTCCGCGCTTGCATTTCTAGCTTTATCACATATCGTTCCCGGTATCAGCGTGAATGGGTTTGGTACCGCGCTTGTACTCGCTCTCCTTTGGGGGCTGATCGGTATCACACTCAAGCCGATTCTCGTCATCCTCACATTGCCGATCAATCTGCTCACACTCGGTATCTTCACCTTCGTCATCAACGGCGCACTTCTCTTCATGCTCGGGGGATTCATCGAAGGTTTCGAGGTGGAGACTTTCTTCGCGGCCATACTCGGCTCCGTCGTGCTCTCCTGCATCCATATCCTTTCGCATTGGGCCATCAAGTCGCGCTAGTCGTCTGTATTCCTCGCCCCAAGACGAGGGCCGCCGGCTATTTCTGAAAAGCCGGCGGATTTGATATACTGACGGAACAAGGGATGTTTCGGATAAGGATAAGGCGACGAATGACCAGTTTTGTTTTGTGTAAGCTGGGC
>JAUPWI010000077.1 GCA_030916545.1 Patescibacteria group bacterium | reverse complement strand
CAAAAAAAATTATTTCCAAATTGCCAGCCAAACACCAAGGTAGTGAACAACGACGTACAGAAAAAACAGATACCCAAACACTCCCGCCACGAGGGTGAGCACGATGGAATTAATAATCTCATTTCGGCGGCGCTTGGCCGCATCAAGGGTACACACGCCTTTCTGTCGGTACCAGTAATATACGAGGGATCCGAGAAGCGCCACCAGTCCGATACCCCGGAACACCCACTTGTACCCGCCATAGAGCGTATCCGTTAGAGATGAAGCGAAACTCACCGAAGAAATTCCAAGAAGCACCAAAATAACTGGCGATAGGCAGCAAAGTGATGCGAGTACAACCGGTATGCCGCTAATCTTCACAATCTCCCAAAATGTTTTTTTCATACGTATGATTACACTCATATAATTTCTATCTACCGAGCATCCACTAGAGAAAGGAAATCCCCATATCCTTCTTGTGACATAGATTCCCGCGGAATGAAACGGAGCGCCGCGGAATTCATGCAGTAACGCAGACCGCCCCGTTCCTTCGGTCCGTCCGGAAACACGTGTCCGAGATGATTGTCGCCATACTTGCTACGCACTTCCGTCCGGGTGCTGAAAAAGTTCTTATCCTCCTTCTCGACGACGAAATCCTTATTTATCGGTTTCACGAAACTCGGCCAACCAGTGCCGCTTTCATACTTATCGCTGGATGAGAAAAGCGGCTCGCCACTCACAATATCGACATAGATTCCAGGAGCATGATTCCCGTTATAGGCATTGTCGAACGGCTTCTCGGTCCCCTCTTCCTGTGTCACCTCGTACTCGAGCCCGGTAAGCCTCTCCTTAAGCTCCTCTCGGCTCGGCTTCACATAACGAGAAAAATCGAGATGAGTCGGACTATTCTTTCCAGTCACCGACGCACTCACTAGAGCTTCCCAACTCTTACTGCCAAAATATTTCTTAAGAAAAGCATCCCGGCCACTCGACTCCCGATACGCGCAGTACTTGAGCGTATTCTCTTCGGCATAATCCTGATGATACTCCTCTGCCGCATAGAAATTCGTATAGGGCAATACCCTGACTACTACCGGCTTCGAGAAAACCTTTGCCGTTTCCAAGTCCCGTATGGCCTGTTCCGCGATCAACCGTTCTTCCTCAGAACGGAAGAATATCACCGACTGATAGCTCTCTCCCCGATCATAAAACTGTCCACCCGCATCCGTCGGATCGATATGCATGAGATGGTAACGCACGAGATCTTCATAGGTAGCTATCTTCTCATCAAAGTACACTTCCACCGCCTCCCGATGTCCGCTCTTCTCGCTCGTCACGTCAGCATACGTCGGGTTCGCGACATGTCCGCCCGCATACCCCGAGATAACCTCGATTACCCCGGGGGCCTTCTGCAGATCGCTCTCCGTACACCAGAAACACCCTCCAGCGAAATACGCCCGCCCATACCGATCCAGTTCCGTCCGCGTCTTCTTCATATGTTTATCCGCGTTATGTTCCAAACAGCTTTCCTTCGGGATACTCGGGATCCTGATCTCGGCAATCTTTCCCGGGTACCGCGCGTACCATACCCCTCCCAGGACGATACCGAACCCCAGGATACCGACCGCTATTTTCCATGATATCCCCATAGGGTTCTTTTTCATCAGATGACCTTCGATTTTCCAGGACTTCATCGCTATCCGGAGTTCCTCCTAGAGTATACCAGACTTGAAGCTCCTCTATGGCAGAGAAAACGAAGGGCTAGCTAGAATAAAAAAGAATAGAGAAAGTGCGCAGTGTCCGGCTGCTATGAAGCCTGCAACATTCTCTTCTCAAACCGGTGACCTTCCGGCCCCCAAGAAAAGATTGCCCACGAACCACTGTCTTGACGGAACTCATTCACGATATAATACTGGATACCATTTATTGTTTCTTCGTGCCACACGTGGGCCTCACCAGAAATCGCAACCACTTCCTTCTGGCTTTTTTCCAAAATGGATCGTACCTCACCCCCCCTTATCCGTCGCATAACTCTTTTTGTCCGACGTGAAAGGAAAGAGAGGATGGTCGCTCAAGATCACCACTCGCATGTTTGCCGTCTCCGCGAGATCTTTTTCGAGCCACTTGATCTGATGGCCTGCTATCCTCCCTTTATCACGAACTTCGTCTGATCGGGTGCTCTTGATAGCAGCCAATTCCTGATCAAGCCGATTCTTGATATCCGCTTTCTCCCTTTCGAAGACGCTTGAACTTTCAGGATACTTTTCTCGATACGCCTCGAAATCAATGGTTTTGATATCGGCTAGTTTTTTCTGCAAAGAAGCGCAGGTTTGTTTTTCTTCGCAGGACGAACTCATAGGATCTCCACCCAACACCGTATCCAGCAGCACCACATGCACGCCATGGATATCGAAAGAATAAAAAGTCTCCCTGCGCCCTGAGGTTTCCAACCAACTTTCGTATGATTCCTGAGAGCTCTTAATGTCATGATCACCCAGCACAAAATACGCGGGAATGCGCGTGGACCGCAAAGCATCCGCGACAAAACGAGCATCCATGTCCGCGGTCAACGAACAATCCCTCAAACGATGACTCGCGTTGTCACCCAGACTCACAATGCCATCCGATCCTGTGTCTTCCGCCTCTCTGAGAAAGACATCCAAAACTTCTCTCCGCATCGCTTCCCGTGACGGACAGTGGTCAATGTCTGTAATGATGGAAAGGATCACCTCCTTGTCTTGATCTGGAGATTGTTCTTGGTATGGACGCCAAAAAGTAATCAATGAAACGGCCGAAAGAAATCCGACCACACCCCAGATTATTGTCGGATGAAAAAAACGGGACATACAAGAAAACACACCAAGTCTATAACCAGTATATCAGAGCCAAGATATCCTCAACAGATACTCTTGCCCGCTTCATGCAACATATGACCGAAAAACATGCTTGACCCGAAGGCTCTGCAGACGCACTGAAAGTGAATATTATCCTTCCAGCAACTTGACGAGAAGGCGGACCGGAGCGCCGGCGGCGCCCTTGGCGAGATACTCCCCTTCGACGGCGGTCATGCGTGGCGCGATATCGAGATGTACCCACGGGTATCCGTCTGCGAATTGCTTGAGAAAAGTGGCGGCGGTAATCGCTCCACCCCAGCGAGTCTTCCCGAGATTGGAAACATCGCCGAAAGTACCCTTAATCTCCGCGTCGTACTCATCCCAGAGCGGCAACGGCCAGACATAGTCCCCGCTTGTTTCTCCCAGTTCACGCAAACGCTGCTCAAGATTCCTGTCTTGCGTGAAAAGGGCTGAAGCGCGTTCACCGAGAGCCACAACGGCCGCTCCCGTCAGGGTCGCGACATCGACCACGAGCGCAGGACCGTAGCGCTTGGCGTATGTCAGTGCGTCGGCCAGAATGATACGCCCTTCCGCATCCGTATTGTCGACCTGTATCGTCTTTCCCGACATCGAACGGAGAATGTCACCCGGACGATAGCTCGTACCCGAAGGCATGTTCTCAACTGCCGGCACCAGGACGACGATATTCTTCTTGACCTTCAGCCGCGCTGCCGCTG
>JAUPWI010000076.1 GCA_030916545.1 Patescibacteria group bacterium | reverse complement strand
TTCAGCATGCAGGACCGATTAAGCCGGCGGAAACACGCACGGACAACAAATTTAGAAAAGCGACCACTCGGCCGCTTTCTTTTTTTCTTCTTCTGTTTTTCTCCTTCGCTATTCTTCCGTTTCGTCCGGAGCAGCGACTGGAGCGAGCGCCAAATCCTTGGACGCCTGAAGGGTCACTTTCTCGATTTCCTTGATGAGCTTCGGATCGCCCTTCAGCGCTGCCTTAGCGGTTTCACGTCCCACTCCCAGTTTTACCTCACCAAAAGAATAGGAATTACCCGCTTTCTTGATGATGCCGCACAAAACCGCCGTATCGAGCAGGTCTCCCGCCTGGGAAATTCCTTCATTGTACATGATATCAAACTCAGCCACCCGGAATGGCGGAGCGACTTTGTTCTTCACTACCTTGGCCTTCACCCGATTGCCGACAACCATCTCGCCCTTCTTGATCTGGGCCGCCCGACGGACATCGACACGCACCGACGCATAAAACTTGAGCGCCTGGCCGCCAGTCGTCGTCTCCGGATTTCCAAACATGACTCCGATCTTCATACGAAGCTGATTAATGAAAATCACAATCGTATTAGAACGCGCGATGATCGAGGTCAGCTTACGCAACGCCTGCGACATGAGCCGTGCCTGCCGTCCCATATGCTGGTCACCCATATCGCCTTCGATTTCAGCCCGTGGCACCAATGCCGCCACCGAATCGATGACGATGACATCGAGCGCGTTCGAACGCACGAGCGTCTCGACGATATCGAGCGCCTGCTCGCCACTGTCCGGCTGGGAAATGAGCAAGTCATTGATATTCACCCCGATACGCTTCGCATATTCCGGATCGAGCGCGTGCTCAGCATCGATGAATGCCGCTGTTCCTCCCATTTTCTGGGCGTTCGCGATGACATGGAGCGTCAGCGTCGTCTTACCGGACGATTCCGGCCCATAGATCTCAACGATACGTCCGCGCGGCATCCCTCCGATACCGAGCGCGATATCGAGAGAAATCGATCCGGTCGGCACCACTTCGACATCGACCTTCTTGATCTCCCCGAGCTTCATGATCATCCCCTCGCCGAATTTCTCCTTGATCTCATCCACGACACTGTCGATACCCTGCTTCTTTTCACCCGTTTTCGCTTTCGCCATACCGTTTCTTTTCACGTGAATTACCTGTTTCCCATCTTTCCCATTATAAAGGCTCAGCGTTCCGGAGCAAAGAGGATATCCTTCACGGCCAGCTCTTCGGAAGACAACGCTCGCGGCGCTTCGGAACCGACCTCGACATACGTCGCTTTCCCGTTATCCGAAGAAACCAGGATATTCCGATCCGCCACAAATTCCTTCCGCTCGCCGACGGCCAATTGTCCGTTCCATACCTTGATATCGTCCGCGAGTACCGTGACGTACACGGATTTTTCCGGAGCACTGATCGTGACACGTACGCCACGACTCTCTTCGGGCGCTATCGGCGTCTCGTCATACGCCGCCTGTTCCGGAGTAAACATGGTTTCGACGATGATGGTTTCCGTCCGTTCCTTTCCGAATCGATTCGCCGCCGACACGACGATAGTGTTCAATCCCGGTTGAAGCAGAAGTTTTTCCGCGAAATACCCTTCCGCGTCGATGAGTACCGGTTGGCCGTTGATCAGCACGCGCGCTCCGCGATCGGCCTCTCCGCGCACGATGATATCCGTCTCAGAAACCACTCCCTGACTCCTCGGCTCGAGAATGACCAATCTGGGAGCGGAGACGAAGGTATGATACTCACGGAACAGGTACAGAACCACCCCGGAAAGGGCGAGGATAATACAGGCCGTCCACACCGTTTTCGCCGTCACGATGAATGCCGGCCAGCGCATACGCGCGGATTCATCTGCCGGAGCGGACTTCCTTTTCAGGCTCAACTGGATATTCCGTTCGCGTTCATACATACGGAGAATCGCCTCCTCGTCACAGCCAAGGTATCGTGCATAACTCCGTAAAAATCCTTTCACATACACGTCTGCAGGCAAACTCATATAGGAACCGCTTTCCAGCGCTTCCAGGTATTTCACTTGGATCTTGATCGACCGCGATACCTCGGCGAGACTTTTCCGATGTTCCGTCCGGAATTTCTGCAATTTTTCACCCAAAGTGAGCGATGCGACCTTCTTTCGCGTGAATCCGCTTTCTATCATACCCCCTTCAAACAGACTAAGGATTTCAAACCTGCCACTTATCCCGATCCGCCTGGTCACGCAGCGCATCATCGCCATACTGAGGCGCTTCAGTCATGCCCGGATCAGCCACCATATCCCGCCCGATGAGCACCTGTTTCTTCCCGTCCGCCATCCCCACGACGCCTTCTTCTTCCAAGATATGCATCAGTCGAGCTGCACGAGGATACCCGATCCCGAAAGCGGTCTGTAGTGATGTCGTCGAGGCTTTCTGAGATCGGATGAACAAATCTCTCGCTTGATCGAAGAGTTCGTCCTTCTCGCCATCGCTCCCCGAGTTGGCCCCGTTTCCGGTTCCCGAACCGGCCGTGATGTCGTCTTCCAGACTGTCCTCATCCCCCCAAGCCTCCTTCTCTTTCCGCCAGTGATTCGTCACGCGACGCACTTCATCAGTCGAGACATAGACACCCTGCAGACGCTGCATCTCACCGCTCGGAGCCACATACAGCATATCCCCGTTCCCAAGCAGTTTCTCCGCACCACCAGTATCGAGTATGGTCCGGGAATCGACTTGCGAAGAGACTTGAAAAGCGATCCTTGTCGGCAGGTTCGTCTTGATCAGTCCGGTGATTACCTCGACGCTCGGCCGCTGTGTCGCCAGAATGAGATGGATTCCGACCGCCCGCGACATCTGCGCCAGACGGACGATTTTCGGTTCCACTTCTTTTCCATAGGCCACCATGATTTCCGCCAATTCATCGATAACGATGACGATGAACGGCAACGGTTCCAGGTCGACTTCGCGGGCCGAACCGGTCCGTTCGTCAATCTCCACTTTCTGATATCCGTCGCGACAGAGTTCCTGATACGCCGGGAGATCACGCACATGCACCGCCTCAAGCAGTTTATAACGACGCTCCATCTCACCGATTGCCCACTGGAGCGCATTCACCACCTTTTTCCCGTCCACGACGACATCCGTTTTCAGATGAGGGATACCCTTATACATCGAAAGCTCCACCCGCTTCGGATCAATCAGAATCAGCTTCACGTCGTCCGGGGAATTCTTGTACAAGAGCGAAGTCAGGATGGCATTCACGCACACGCTCTTGCCGGATTTAGTCCGACCGGCGATCAGGAGATGTGGCATCTCCCCAAGATCCGCGAAGACACTCTTGCCGGTGACATCCTGTCCGATGCCGAGAAGCAGCGGCAGCCTCGCGTCGCGGAACTCCCGGTTCTCGATGACCTCCCGCATGCGTACCATCGCCTTCGATTTGTTCGGAATCTCGATGCCGATATAGGACTGTCCCGGAATCGGCGCCTCGATACGGACCGACTCCGCTGCCAGTGCCAGTGCGAGATTGTTTGAAAGCCCGGTGATGCGCGACAGCTTCACACCGGCTCCCGGACGAAACGTGTACCGTGTCACCGTCGGTCCGACCGTAATCTCTCCCGGCTCCACCTCGATGCCGAAATGTTTGAGTGTGCTCATGATGACGTGCTTCGCGCGATCGGTGTCTCCACCCACCGCTTCTCCGGACTTCGATTCCAAAAGCTCCGTCGACGGTTTCACCCAGTTCGCGCGCGGTCGCCGGCGGCGGCGCTTGACCGCCGTCCCCGTCGGAACGATATCGTCGGCGTCATGATCAAACACGACGTCCTCGCTTTCTGTTTCCGTACCAGACGCTTCCTCCCGATGGGATTCGGGGGCGCCGATCGATTGCCGATTCCCCTCATCGTCATGGAACCGGAGACTTTCGATATTCCCATCAGTCAGAGAGTCTTCAGGAAGAGAAAGCGGTTCAGGGGAAATTCCGCCTGTCCATTCCGAATATTCCTCTCCTGACGATATCTCCGATTCCGACTGATCCGGATCGAGGGTATCGCTCTCCATTTTCGTCAATGATGAGACGCGGACCGGCTGGTCGAGAACGCTCTCGATATTTTCTTCTTTCCCATCCCCCTTCGGCGATACGAAACGGGAACGGATCAGATCAAACCAATTCATCAGGGAAACGTTGAAAGCGGCGATGACGCCGATCAGGAAAAGCATAAGGAGAATCACTCCCCCAGCCAGCCGGCTTGTCAATCCAAGAAGCAGCGAAGCGAAACCATACCCGATGAAGCCGCCTCCTTGACCAGCTTTCGCCAAACCGAGCAGGTCAGTCTCGGTATCTCCCGACAGAAGATGGATGAAACCGAGCAGGGAAAGAAAAGCCACGAGGAGGCCGAGATACTTGACGGCATCCGCAAGCGTCGTCCGACGACGGGTCAGAAACATGATACCGGCCATGATGAGTATCAAAGGAAAAGGCCATTTTCCGTATCCGAACAGCATGCCCATACCATCATCAAGGAGCCCACCGAGCTTGCCGGCGGCATCCACATACCCGAGGATGAGAATGATGGAAAAGGCGAACAGAAAAACCGCCGCGATGCTGCGTTTGGCATCGCTGTGCAGGATATCGGAAAAACGGAAACCGTCTTCATCGGTCGTTTCCGGTTCTTTGTCGGCTGTTTTCTTTTTTCCCATACAACTCTCAGTATAGACCATCCCGATCGAAAGAAAAACACTCGGCGACCGATCTCTCAAGACGATAGAACCGTCTCACTCCCCCTGTCTTCCTGAATGCTCTTGACGGATGCTAAGAAAAAGAGTATAATAAAAATTCGTACCTTAACACTATTTTCAAGTTCTGGCTT
>JAUPWI010000075.1 GCA_030916545.1 Patescibacteria group bacterium | reverse complement strand
AGGGTGGCGGATTGTGTGAAATGATGGCGAACAGAAGCGCGAGTGATGTCAAAGAGCGTTCACCCCCAGACAACATGGAGAGATTCGTGATTTTCTTTCCCGGAGGACAGGCGAAGATTTCGATTCCTACCCCATCCTGATTCTCCTCACCCTCATCTGCGCCATCCGGCTCATCCGTTTCCCCCCGACGTCGGAGTGCCAGACGCACCTGAGTGATCTCCGCCTTCCCTCCACCAAATATCAGGGTGAAGTACTGCGCGAAACGCTTCTTGATCTCGGTGAACGTCGTTTCGAATGCCTGGTCGATCCTGATATCCATTTCTTTCACCACGGACCGAAGCGATTCGAGCGCCTGCTTCAGATCGGCCGATTCGTGGGTCAGGAATTCGAAACGCTTCGCCGTCTCCTCGTACTCATCGACAATAAGCGGATCGATGGTTCCGATATGTTCCACCTCCACCTTGAGCCGGCCGATTTCACGTTCGAGCCGTTCGCGATCGATCTCGGTCGTCCCGTCATATGCGACATCCTCCGGCCGCATGGAAAGTTCCTCGCGCACCAGTGTCACAAGATCCTCTTCGCGCACCTCCACCCGAGCCAGACGGACTTTCAATTCATTGAAATTATCCTTCAGTTGCTGCAAAGTCCGCTCACATTCGCGTGATTCCTTCTCTTTCATGAAAAACGTCTCCCGCCGTACGCGATTCGCTTCACGACGAGCGGCGATTACAGACTCTTTCTCCTTAATGCTCGCTTCTCCCCGAAGCATCCGCTCCTTCGTATCCGATAATTCGCTTTCGAATGCCTGTAATCTCCGGTCGCTGTCAGCCTTCTCTTCGGGATTCAGACCGATGATCCGCGTCTCACGGATACTTCCGACCCCTGCCTTCTCGGACAATTCAAAAAGCTCCTGCTTGATCACCTGGGCGAATTCACGGATATCCTGCAGATCCGCCAGTTGTTCGACCGACTGAATCCGCTCGATCAGCCGCTCCTGATCCGTACCGATCTTCTCGACCGAGCGCTTCACGAACGCCAAATCGACCGGTATCGTCTTCACCACCTCCTTTTCCTTCCGCCGTTCCATCTCAACTTCAATCTTTCCTTCGACAACGCTCCGGACACGCGCCAGAGCATTGATTTCCGCATGCAAAACCCGGACCTCCTGCTGCCACGCCTCCTCCTCTTTCTGATCCTCAAGCGCGATGCTCACCGTGGCCACTTCTTCGCGTAGGCGGATCGATTGCTCTTCCAGCTCCGAGATGACACGCTCCGCAGCCTCCCGATCACGAACCAACGAACCCCGTTCTGTCTGAAACTGATGCCACAAGAAACCGTACAAAAGCGACTGTCTCTCCTTCAACCGAGCGGCGACATCCTTTCCCTGCGATGCCTTCTCGGCCTGGCGCTTGAGATTGCGAAGATGCGGTTCGATCTCGACCAGAAGCGCGTCTACCCGGACCAGATTCTCCCGCGTGCTTTCAAGCTTCCGTATCGCGCGCTCCTTCTCAATCTGATACGGCTTCACACCCGCCGCGTCCTCAAAGATCGCCCGCCGCTCAAGCGGCGAAGCGAGAAGCACCGCATCCGACATGCCCTGGGTGATGACGCAGTAACTCTCCTTCCCGATGCCCGCCTTCGCCAGAAGATCGACGACATCGAGCAGACGCACCTTGTTGCCGTTGATCAGATATTCCCCCTCACCGCTCCGGTGGATCTTGCGAGTGATCGAGACTTCCGAAAATTCGATCGGAATTCGCTGATCAGTATTATCAAAATGAAGTGTCACGGCCGCGCTCCCCATCCGCGACTTCCCCTCGGTACCGGCGAAAATGACGTCTTCGGATTTTTTTCCGCGGAGATTCTTGGACGACTGCTCGCCGATGGCGAAACGGATGGCATCCGCGATATTGGACTTCCCGGAACCGTTCGGACCGACGATGGCGGTGATACCCCGACCAGAAGCGGTTTCCGACGAGGATGCCGAAAAATCCAACACCGTCTTGTTGGCGAAGGATTTGAAACCGGAAATTTCAAGACGCTTGAGATACATAAACACTCCCCCGTTTACATTTGAAACATCTTCCCTGGAAACGAATTATCGGAATCGAGAAACGGTCTTTTCTCCCCATCGGACAATCACGGGAACACGCAGTCACTTCGATGAACAAAAAAGACTCGCCTCACAGAATCAGGTTATTTTGAGTATATCCGATTTCAACCAAGAAAAGAAATCGGGGCGAATACCAATGGTACTCGCCCCTCTCTTCTTCTTTCCTGATATTGATAGCGATCAGGACGAACAACGCCGTTCAATGGCGTCTTTGAGGAAAAAAAATAAACCGAGAAGTACATGGCAGATGACGATCCCTGTTCCGAGCAGAAGGAGAACGAGCAATCCCAGAAGTAATACATTGGATATCCCATCAAGGATGCCTACAAAAACCAGGCTGTATTTCATGTCCCTCTCCCAAAAAAAGGCCTACTTCAGGCCGGTAAAAAAAACTGTTAGGTACTCTATATTCATTATACTCTACCAACCCTTATTTGTCAAGGCCTGCTTGGCAGCGGCGCGCTGGGCTTCCTGCTTGGAAACTCCTTCACCCTCCGCGATCAATTCTTCGCCGACGAAGACTCCCGCGATGAAATGCCGGTCGTGATCCGGCCCCCATTCCTTGATAACCCGGTATGTCGGTGTCACTCCGAAATGCTCCTGAGCCTTCTCTTGAAAAAAGCTCTTCGCATCCGCATACAGTTTCTGATCGAGCACTTCCGGCAAATGCGACAGGATATGCGTCGTGATGAATGCCTGTGCGGCCCCATATCCCTGATCGAGATAGAGCGCCCCAATGATCGCTTCCATGGCATTGGCCACGATATACTGCCGAGCCCGTCCGGTATCCTTGGCTTCCCCCCGACTCATCAACAAAAAATCATCCACCCCGAGACTCTGCCCGATCTTGGCCAACATATCACCGTTGACGAGGGCGGCCCGCCACGCGGTCATCTCGCCTTCCGGACGGTCATAGGTATGGAACAGGTTCTCCGTCACGACCAACTCCAGTACCGCATCCCCGAGAAACTCAAGTCGTTCATTGTGTGACGAAGTGCATCCGCGATGCTCATTGAGGTAGGAACGATGAATCAGGGCTTCCTGGAAGAAAGCCTTATTCTTCACCCGGATACCCAGGCGCTGCTCAAAATTCGCGACATCGAACATAGAAAACCCGAGATCACACATTTAACGATAATTCATTGGAAACCGCTCCACTTCGGCCACAACCAAAGAAAATAACAAGGACCGATTGAAAAAATCCGACTATCGCGCGTGAGATGAAGCGACTTGGGATTCCGGTCACAATCCGGAGAGAAATCCCCCCCGATCATGGCTCTCCCGGCTTCAGGCCGCTGCTTCTTTCTCTTCGTCCGAAACGTCCTCCGTCAGTTCTCGCAGGGCGCCGTCTCCCATCGCCTTTTCTTCTTTTCGTTGCTTGAAATGAGCATGATTCTCGGAGACATCGTTCTTGAGCGGCTCACCCATCTCACGATAGATAGTCCCCAGGACGCCATTCACGAAACGAGGACTCGCATCACTCCCGAATGACTTGGCCAGCTCGATGGATTCATTGATAGCCACCTTGGGCGGCACTTCATCGTAATTCCCAAACATCAGCTCATAGATTCCGAGCCGGAGAATATTCCGATCGACAACGGTCACCTGTTCGAGCGGCCACTCCGGCGCGCACTTTTCGATCAGCGAGTCGATAATCTTGCGCTCCCGCAGAATCCCTTCTATCAGGTGTTTCGCGAAAATCGTCTCGTCGATTCCGGGAGCGAACTCGGCGATATTCCGGTTCAGAATCACCATTGATTGATCATCATGTTGACCCTGGAAATCCCACTCGAACAGGGATTGCATTGCAACTGAACGCTGAAGATGTCTGTTGGCCATGGTTTTGATTTTGAAGGACTTGGGGAATCTCGTTTCTTGAAAGTTAGGCCTTGGCCGCCGCAACGGTTTTGCGCTTCGGAGTCGTATCGATCACGGTGCGACCCTTGTAGGTGCCACAGGTCGGACAGACCCGATGAGACAGGGCCGGCGCGCCGCACTGCTCGCATTTCTTCGTCTGAATCGGCGTCAATTCGAGCTCTCTTCGGGCCCGGTCACGGCGATAGTGGGTATGTCTCTGCTTCGGAAGGGCCATAGGGGTGTGCTTCTTAATCGTTTATTCTCCTTGTAATCATTTTTAACCTAACATTCTTTCCCCGTTTTGGCAAGCCAAGTGGTACCTTCTCT
>JAUPWI010000008.1 GCA_030916545.1 Patescibacteria group bacterium | reverse complement strand
GTTGGAAGAAGAATTAAAGAAATTACTCAATAAGGGCAATTTTTCAGAAGATAATATTGAGCAAATAAAGTCAGCACCTCAGAAAATTGTTGCCCTGGAACAAGAAATTGAACAAATTACTTTTCAAATCGAAGGCAAAAACAAGATTATAGCAACCCTTGGTGATACTGTTACGAAATTAAAAGCTGATAAAGAAAGCTACGAAAATAAAATAAAAGAGATAGTCGATCCATTGCAAAAATTGCTAGAAACGCAGTATGAGAATAACAAAGGCAAGGATATTAAAAAGATTTCTTTAGAATACTCTTTTGACGAAAATCAAGCGTGGAATGCTTTAGCAAAAGAATTTTACGAGAAGTTCAAAGAAGCTTTTAAGGATTCCGAAAAAGGAAAATATGTATGTGATTATATTGCGGATAATAAGAATATATTTTCATCAAATAAATTCGAGGATGTAAAAAATGCTGTTAAACAGACTCAAAAAAATGACAAACAATACATCAAATTTCTTGACGAGGTATTCAAGGATGAAAAAAATTTCCAAATTTTTCAATCGATTAGGGATAAGCATTTGTACGATGTAAAATCGAACAAGATAATTCAGGTCAAATATGATGATCGCGATGTTGAACAAGCCTCTTTTGGGCAAAGATGCACGGCTGTGGTTGTTATTTTGCTCTTATTCGGGAATTATCCGCTCATCATTGATGAGCCAGAGGCTCATCTTGATAGCTCGTTGATTGCGAATTATCTTGTGCCTTTGTTGAAAGAGAAAAAATCAGATCGTCAAATTATTTTTGCTACGCATAACGCCAATTTTGTAATCAATGGAGATGCAGAGAAAATTTTCATTTTGAAAAATGAATCTGGACAAACAGAAGTTATTGAAACAACTATTGAGGACACAAAAAATAGAGAAGAATTGCTGAAACTTGAAGGCGGAAAAGAGGCATTTGAAAAAAGAGGAGAAAAGCTTAATATTAAATAGTCCCGCCGTCCCGCCGAAAAGTTTTGGGGGCGAAGCCCAAGTAGGCGGGCAAAAATAAAGGGGGAGCAGAAAATGGGCTAAAGGTACCTTTTAATGAGTCGGGTGTTATCTCTCAAAATTCCGATTCTGTCGGTGCCGGATGATTTCACGGGAGGGGTTACGTAACTGGTTATATATATCGATATGGAATACAGGAGACCGAAGGCGTTGAGGAAGGGGGATGTGGTCGCTATCGTGTCGCCTTCGTGGGGTGGGCCGAGCGTGTTTCCTCGGGTGTACGAGAACGGACTCGCGGTGCTCCGTGAGTGGGGGCTGGAAATACGCGAGTATCCGAGCGCTCGGGCGGACGCGGGATTTCTCCGCGCTCATCCGGAGTTTCGGGCGAAAGATCTGAACGACGCGTTTGCGGATCCGGACATCAAAGCCGTTTTCGCTTCGATCGGTGGTGATGATTCTGTCCGTATCCTACGCTTCCTCGATAAGGATGTTATCGCGAAGAATCCCAAGATCATCATGGGGTATTCGGATACGACGGCGATACATGCTTATTGTCATCTGCTCGGGCTGGTGACGTTCAATGGCCCGTCGGTCATTGCCGGTTTCTCGCAAATGGAAAGTTTGCCTGCGAGTTTTCGCGAGCATGTGCGGAGCATGCTGTTTGACCCGGCTGATTCATATACATATGTCCCGTTTGATTCGTACAGTGACGGTTATCCCGATTGGAGTGTCCCTGAGAATCTCGGAAAGGTGAAGGAGCCGAGGCGTTCCGATGGCTGGAGGGTTTTGCAGGGGTCGGGTATCGTGGAGGGCGGATTGTTCGGCGGGTGCATCGAGGTGTTGGAGTTTCTGAAGGGGACGGAGTATTGGCCGGACAGGGATTTCTGGGACAGGAAAATCCTTTTTTTCGAGACGTCGGAGGGCAAGCCGTCGTTGGATCAGGTCAGGTATATGCTCATGAATTATGGCGTGCAGGGAGTATTCGACAAGGTGTCCGGAATCCTGTTCGGGCGAGCCAGGGAGTATTCCGATGAAGAGAAGCGCGGGCTCGACGAGATGTTGGTCCGGGTGATTGGTGATGAGTTCGGTCATCCCGATCTGCCGATCGTCTCGAATATGGATTTCGGGCATACCGATCCGCAGTGGGTGATGCCGCTCGGGGTGCGCGCGAGGTTCGATATTGGTAGAAAGGAATTTTCGTTGGTTGAGCCGTGGCTCACCGCGTGAGGCGGAAGGAGGCGTGTCTGGCGCCCCCTATGATTTCCCCTTGGAAATCGTTTCGTCCGGATGCCTGGGTGGTTTCGGTGTTATAATAAAAGTCCTGAATTAAATCATACATATCATTCCTATGAATCAGACTATTTTTCGGAAGGATGCGGAGAAGGCGACGTTTGTCGCGGAGCGGGTGTTTGCTGTTGCTCCTGACCGGGTCTGGGAGGCGCATACGAAGGGTGAACGGCTCGGGGAGTGGTGGGCGCCGAAACCGTGGAAGGCGATGACGCAGTCCCTCGATTTCCGCGAGGGTGGAAGTTGGCGCTACTACATGCTTGGACCGGATGGTACGAAGAGCTATTGCCGTATCGACTATCGGAGCATCGATCCAGGGAAGAGTTTCTCGGGAGACGATTACTTCTGTGACGAGAACGGAGAGCGGACCACCGATATGCCGAATATGGCCTGGAAGACGGAATTTTTGGCTGAGGGCGACGGGACCCGGCTCGTGTCTACTGTCGTTTTTCCGAGTGCGGACGATCTCGAGAAAATCCTTTCTTTGGGTATGCAGGAGGGATATTCCATGGCGCTCGACCAGCTCGAAGGACTTCTTGCTAGTGAGGACCAGGGTTGATACGTAGGGAGAGGCAAAGGATATCGCCATTGAAGCGCAGTACAAGTACTTGCGCTTTTTTCGGTGTTGGATTATATTGAGGTGTCTCGATCTTTATAGCAGCGCTGTGAAGAGGAAACTGAGGCGAGCAGTACCGATGCGCTTGGCGCAAGGAGAAGGTCATGAGTACCAGTACATCAGAGCAGGAAAGCTTCAACAAGGGGCAGTCAGATGGTGCCAAGGGCACCTACGAGCCTCCTGTCGGCTTCATTGATACGATTCTTAATCGT
>JAUPWI010000074.1 GCA_030916545.1 Patescibacteria group bacterium | reverse complement strand
TTTGCTACTAAACTTCGGCTCTTGCCCATTTTTTTTGCCACTTCTTCTTGATGTAATCCGTATTCTTCCATCAATCGTAAATATGCTTTGGCCTCTTCGATCGGATTCAAGTTGTGCCGCTGAGTATTCTCAATGATGGCGAGCTCGAGCTTAGTCCGTTCATCCGCGCTCCGGATGATGACGGGCACTTCCGTCAGACCCGCGAGTTTCGCCGCCTGCAATCGACGCTCACCGGCGATCAGCTCGTACCCGTCTCCGCTGCGCGTGACCACGAGCGGCTGAAGTATGCCATGCTCTTTGATAGATTGCGCCAATTCGGCCAATTTCTCCTTATCGAATTGAGTCCGAGGCTGCTCCGGATTCGGGACGATCTTGTGAAGCGATGCGTTCGTGATGCTTCCTTGGTCGAAACGCGTGCGAAGAGGTGTGGGAGCAGGTACGGCGGAAACGGGAGGTACCGGGATCGCCGGCTTCTCCGGAATCACCTCTTCCGATGGCAGAACGACTTCCGAACGGGAAGGTACGATCGGTTCCGCCCGGGAAACGACTTTCGGAACGACTGGGGAATCCACTTCCGGCATACCCGCCCGCTGTACCGGATTGATGACAAAAGGTGATTGGGAAGCTGACTGCTTCACGACAGGCTGAGGCGATGAAACGGAGGGATTTACATTCTGACTCCCCGCCGCATTCTGAGGAACGCCCGACATTTCCGGTTTTTTAGGTGGAATGAGCGAAGAAAGTCCGCGCCCTAACCCATATTGCTGTGCCATATTTTTTCTTTTACTCCACCCAGGATTGCTCTTATCTTAGATCGGAATGACTGAATCATCAACTCCCCCCCGAATCATCCGATACCGTCCGCCATTCACTCTTCTTCCGTCTCCACGGGCGGTTCCCGAGCGATGATTTCACGAGCCACCCCCTTATAAGCACGGGCTCCTTTGGAAAAGGCATCGAAATCGAGGATCGATTTCCCGAATGACGGAGCCTCGGCGAGACGGACCGAGCGAGGGATGACATTTTCGAATACCGGCCCCGGGAAATGCGCACGGACCTCATTGACTACCTGTCGAGCCAGACGATTCCGTCGATCATATAAGGTCAGAAGAGCTCCGAAAATTTTCAATTCGGGCTGCAGACGTTCCCGGACCAAATCGATGGTCCCGAGCAGCTGTGACAATCCTTCGAGCGCGTAATACTCGGTCTGCACCGGAACGATGACCCCATCACTCGCCACCAAACCGTTAATAGTCAAGAGACCAAGGGAAGGAGGACTATCAATCAAAATGTAATCATAGTGCGGACGAAGTACTCGTAACACATTATGTAAACGAAACTCACGTCCATCAAGATGAATCATCTCTATCTCTGCCCCTGCCAGATCCTGCGCGGCCGGAATGATATGCAACCCTTCCGTATCGGTCGCGTAGATGATTTCTTGGGGAGGAGCGCCCATGATCATCGCATGGTAGAGATTCTTCTCGATCCCCTCCTTCTCGATACCGAGACCCGAAGAAGCATTCCCCTGCGGATCCAGATCGACCAACAATACGCGCTTACCGAATTCAGCCAGATAACGGGCCACGTTAATCGTCGATGTCGTTTTCCCGACACCTCCCTTCTGATTGACAAATCCTAAAATTTGAGACATATTACATTATCACGGAGAGAGAAGTTTTTCTGCACTCATACAGTATATCTGATTGACAGCCACACTTCAATTTCCTATGCTGAGAGAGGCTTGCATATCAGAATCTGTTCGATATACTGATGTGATCGGAACGGGAAAGCAAGCTTTTTCTGATGCCCCATGTTTCCGAACATGCAGCGAAGAAAATGGTTGCTTTCCTGTTCCGATCAATCTTCTCGTAAAAAAAGCCGCGGTGATGGAATCCCGCCAGAGGCGGGTAAAGGTAGACTTGGTCGCCTCAGACGACCATACGGGAACAATAAAGAGTAAGCGAGAGGATGTGATTACTGTGTACGTCATTCAGAGTCGACTGAAAAAATACCGTTATGTCGGCATAACGAATGATTTTAAAAAAAGATTTGCGGAACATACAAAAAACAAACGAGCATTCGCCCCTTTCCTGGTCTTACATATCGAAACTTTTCCCGATTACCAATCAGCAAGGTTTCGTGAAAAATTCCTCAAAAGTGGACAGGGTAGGGCATATCTTGATACGTTATAAAGAAGAGCCGCGGTGATGGAATGGTAGACATACGGGACTCAAAATCCCGCGATAGCGATATCATGAGAGTTCGAGTCTCTCCCGCGGCACTGAATCTACAGGCAAAAAAAACACCCGGATTACGCCGGGTGTTTTTGCTTCTCTGTCGCTAAGGTGACCACTTTCCGAAGCAGGCAGGCGATGGTGATTGGCCCGACACCTCCCGGAACCGGAGAAAGGAATCCTGTTTCGTTCATCATGCTCTCACTATCGACATCACCGACCGTCTTACCCGTTTCATCCTTCGCGATTCCACCATCGATGATTATGGCATTCGGGAGAATATTCGCCCTCCTGATCAGACCCGGAATACCGCACGCACTCATGATTACCCGGGCCTCAAGTGTCATCTCCGTTTCCGCGAGCAGCCGTTCCGAAGAGACAAGCCGTCCGACAAGACCCTGATTTTCACAAGCTTTCAGCATCACCCGGCCGAAATGCTCGGAGTTCACGACCAAGAGCGCCGACTGTCCCGCAAGCGGCTGCTGGCTCGAAAGCAGCATTTCGATAAGTGCCTCGGGAAAAACGGGAATCCGGGAAACATCTCCGTCCAAAAAAGCCGAGATATTCCTGGCATGGAACCCATCCGCGTCCTTCTCCGGATCAACCGACCCGACGATACGATCTGTATCGAATCCCTTCGGCAACGGCAACTGAATCAGGATTCCATGCACACTCACATCGTCATTCAGTCGTGCGATCATCGACACGACCTCATCTTCCCCGGCACCCGGAACGAACAGGTGTTTCTCGAAGGCTATTCCGTCCATCTTCGCCTCCTTCTCCTTAAGACTCACGTACAAATGCGAAGCAGGATTATCCCCCACGAGAATCGCGGCCAACTTCGGTTGGACCGACAATTGACCGACTCGTTCTCGAATTTCGACATGAATTCGATCAGCCACCAGTTTTCCGCGCAACAACTGCATACGCTCTGAAACACTACGATTTATCCATTTTCTCCGAAAAATACCTCCCCAGCACCCTCGGTACCACATACCGCCACACTACCCAGGCTACTCCGGTTGCAATTACCATGCTCCCGATGACATCCACCGGGTGGTGCACGCCCGCGAGCACGCGCGCATACCCGACGAGAAAAGCCGCTCCCATGAGCACGATTCCCAGTCTCTTCCCGCTCCACAAGATCAAAGCCGCACAGGCCGCGGAGAGGAGTGTGTGATCCGACGGGAAACCATTATCGGCCGCATGAGGAAGAAGCGGAGGGATTCCCGAAAGTACGAACGGACGCGGGCTCTCAAAAAAGGCACTCCCGATCTTTGCGACCAGATACGTGAGCGGAAACGCGATCACCAAGGAGAGAAGCAGCTTCAGACGGAGCTCCTTCGGTCTAGAGTACACGAAAATTCCCGCTGAGATCGCGATAGCCAGATACAAGTGCTGAGCTCCGAAGAGAATAAGCTGTTTTTCCATAGGACAGATGCTAAAAAAGCGTCCCCGTCGATTGTACAGGCAGAGTGACCAACGGGGCATGCTCGGTCTTTACCGATTCAAGAAGCCTCTTGTTGCCATGCAGCTCCGCGATATAGTTCCAGTCCCGGAATTCCGGGTATTTTTCCAGCTGTTTTTCTAGGATCTCAACGGTCGTGCGCACGTCCCCGGCACCAGTGTGGGCGCTCACATGCTCCCGTCCGCAGTACAGCTTGCACGCAGCCGACAGGGTACGCGGCGTCATCATATCCCGCGCTTCCATCTTGTGATACAGAACCTTCGCGTCCAGAACTTTTTTCCCGGAATAATCGAAATTCTTCCCTACTGCAGCAAACTCACCCTTAAGAAATGGCAGATCAAATCCAGTAATATTGAATCCACCCACATCCGCTCCATCAAACGCGTTCCAGAGTTCGAAGCACAGCGAGGCGAAACTCGGCATATCCTTCACGTCCTCATCGCGAATCCCATTGATACTCGTGGCTACCGCTGGTATCGGACGTCCCGGATTCAAGCGTTGGCAGTACTCGACGATTTCCCCGTTCGGCAGGATCTTCTCATATGCGATCTCGATGATATGGTCCTCACCGGCCGTCAGTCCGGTCGTTTCAAGATCGAAGATAATGAGCGGTCGCTCAAGCGGCAGATACTCTGGAATAATCGTGCGGAGCATATCAGAAACGGTTATTTCATAACATAGGGCATTCTACCCCAAAACCTCGCTTCCCTCCAATCCTCGCTCCTTCCTTTTTTGAAATTCTCTCGTTTTCCCTCGACATGAGATTTGAGATAGATACTTACTTCTCTCT
This sequence comes from Patescibacteria group bacterium, assembly GCA_030916545.1. Classification (GTDB taxonomy): domain Bacteria; phylum Patescibacteriota; class Minisyncoccia; order Moranbacterales; family UBA1568; genus JAGOSP01. The sequence continues at coordinate 1,847 of JAUPWI010000074.1, read as the reverse complement.
GGCAGTGAGATTTGAGAGAGAGATACTGAGGATGCAGAGAGAAATTTTTTTCGATGCTCATACTTCTCGGTACGTCACCCATCCGTATCCCCCACATACTTCGCGATATGGAGAGAAATCTTTTTTTGATGCTGGTGTTTCTGAACACATCGCGAGAAAAAAATTTCTCTCCATATCACTCCCTTCATCAAAAAAGCGACTCCGACGATTTCTCATTCTACCGTCACCGACTTGGCGAGATTCCTCGGCTGATCGATATCATAACCGCGCTCCACGGCGACGAAATAGGCGAACAACTGCAGAGGAATCACGGCGAGCGTCGGCGAAAGCATTTCGAGCGTCTTCGGAAGCAGAAGTGTGTCCGTCGCCTGCTTGGCCAATCCGGCATCACCTTCGGTTCCGATCGCGAGTACCCGACTTCCGCGGGCGAGCACCTCCTGCATGCCGCTCATATTCTTCTCATACACGCTGTCCTGCGGTACCATCATGACCGCCATCACGGAAGGATCGATGAGAGCGATCGGCCCATGTTTCATCTCTCCCGTCGGATAGCCCTGCGCCGGTACATAGGCGATCTCCTTTATTTTCAAGGCGCCCTCGAGCGCATTCGGATAGTTGTACTTCCGACCGAGATAGAGATAGTGTGATTGCTTCGCGTACTTCTTGGCCAGTTTCTTGATTACTGGTGCCTGTTCCAATATGCGTTCCATATGTCGAGGCACAAGCAGAAGCTCCTTGATGATGCGCTGTCCCAGTACGAGAGATAATCCGCGCTGCCGACCCAGATACAATGACAGAAGTGTGAGTACGGCGAGCTGCGAAGTGAACGCTTTCGTCGACGCGACGGAGATTTCCGGTCCCGCATGACAATACACGCCGGCGTCGGTTTCCCGGGCAATCGAAGAGCCGACGACATTCACGATACCGATCGTCAGGGCGCCTTTCTCCTTCGCCTCCCGGATAGCCGCCAAGGTATCCGCGGTCTCCCCAGACTGTGAGATCGCGACGACAAGCGTCTTCTTTCCAAGCAAGGGTTTCCGATACCGGAATTCGGAAGCCATCTCGACTTCCGTCGGAATACCAGCATACTCTTCAAGCATATATTCGCCGACCAGTCCGGAATGGTACGACGTACCGCATGAGACGATGATGACGCGATCAATGGATCGTAAGCGCTTCTCCACCGCCCGCAGTCCTCCGAGCCGGGCCCGCCCTTCTTCAGGAATCAATCGTCCGCGCAACGCATCGGCGAAACTCTTCGGCTGCTCGAAAATCTCCTTCAGCATGAAATGAGGAAATCCTCCTCTCTCCGCCTGAGACCGATCCCATTCGAGGGGTATCTCTTCCTTTTTCTGTTTCCGATTCGCGAGCGTCTTCACGACGTATCCATCCTCCCCGAGTACCACCATCTCACCGTCATCCAGATACACGACCCGCTTCACGTCGCCGACCAGGGCCGAAACGTCGGACGCAAGGAATGATTCACCTTCCCCGATACCGAGCACGAGCGGACTCGAAAGCCGGGCCGCGAGCATCATCTTCGGATGCTCCGCGGAAACCGCGACAATAGCGTAGGCACCTCGGAGACGCTTCAGTGTCTTGACGAATGCCCCTTCGAACGAGTCAGCCTTCATCTCCTCCTCGAGGACATGCGCGATAACTTCCGTATCCGTCTCAGATCGAAAGGTATGCCCTTGTTTTTCCAGCACCTCCTTCAGTTCTCGATAGTTCTCGATGATGCCATTATGTACCACCGCGACCTGTCTGGCACAATCCGTATGCGGATGAGCGTTCTTCTCGGACGGTTTCCCGTGTGTCGCCCAGCGCGTATGCGCGATACCGATGAT
>JAUPWI010000073.1 GCA_030916545.1 Patescibacteria group bacterium | reverse complement strand
GATGGCGTTTTTCTTGATCTGACTGGACACCGAACCACCGATGAAATTGGTTCGAAGCTGCTTCACATCAGCATCAAGTCCCTGCAGTTTTTCGAGCACCTGGTCATTGGCATTCTCATCCGAAGAGAGATACCGGAGAAGTACTGCGCGATTCTCCGTCGGCTGTACGGTGAGACTCTGAAGACCGATCGGCTCAAGCGTATCGAGTATCTGTCTGACTTCCGGTTCTGGCTCGGCCATGAATTGCACTTCCATGAGCGTCCCGCCCTTGAAATCAATACCTAATCGCAAGCCCCACACGGCGATCGCCGCCATCGAAAGTGCCATCACGACAAGCGAGAAAGCGTATGCGTATTTTCTCCGCTGGATAATCTGCATCATAACGGTCAGTCTGTGTCAAAAATTTTTCCCTTCGGAAGGATGAGCCATGGTCGCTTCTCTGCCCAGTGTCCTATTAGGAAGCGGAGCGCGACTCGGACCAGCACCACGGCCGTGAACATCGAGAGCAGGATGCCGATGGTCAGGATGAGTGCGAAGCCCTTCACGAAACCAGTTCCCATTCCAATCAGGATAAATGTCGTGATCAGGGTCGAATAATTCCCATCGCGGATGCTCGGCCACGCGCGTCGGAAACCCTCATCGAGCGCCTTCCAGATATTCTTCCCGTAGGCCAACTCTTCACGGGTACGCTCGAAGATGAGGACATTGGCATCCACCGCCATACCGATCGACAGAACGAAACCGGCGATACCCGAAAGGGACAACGTGATGCCGAACGGGGTATATGCCGAAAGCTTGAAGATTGCGAGGAGCATAGCCGAATAAAATACCAGCGCCACGACGGAAACGAGACCAAGAAAACGATAATAGAAAATCATGAAAACAGCCACGGCCACGAGCCCCATCAGACCGGCAAACAAACTCTGCTCCAAGGCTTCATCAACCAACGACGCGTCAATACTCTGTTGTGATTCGAGGCTAATTGGTACTGGCAAGGCACCTTCATTCAATCGCTTAACCAAGGCATTGGCTTCGGAAATCGTATAATCCCCCGTAATGACCGCTTGCCCGTTCAGGATTTCAGTCTGAACCGTCGGGGCAGTCTCAATTACACCATCAATCAGAATGGCGATCTGCTTCCCGACATTCCTCTGTGTCAGATCAGCGAAGAGCGTGGTCCCCTCATCATCAAACTGCAGCGCGACCTGGGGTGCACCGACGCCCTGGCCCTGATAACTCACGGAAGCATTCTTAAGATTCTTTCCCGTCAGACCCGTCGCCTTGTACTGGAGATCAGGAAACTGTTCCAGGGTATATTTCGGAAGCAGGATATGTGCGCCACGGACTTCCCTGCCCTCACCCTCACCCTTTTCTTCGATTTTCTTGATGATGTGAAAACCGTACTGACTCTCGACCAGCTCCGGCCATACCACACCTGATTTGAGATTCTCATCAAACAACACCGCATCGAATGCTTCGACAAATGTCCCCTTGGTGGTGAATCCGAGATCCCCTCCGGAATCCTTCGATCCCGGATCGGCGCTATTGGCACTCGCCAGCATCGAGAAATCATCCCCCGCGAGGGCTTGTTTCAAAATATCACCCGCTTGCTGCTTGTTGGAGTCATTGTAGGCATTCAGCTCTGCCGCCGCCTCAGGCCCGGCTTCTTCACGAAACTCCAAGAGCGGCATCTCCTTAATCGCCTTCTTCGCCTGTTCGATGTCCTTAACACCCGGGAGCTCGACGATGATGTAGTAATCCGTTCCGACACTCGATTGTTGGACGAGCGGCTCCCCAACACCGAAGGCATTGACCCGACGCTCGATTACCGCTTCCGCAGCCTCCAGCGCCTCCCCGACCTTTCCGCTCGGGACCTGCGACACATCGGCCTTGTACTCCAGATGTATGCCGCCCTGGAGATCAAGACCAAGATTAAGCTTAAAGCGCTCCTCAATCCAGTTGACCGATGCCGGAAACCAGGTGATTTGCGGGTACGCAATCACGCCAGCGGTCAAACCGAGGAGGAGAATGAGGATGAATTGTGTCCTGGTTTTACCGTGATGAGTCATATAGGGTTGAGTATAGCCAAATGTTTCTTTTCACGCAAATGCAAGCCTTTTTCATCTCAAACCGCTAGCACGAGCAGTCTTTTTGGGATATGCTCTCTTCATATGACTTTCCCTCTCACCATCCTCAAGATAGGCGGTAGCGTCGCGACCTACAAAAATCACGAAAGGCTGTCTGTCCGCATCTCACTCATGCGAAAAGTCGCCCAAACGCTCCAATCGAGCCTCAGGGAGAAACCATGTCGGCTCATCCTCATCCACGGGTCCGGATCGGCCGGGCACCGGCTCGCACATGATTTCGATTTGAAGCATGGCACCGGAAATGATCCGGAGAAAATCAAAGCCGCACTCCTCTCCCAACGAGCTAATCAGAGGCTGAATGCCACACTTGCGGATATCTGCGTCAATGCCGGACTTCCGGTTGTCCCAGTGCACAGCGCCTCCATTATTATCCAAAACGACACTGTCCTCGAGCGCTTCTCGACCGACACGATAGCTCATACGCTCACCCGCGGACAGATTCCACTCCTCTACGGTGAGATGGTGCCTGACACGAAGCTTAATTTTTCCGTCTGCTCGGGCGATACTATCGCCACTTTTCTCGCCCGGCAATTTTCAGCCGAAAGAATCTGTTTTGCTTCCGACATCGACGGTATCTTCACCGAAGATCCGCACCGCTTCCCTGAGGCTTCACTTATCGAACACCTCGACTTCGATCAGCTCGGCGCGCAATCTGGTATTTCTGACTCGCACTCTGTCGACGTGACTGGCGGACTCGGCGGCAAACTCGAAAAGCTCGTCCCGCTTCGCCATTCCTCTGTCCAGTCCGTTGAGGTATTCAATGGCCTCAAGGCGAAGCATTACCGGAATATTCTCCTCGGACTCCCTTTCCCTCACACGACTATCGAGTTTTGAGACAAAAAAAGAGAGCCGTCTTGACGACTCCCTCCGCAACCGCTCCAGCTCTTCTTACCACCCTTGACGATGTGGCATCTCCCGCAGGAAATGTTCACAAATCGGCTGAGTCTCAACTCTTATCAATGGTTGTTTGAGCAGCTCTGGCACCGTCATCCAACCGACCACTTGCGTTTCTCTCGTTGACGAACAGAAAGCACACTCAGGAATACCGACATACCGCGCAATGCCATACCGGGTGATGATATCGATTTCTTCGACCTCCGGAAAAAGACGGAACTCCATCGCCACCGGAAAAAAGTCAGTCATCTGATCCGGCGAAATGCCAAGCTCCTCTCCGGCGCACCGTTGCATTGTCCGGATGACACTCTCCTCATCCTGGATCTCCTGAGTCTCCAAAGGAAAACTCAGCATACCAGCTTCTTTCCCAATCAGGGGTTTCGCGCGATTTTCCCGCACCACAAGAATTTGCATTGTCCCATTCGGCAAGGTACGGTACAAGAGCAGTCCGACACCGACAATAAGAGCTGTTTTATCATTCACTATTAACCCCCTCCCTCAAAAGAACTGTGACTCACACCCTATCGAAAAAACGCCCCCTAGTCAAGCCAGTATCGTACTTTCATTGAGGGAGACGCCTCTGCTCAAAAAGAGACAATGTGAATTGTTCACCATACCAGGAGTACCAATCCAAACAAAATAATCATCGTCGCTATTGTCTTACGGACCACGTCATGTTCATGGAACAGGCTCCCTCCAATAATGACGGTAAAAAGGGAGGACAATCGTTTCACAGCAGCCACCATACCCAGACTCATCGCCACCTGAATAGCACTCGCATAAAAATATCGCTGGAGATACGTGATAATACCAAGCAAGATAATCAAATACCAATTCTCTCGCAGACTTGATACCAGCTCCTTTTTTGAAATCGGCTGTAGAAGAAAAATCACAGAAAAGTGTATTGCGAGAAACATATGTATCAATACCAGAAAAGCGAGTGTATCTATCTCATAAATCGATAAAATAATACGATCAAAAAGAGAACTCACGCCAAACAGGAGAACTGCTGTTAGCGTGTACAATACATATTTTTCCCTTCCTTTGGCAAAGATTCCTGATAACAATCGAAAATTCTTTAACTCAAGAAAAAAAATCCCACCCACCATCAAAATGAATCCTATGAAATGACTCCCGGTGATTTTTTCATGAAGAAAAAGAAAAGCGAGGGTTGCCGCGACCAACGGAGAAAGAGCGAAAAATGGTGAAGACTCACTCACCTCCGTATGTTTGAGACTTTTGGTCGCAAGAAAAAGCGCACTCGCTCCAAACACCGAGGCAATGAAAATATAGCCGACAACGGGAAGAGTGATGCCTGAGAAATCAGCGAACCAGAAAAACGGTATCGAAAAAATCGCGTTCACAAGGGCAAGAATCCATGAGACTTCCAATGTACGCCCTTCCGATACAGCTTTTTTTTCTAACATCGTATGACCCGCGGTAAGAAGGGCGGCGGCGAAGGCGAGAAGAAACCAATTCATAATCACAATGCTGTAAAAATATTCATCACTCTGCCAAACGGATAAGATCGGCAAAAAAAATTATTTCCAAATTGCCAGCCAAACACCAAGGTAGTGAACAACGACGTACAG
>JAUPWI010000072.1 GCA_030916545.1 Patescibacteria group bacterium | reverse complement strand
TGTCGAGGGAAAACGAGAGAATTTCGTGCGAAAACCTTGAAAAGTACGGAGGGTTACTTTCGTAACCTGACAAGCTTTGAAAGGTTTGCAGCCGAAATTCTCTCGTTTTCACCGACAAGCGCTTGTCTTTTGCTTATTCACGCGGTGAGATTTGAGACAGATACTTATACTTCCATCGTCAGGTTTTCGCCGAACCATTTCTTGTACAAAGCGTCATACCGACCCGATTCGACGATTTTGAGTATGGCCCGGTTGATCGGTTCGCGCCATTCGCTCCCCTCGCGAAGCGCGATGCCGTACTTCTGCTTCTCGAACAGTTCCCCGACGACCTCGATCTGCCTATCCCGGTCATTCTTCGCGTAATATATCGCGACCGGCGCATCGAAGACTACCGCATCCACCGCTCCCTCTTTGAGTTTTCCATATGCTTCATTGGCGCCGGAAACCGGAATGATTTCCGCATTGACCCGTCTCAGCACGTCGATACTCGTCGATCCGGCGACCGTCGCCACTTTCTTCCCATACAGATCGCGGCTCGTATTGATTTCCCCTTTGACCTTCCTCACGGCCAAGAAGGCAGATACCTGAGCAACCAAAAGCCCGAAAATGACCGCCCCGCTGAAAATGATTCCCGTGGTCACGATCCTGCCGAACCATGTCTCCGGAATGTAGTCCCCGAAACCGACCGTCGACATCGACACTACCGTCAACCAGAAAGCCTCAAAAATCCCCGGAAAATACTGTCGATCGAATGTATCCACTCCCCGTTCGGCGAACCAGAGCACGTTTCCGGCCAACACGATGAAAATCGCGATTCCAAATGCCGCCGACCGCAACAACCTGCCTCCTTCTCGTACAATCGTTTCGATCGTCTCGAAAAACTTCGGCTTGTTCCTATCCTTCTTCACGGCGATGAGCAAACCCGAGTCGAGCGTCTCATGAGAAAAATCGATATGCTTCTCGCGCTCCTCGGTGATGGTGATCCCGGCCAGTCCGACATCCGCCTGATGCGCCTCGAGCAACGGAAGGACTTCCTTGAAATCGCATTTCCGATACTCGAAACCGACACCGATTTCCTCGGCGATCCTTTCCCAGAGATCGATCTCGAATCCTCGGTACTGTCCGCCGTCGCTCATGATGAAGGGCGAGAAATCAGCAACTGCAATAGTGAGCTTTTGTTTCATATGTCCCTAGTATACCACCTCAAAATAACGATCATCGAATTCCAGCACGAACCCTCAATCCACGCTCTCCCCGTTGAATGCGGACACCCGCGAACATATGATACAATATCATACATGAAATCTCGTTTGATAGATTACTTCACCAGCAAATCCCCTCTGCGAATCAGCGAGTGGACCCTGACCATAGCGAATCTCATCCCACTCTTTGGAGTAGTGTTTTTCGGATGGTCTCTCTTCGGAATTATGTTTCTCTACTGGTTCGAAAACATCATCATCGGCGTATTCAATCTTCTCAAGATGCATCGGGCTGAAATGGTTGTGGATCCGAGCGCATTATCCAAAAACAAAACCTATACGGATGAACAAACATCCGTATCTCGCCTCGCATTCATGATTTTTTTCTTCTGCCACTATGGCCTTTTCACGGTCGTGCACGGGACATTCGTCTTCATTATCTTCGGGCCCTCCGATCTCAACCCGCTCAGCTTCGCAGTAGGAATCATTCCCCTCTTAATAAGTCATGCGATTTCATATCGCACCAATTTCATCGGACACGAAGAGTACCGAAAAATACCAGTGGCCATCCTCTTCGTCAGCCCTTACGCGCGAATTACCGCGCTTCACGTAAGTATGATAGCAGGCGCTTTCATGGTCCAAACTCTCGGTACGCCAATTCTCGCACTCGCCATCCTGATTATCTTTAAAATAACCATGGATATCAGCGCGCACCAGAACGAACACCGAAAACACATCCCTCCCGCACATGACACTTCCCTGCAAGCACCATAGCCCGACCGCGCGACACTCTTGTTTTCGGTTTCCAATTCCGATTTTCACCTTTTGCAGAAACAAGAGGATTCACACCTCTCTCTCAAAAAAACCAGCATTTGGTCACGATGCTCCGGAACATACCACGCCAAGGACTGCAAGCTCTTTCCTTAGCTCAGCGAAGCTTCGAAACAGAATCGGAGTATACCCGACCGCTTCCGCACTGACCAGGCTCTTTCCGCTATCATCGATAAAAACTAATTCCTGCGGCCGCACCTCGAGCATATCGCAAAACCGAAGAAACGCCTCCGGCTGGGGTTTCATCGCGCCCATTTCCGAAGAGATGCCAATTGCGTCAAAATACTGAGCAATTCCCTGCAAAGCAAGACGTTCGCGCAAACCTTCGGCGTAATTGCTGAGCAAACCAATCTTGTACCCATTCGTCCGTAATTCGCCTATCAGACGGATCATATCCTTGTCTACAACCTGATTTCTATCCCATTCATCGATAAAACGCGCGATATCGGATTGCTTCTCCGATCGATTCAGCTCTCGGGCGATATACTGCCAGAGTTCCACCCAACTCATTGATTTTTCGACATTCAGATAATGGTTGTTCGCGAAAAAGACCGTTCGCAGAGTATCGATCGGCACCGCCAAAAAATCCGCGGCGGCCTGCATCATGACAGACCCGGGCGCGCCATATATCACTCCCCCGTAATCGAACCCGATGGCTTTATATGACATAACGTTTTCCGATTACATCCCGAAGAAAGGATTCTCTCGAAAATCACTCAGGCCCGAGTCGCCCCTCATAACCCGAGCTCAATATTACTCGCCGCCAACAACACAAGAGAGTCAGTTAATTCCGATTTCCAATTTTGGCGGAAGCGAGAGGATTCGAACCTCTGATACCCTTTCGGGTACGACAGTTTTCAAGACTGTTGCCTTCAACCACTCGGCCACGCTTCCATATCACACCCGGAATCCTAGCAAGCGGGCAGCGGATTGTAAATATTTTGTGGTATAGTGGAAGAACGACGCAACCACCAAAACAAACCTATGGAACACAGACCGCTCTCGCCGTATTTCGGGAACATACTCCTCGAGTGGAGCGCGCCCGAGCACGATACCTTCGAACTGGGACCGAAATCGCAGGTTATCATCACCATCACCCTCGTCCTCATCATCGCCTGGGCGCTCTATACCGATAGCCCCATCATGGCAATCACCTTCATCCTCGCCGGCATCACCGGGTATCTCCTCCATATCGCCGAACCGAAAATCTATCACTTCGCGATCACCAGCCGGGGTGTCCTCACCCATGACGAATTCTACGCCTTCGATACGATCCAATCGTTCTTCATCCATACTGATGCGCCGCTCGATGGGTTGCTCTCGCTTCACACCCGAGGCCGGCTCGTCTCCCACGTACACGTGCCGCTCAGCGATCTTGACCGGGCCACCGTCCGCCGCTTGCTTCGCGAACACCTCCGCGAAGAACCTCATGACCCAAGCATGATTGACATCCTCGAGAAATTCCTGCATATTTAACTTTGTTTTCCGAGGTGAACGGTCGATACGGAAAACAGAGCCGTTTGCGCTTGTAGCTCAGTGGATAGAGCGTCTGGTTGCGGTCCAGAAGGTCGTAGGTCCGATTCCTGCCAAGCGCACCTGAAAATCCGGGCCCGCGATGTCTCCTCACAAGGGAGTACCGGAGCGGATCGCCCGGTTTTTTGCAAGAAATGAAGCGTCCTCGTCGTATAACGGATAAGACACCTCCCTCCGAAGGAGGAAACGCAGGTTCGACTCCTGCCGAGGACACCACGAAACCACTTTTCCGGATTTGGTCCGAAGTTTCCACTGCCGAATCATCGTCCCATTGAACAGCTCCCGAATCTCAAGCCTGGGAGCCGTTTTCGAATCCCGATTTCAGGACCCTACTTTCCGGAATCGATACACTGCGCATAAGCCGCTCTCAGCCGAGTACAGATGACGCCTGGTCGTCCGGTCCCGATAGTCCGTCCGTCGATATCCACGACGGGAACGATGCCCTTGCTGCTTCCGGTCAACAGAACTTCATCGGCCGCCAAAAGGTCTTCAAGGGAAACGCTCCGCCACTCAGTCGAAATACCGGCCGCTTCGGCCAATTCCATCACCAGTCCCTGTACGATGCCCCAAAGCACTTCCTCACGGGGCGTGACAAGCACCCCATCCTTCACGAGAAAAACGTTCCCCTGTGATGCTTCGGAAATATTCCCATTGGCGATGTAGAGCGTATCGAAAGCCCCCTCGCGCTTCCGCCGTTCGAGATCCCAGATGGAGATGGCGTGATTGGCGAATTTCACCTGCGGGAGATATCTCTCATACGGCAGAGTGATCAACTTCACTCCTTCCCGATAGACGCTCTCCGGCAGACGATGGCGTTCTTCCGTAAGGATATAGAAAGTCTCTCGACCAGGTTCAGGCGTAAATCCGTTTTCACTGGGACCACCAGAAAGCACTGTTCGCAGTACCAGTTCCGGGGTCGACGACGCCTCGATCAATTCGATCAAAGCTTTTCCATAGGCCGCCTTGTCAAGCGGCACTGTCAGTCCGATAGACTGAGCCGAGGCAGCCAGGCGGTCATAATGCCGCTCCCAGAGAAAGGCCTGACCATGCTCAACAACCATCACATCAAAAATGGTGAATCCGCGCAGCATCCCGAGATCGGAAGGGCTGAGCATTATCTGATCAGCAGACACGACGTTGCCGTTACAAAAAGCTGGAAATATTTTATCGATGTGCATAATAAAAATACGTCCAGGTTCAGACAAGGAATAATTCATTCATTATACTCATAATTCTTCTCTGGTACGATATTGACAGATGTGTACTTCTGGGCTATATTTTATTGGTAGTTTATTTGACAAAATAAGGCAGAAAACAAGGAAATCTCAATTTCTGGAGAAAAAAATGCAGCTCCCTTCAATTAAAAAAGTTACCATCGCCCAAAAACCCGTTCCCAAAGGAGATATCGTCGCAGAAGTTGAATTCTCCGACGTGCTCAATCCGGCGCAAGAAAAATACCTCGACACTGTTTACCGTCGGTACGCTCACAAGCACAGTATCAGGTTAGCGGTCAACATCAATGGCCGGTGCATCTCTTTCCGCGGCTTTGGCAATCGGCCAATCCCCGAACCTACATTGATGGCCCAACTGCTCTCGGGCATGGACATCGACACAATCACGCCTGCCAAGCCGCCCGAAACCAGACGGTCTCCACAGCTGCAGGACAACGTCTGTGTGAAGAAAGTGGGTGCGCGTCGACCTGCTGTCACGTCAGCAATATCTCAATCTCTCACGGCTTGACCTGAAACCTATCTCTTGTTTTACTGCCTAGTTCTAGTCTGAAGTCAGAAAGTTTCTCCCGCCCTCAACCAGCGGGTTTTTTCTTCTCTCAGCAACTGCTTCGATTTGAAACGCATCATGCACCGCGCTATACTCCCTGTACGCTATCTTCTTTCTATTCCTTCCTCCTTATG
>JAUPWI010000071.1 GCA_030916545.1 Patescibacteria group bacterium | reverse complement strand
CTAATCCTGAGGCAAACATCCCGAGCAGGAGCGCCGTCATAAGCGCTCTTTCTTCTTTTGCCGGTATTCGTTTCAGGAAGCGAAACAAGAAGATACATAACCACACGCCCGCCAGTACGCCGATGGCCCCCGAAGCAAGCCAAACCGCTAAAAACAGATTATGCGGATGGGGGACGGCCCATTCAAGATAGGGTGGATAAAACTGTTGATATTCAAGATAGACGGACTGGAAACGCCCCGGACCGATACCGGTCCAAGGCGAATCTTGTATCATTCGTACCGCCGAACGCCAAATCATGAGTCTCGACGAAAGAGAGGACCGTTCGTTACCGCTCACCAGCATGTCCCATTTCTCCACAGCTGCCCCTCCGCCGAAAAACAGACCCAATCCCGCAAGAATGAGAGTGAATGTCGCCATTCTCCATAATAGAGGCTTCCGAGACACATGCCCACGAGATATCCACAGGAAAGAGACACCTGCCACGACAGCGGCTCCGAAAGCGCCGTACGACTGGGTCAACAAGAATACGGTCGTAACCGCCAGCCACGAAAATGCATCCGATACGCGAACAATCTTCTCCGAAAGCAAGTGCGCCCACCAAAGTATCACTCCAGGAAGGAAAAATATCGCAAGGAGGTTCGGCGAATCGAACCAGGCACTCAGACGATGATCGTACGTGAAGCCGCCCGAAAATCCGTCCAGCAGGGCAACAACGGCGGCCCAGGTGAACATCAAGCGAAGGTGCTGGAATACCCGCTGCCGATGATCCAGGTCGCCTACAAGAGGCGTCATCAAGACCCAAAAGATCATGGGCATCAGGAAAAAGCTTTTTATCTGCCCGAGACCGGTAAGTGTGTACGGATGGGTCATGTACGACAAGAGAACTCCTCCAAGCAGGATGACCGAGAAAAGCGCTATCTTCCGGGCGACGGGCACACCGAATACCTCGCGTATTCCTCCGTTCAAGAGAAAAGGGCTTGCGATAAGCAAGACTATTTCTATAGGATACAAAGGTATGCCGAAGGGAAGAAATTGAAATGAAGCGAACGGAAGCAGCCAGATGCAGACTACGAGAAAAGGGAAAGCATCATTTCTGATCATAAGACCTGTTTCCTAACGCAAGGACCAAAAGAAGTATCGGCAAAACCTGCACTGAAAAAATCGGCGTTTCGACAAGCGAATGTCCGAAAAATATCAACAATGAACCGATGACGGCTAATGAAAGCCATTCCGTTCCTTGGCGACAGCGGGTATATTCGATCCATAACGTCCTCATAAAGAAGAGGAGCAGGAACGCGGTACCAATAAAACCGATTTCGACAGCAAGATCGAGCCAGAGGTTATGCACATATATCGGATCACGCCTCTCCGCTGACGGCTTCACCACCAACGGATAATTCCCGAGACCGACACCCATCAAAGGACGTTCACCGATACTGGATACTGCTCCTTGATAGAGCGCCAATCTGGCCGCGACAGATCCGTCTTGCCGAGAGAAACTCGACCAAAAACGTTCCGTAATCGGGTTGGGGATCAGGAAGACGGTCACGACCAGGCACATCCCGATGAAAAGCTTTCTTACGTTTCCCTTCTTCTGAGAAACAAGATACGCTATAAAGCCGACACACGCAAACATGAGACCTAGGTATGCCCCCCGAGAGAAGGTGAGCAGATCGGCGACGAAGAGGATGCCCGCTCCCCACTTCCAGAAGGCCGTCTTGTCCTTCCAGGCAAAGAATATCGCGAAAGGGAGCGCCAAGCCTAAGAAGAAACCATGCATATGGGGATCCGGGAAAAAGGCTGAGGCCCGCATCACTGTTTCCCCGGAGATATTCGCGAGCAGACTCGGGTATTCGGCGACGACTGCAGCAAAGGTATCACCAAGAAAAAACGGGAGGAGGGTGCGTGTCCACCATGCAAAAAGCGTTTCGATGGGTATCAGAAGCTGTGCGGCCACCTGAAGAATCCCGACCAAGGCTGAGAGGCAGGCCCCAAGGACAAAAGAGCGCACGAGCGCCAATCCCTGGTGCTCGTGTTCGCTTATCTTTTCAAGAAATATGAAATAGAGCGGCAGGAATGAAGCTAGAAAGAAGAATTTCCGCCATGCCCAAGCAGATTCATCCGCAACGGAGACCGATACGGCGAGGAAGAACCCGAAAGAGAGAAAAAATGCCGTCTGCAGGCCCCATTGGACACGCAATGTCCGTTTCCATATACCTGAAAGAATCCACACGATAAATATACTCGCCGCGAGAACCCGCGCGACGGGAAGGTCAACGCCATCGCTGGGCGAGAGAGCGAATTGAAACGGGAGCAGAAAGAGAAAAAAACGTAGAATCAGCATAGGATACGAGAGAGGGAAAAGCGAAGCGCTCGCAACAGACGAAGGAAGGAACACCCCACGGGACCGTAATACTTTCGAATATAGCGATCCTGTGAGTCGAAATAAGCCCGCTTCTGTTTCTTTGCTCCATCCCTATGGCTTCTGCCTCCGTGATGGAGACACGATATCTCGTCGCTCTTCCGGATATGGAAACCCTGTTCTATGGCTCGGCGACAGAAGTCGACATCTTCGTAGTAGAGAAAGTATCCCTCATCAAAACCACCCAAGAAATGAAAGTCCTCCTTCTTCAAGGCGAGTGCCGCACCGCTCACCCAGGCAGGCGACTTCCGGGAAAGGAAAGTCCAGAGACGGGGAAACGGAAAAAGATTCTGCAGGAGAATCCGCCAAGGGGATATGAGTCCTCCGCTGCTCCACGGCTCTTCCCGGCCGTTCTGAATCAATTTCGGGGCCAGAATCATTTTCGCGCTCCCGATATGACTCCGAAACCATCCCTCCAAAGAGGCCGGAAGGAGTTCCGTATCCGGATTGAGGAAAAACAAAACCCTTCCCTTCGCCGCTTCGGCACCGCGGTTGCAGGCGACGGAAAATCCGAGGTTATCTTTCATTTCAATGATACTGATAGACAGCCTTCCTTCGAACATTCTTCTGAGCAGCTGGCTTTCCTCGATATCATTATTCACGATGATCATTTCTCCCTTCAAGGCGAAATCCGGAGGGAGACTCCGAAACAGACGCCCAATCAAGAAGGCGCTCTGATAATTCACCGTAATGAGAGAATATTCGGGATCAACGTATTCTTCGGAAGAAATCCACATAAGCCTGCCGTACAAGAGCAGCTTCCTCCCCTCCAAAAAGCAAGCAATCAAGCCGATTCTTTAATTTCCGTATTGTAACATATGTTCTCATATATCCCGCTTTCATGCCAGATGTGTGTTTGAAGAAAAAAAGGAGGCCAGAATAAACCAGATAGTAGACTTTTCGAGCGTATGTGCGGCTCACTTCCGCATGGTCAACTGCCGCCTTCGACACCATGCAAAGCTGAAATCCGGCTTTTTTCGCCCGCAGACAGAAATCGGCATCCTCGTAATACAAGAAATAATCCTCATCGAAGTCCCCGATGACGTCCATGGTCGCCAGGGGAATAAAGAGGGCGCACCCGGTCAGGAATTCCTGGTCTCTGTCCGGAGGACACGTCGATTTCCGATGGAAAGCCCGCATACGCCACCAGGAGAGTTCTCCGCCGGAAAACCATACTTTTCCCTCATCATCAAAGATGATCGGCGAGAAAAGGGCCCGGGGCATGTTCCGTGAAGCAAGGATGAGTTCAGCGAGCGCATCGCTTCTCGCCCGCGCATCCGGGTTGAAAAGCCAGACATGCGTCGTCCCAAGCTCCCTCGCTTTCCTCACTCCCTGATTGACCGCTTTCGCGAATCCGACATTCTCGGCATTGCGGATCACGACCAGTCGAGGAAAATCCTTCTGAGCAAGGTGGAGGGAATCATCCCGGGAGGCGTTATCCACAACGATAAACACATCCGGGGCTCGTCTAAGCTGAACCAAAGACCAAATGGCCGCAACCAGGCCCTCTCCACTCTCATAATTCACAAGGATGGCTGCTACCACCTCGGAAGTCGTACTTTGTTGCATCATACAATTTCATCCTCAAATCCCCGGCTAACTGAAACGCCCTTCTTGCCGCCGCGTCAAACGTCATATCCACCGAGATTCGGAAAAATGCCCAGAAATCAGGAAATCATCGGCGCCTCGACCGACTCATCGTCCCCTTTCACGAACAAACTCATCACTTCATCGGAAGAAATCGCCCGAGTTACCCATAGAAGGCCGCCATATACTCCCAAAGAAACACTGCCCGCCACGATGAACGGGGATCCCACAAGAAGATAGAGGGTGGCTGCCATACCAGAAGCGGAGGCCATCACCCGACCGATACCGGCGAATCGGGGGAAAAAACGCAGTTTTCGGTACACCAGGGAGCCAGTCAGAAGCACCACGAGCGCCTCAGTCAAAACGGCTGCCGTAGCCGCTCCAAAGTATGAATACCGGGAAACGATAAACAGGTTCAGTGCGATATTGAAAGCCGCGACAAACAGCAGCGCCTGCATCAATTTTTTTTGCATATGCCCGACTATGAGTATCATATTGAAAAAATGTCCGAAAAAAATACATGCCAGGGAGAAAGCGAGGATACGCAATACGGGGGCTGAGGCTGAAAACTCAGGACCGCTGATGATCTGTACGATATCCTGGGCCAAAAAAAAGGTTCCCAAGACGACTGGAAGGACGATAATAACGAATACCTTGAATGTCTTATTGGCGATTTCTACGAATTTTTTCCTATCCGAAAGGAAACAGCGGGCCAAGAGAGGCAGGATCAGACCCGCGAGCATGGCGGGGAAAAAGACGAGATTTTCGATAATCTTATAGGCAACATTGTAGATGCCGACATCGGCACTGGTTTGAAGCAAGGACAGGAGTATCGTATCGGTCTTGAAATACGCGAAAGTGATGATGGCCGTAGCTCCCATCGGCAGAGATTCGTGCAGGAAGGCCTTCCAAAATGGGATGTCGAAACGCGGACGGAAACGAATGAATCGGCGACTGATCAAAAGGACGGTCGTCACGTTGAAAGCAAGGGCGATCAGGACCGAGAAGACTATCGGCAAGAATCCGAGATCGAATTTTACGACAAGCGCGATGAGGCTCACTTGAAGAAGCTTCCCGATGAATTCCGCCATGGCGACCCGATCCATCGCGATTCTTTTCTGAAAGACGCCGTTCATCACCAGGGACAATGAACTGAACAGAGAGGCACAAGCAACAATGAGGACACCCCATTTCACCTCGGGAGAATAGTCAAAAAAGATGATGACAGCCGGGGCTATCAGGATGAGGAGGGCCGAGCTCACAAGCCGTAAACCGATAACGTTTCCCAGGATGCGCTTCTCATCGGCTCCCTCCTTGGCTATCTCACGAGCCGTCACCTGCCCGAGCCCGAGATCCCCGACAGCAGAAAAAAACGAAAAAAACGCGAGTACCGTCGCATACTTTCCGAAACCATCCTGCCCAAGGTATCCCGTAACCAACCGGACGAGAAACAGCGAGAGTACCACCGTCGATACCACCTTGAGTATGGAGTTGAAGATCACATTGTAGGCAAGCTTGCGCGCGATGGCCATGTCTCTAGAATACCCTATTCGCCGGTTTCTGACACGTCATCAGAAGAGATCTTCGGACGAATGAAGATTTTCCTCTGCTCTCCGGATCCGACGCTCTCGGTCCTCACTTTCGGGTGTCCAGAGAGGTAGCGGTGTACAAGTTTTCTCTCAAAAGAAAACATCGGCCGTAAAGCCACGGAGGCGTTCTGCGCGAGCGTCTCCTCGACCGCCTTTTCGACGTCCTGAAAAAGAAGAGTCTCCTTTTCCTTCACATATCCATTGATATCGAGGGTAACCCCGGCAAGGGTATACCCCTTTTTCCGACACAGGGCCCGGAACAGATGCTGCAAAGCCGAGAGATTCGCCCCCCGCTGCCCGATCAGAAAATGCTGGTCCTCTTTCACCGAAAATGCCACCCGAAGCGCACCCTCTTCAAGAGGGTCGTCAGAAATGACGACCTCCGCCTGAAAACCAAGTTTCTGGGCCAATTCTGTCGCTAATTCACGGAGTGCTTCCTTCTCTGCCGATATCGCCTGCATAGACATGCTTTCATTACCCGATTATTTTCCTCCTGTCTTCTGAGTGTTGAGTATATACTGTTGCTGCCCAATCATAAAGAGCGTCGAAACGAGCCAATACAGAATCAGAGCGGCGGCCAACTTGATACCGAAGAGAAGGATCATGGCCGGCATGATGATGACCATCTGCTTATTCATGATCGAAGCGATATCCGGCTCTCCGGCAACGCTCTCCGCCTGCTTCGGCTGGCTCTTGATCATCATTTTCAACTGGAAATACTGGGCCGCGGCCGTCAAAACGGCCAGAAACACGTTAGGAGCGGTCAAATCTAGGAAATTCAAGAAGAGATGGTTTATAGATTCCGGATATGTCATGAATGAATACATGTCCGCCCCATTCACCATGAAGCCATTCCCCGAAGTATTGAAAATAATCCGGTAAATAGCGAAAAAGAAGAACATCTGGATGATCAAGGGGAGGCACCCTCCGAATGGATTCACCTTGTTTTCCTTGTAGAAATTCATGACCTCTCGCGTCTGCTTCTCCTTGTCATCCTTATATTTCGTCTGCAAAGCCTTGATCTTCGGTTGGATCTCCTGGAGCTTCTTCTGGGATTCGATCTGCTTATTCGTCAATGGAATAAGGACGACCTTCAACAAAATCGTCGTCAGGATGATGGCGATACCGAAATCATGCCAAGCGACATCGTAAAACAAGATGAGAATGTTGTAGAGAGGCTTGTAGAATACTTCATCGAAGAACGTACTGAACATAGATATTGGCTCTATTAAAGAATTTTTCTGAAAATCAAAGACAAAGAAACTTCCAATGATTCTTGGGAAATCTGTGTCGGTTTTTTCGCCACGAAAACAACTATATTATACCCTTCCGGCCATTTTTTTTGAAGTGAACGCGTCGCTTCTCGTGCCGCACGCTTAAACCGATTCCGCGCGCTCGCCTTCTTCGCATACTTTTTTGCAATAAGAAAGGCAAACCTGGTCACTTTTTGATCGTTTGCTTGAAAACGGACACCGATATCCATGACAAAAAGAGGTTTCCCTCTCCGGAAAACCTCATCGATACCTTCTTTATGTAGCCGATGTGCTGACGGGAGCATACGGTTTTAGACCATAGTGAGCCTCTTTCGTCCAATCCGTCGCCGATTTTTGATGACATTCCGTCCATCGGCAGTGCTCATGCGCTTCAAAAAGCCATGTCGACGAGTTCTCCGGCGGGTTTTCGGCTGATACGTACGCTTCATATCCAATACCTTAATTTCAAGTACCTGACAACTCTATCAGCCTTTCAAAAAAAAATCAAGTCTCAGCCACACCTGATTCGAGGTTATCCACCGAAAACCACTCTTGTGCACAAAATGTCGGTAATCCACTCCCTGGAAAAGACAAAAATCCCGTGCTATACTGCCACTTACTCGGAAAAATACCCCTTTTCAGTTTTGTCCGTTTCTCAATCGTATCCTAATTGTGCATTTGTGGATAACCATAATCCCACCTCACTGGAAGAGCTTTGGAAAGCGGTCCTTGATCAGATTGAGCTTTCCATTTCCAAAGCGAATTTCATCACGTGGTTCAAAAACACTTCCATTCTCTCTTTGGAAAACGGGAAAGTCATCATCGGCGTTCCGAACGGATTTGCGAAAGAATGGTTGGAAAACAAGTACAACCACTACCTCCTCCGGGCTTTTCATGCCGCACAAAGAGAGGTTTCTGAAATCCATTGCCAGATCACACCAGACAAACCCATCGTACCGGCCCCCCCAAGGGAATCCATGCGCTCTCTCGATGCGATCCAGCGCCCATCCCTTGACGGATTTCTCCGGAAGAAACTCGTGGAAACACCCATCGTAAGGCCACAAATCGAATTTTCACAGGAAAAGCCGCACACCACCAATCTCAACGCACGATATCTTTTTGAAAATTTCATCGTGGCTGAAAATAACGAGCTCGCAAAAGCCGCTTGTTATGCTGTTTCTCAAAACCTCGGGACTATCTACAACCCGCTTTTCATCTATGGAGGGGTCGGCCTCGGAAAAACCCATCTCCTTCAATCGATCGGCAACGAAATATCCCGGCACTCTCCGGAAAAAAAGATCAAATACATCACCTCCGAACGCTTCACAACCGAACTGATCGACTCGATCAAAAACCAAAAAACAGATCAATTCAAGGAATACTACCAACAAATGGACCTCCTTATCATCGATGATGTCCAATTTCTTTCTGGGAAAGAAAAAACCCAGATAGAATTCTTCCATATCTTCAATGCGCTCTACCAACTCAACAAGCAGATAGTCATATCAAGCGATCGGCCACCAAAAGCCATCGCCACCCTTGAAGACCGCCTCAGATCCCGATTTGAAGGCGGAATGATAACCGATATCAGTCGTCCGAACCTCGAAACCCGTATCGCCATCCTGGAAGCGAAGGCTCATGAACGCAATATCGCCATAGACGAGCAATCCATCCGATTCATCGCTGAACACATCACCCAGAATATCCGTGAACTCGAGGGTGCCCTCAACAGGGTGCATGCCTTCTCAGAATTCCACAAAATACCAACCACCCTCGCTGTCACAACCAGGGTCCTAGAGCAGCTTATCGAGAATAATCGCAAAAGCATCAAATCAGAGGATATCTTCCGTGTCATAGTCGATTATTACGGTGTCTCAGAGGAAAACCTCATCAAAAAAGGACGAAAAAAAGAGGTTGTCCATTCCCGACAAATGGCCATGTATCTTCTCCGGAACGAACTCCAGATGTCACTCGCTTCCATTGGTTCAATTCTCGGGGGAAGGGATCATACCACGGTTCTCCACGCCTGTGAAAAAATCGAGAAAGGTCTTCATGAAAATATCCGACTTAAAGAGGAAATAAACACCCTAAAAGAACGTCTGTACTACGACACCTGTGGATAATCCTGTATAAACACGTTTTTCACCTGCATATCACCAATCTGATTTCATTCTGGATGTGGAAAAATACCGTATCTCAGAACTTATCTGTCTTCCCCCAACCCTTATGAAGACTTTCTCTCCACTTATCCCCCGAACACGACATCCGTTTCTTCCCTCAAGAAAAAGCAAAAACGCCATTATCCCCATATCCACACTCCTAATAGTAATAAAGATACTTTTTTAAAAAAATAAACTCATACTTATTACTTGGAATTCATTAATATCTTTTGTCTATGAAATTGATCTGCACCCAAGAAAATCTGTCCCGGTCAATCACATACCTCGAACGCATTACTGGAAAGCAATCGACACTTCCGATTCTCAGTAATATTCTTGTTGAGGCCGAAAACGGTCGTCTTAGGCTCTCCGCAACGAATCTGGAAATCGGAGTAGTGGTGAATATCGGAGCGAAAGTCGAGGAGGAAGGAAAAATCACTGTACCAGCTAAGTTGATCGGGAGTTTTATACACAATCTTCCTTCGGGAGACGTTCTTCACCTCAAGACTGATCAGTCCTCGTTACATATCCAGAGCTCCCAGTATGATGGAAAGATTAAAGGTATGGATGGAAAGGATTTCCCTATTATTCCCCAGTTTCAAGGTACGGAATATCCCTTCGTTTTTCCGGCTCAGTATTTCAAAAATGCCCTTTCCCAGATACTTTTTTGCGTAAGCCAGAATGAATCACGGATGGAGTTGACGGGTGTGAATATTCTTCTGGAAGAGAAATCGCTTTGTTTGGCCGCTACGGATAGTTTTCGCCTCGCCGAGCAGGTATTTGAACTTCCGTATGATATCCCATCAGGACAATCATTTATTGTTCCGAGTGCGACGTGTCAGGAATTACTAAGGATTATCACTCCGGAAAGCAAAGAGGTATTAGTAGCGGTCGAGGAGAATCAGGTATTTTTCGAGGTTGATGGAATCAAAATGGTTTCTCGGCTTATACATGGGAAATATCCTGATTATAAACAGATTATCCCCACATCCTTCCTTTCCGCGTATCATATGAAACGGGATGATCTTATTCGGGCAGTCAAAATAACCAGTGTTCTTTCCTCGTACAATGCCGGGGAAATAACCCTGCATTTTTCCACTGGTTCTTCAGAATGCAGTATTGAATCAGTGTCTCAGGAAGTCGGTCAGAATAAGGCCCGTGTGCTGATCGAAAGTCAATCAGGCGAGGATGTTGAAAGAGTGTTTACTTTTAATCCGCGGTATGTTCTTGAGGGATTGAATGCTTTGAAGGGGG
>JAUPWI010000070.1 GCA_030916545.1 Patescibacteria group bacterium | reverse complement strand
GATTGCCTTGTGATGTGTGTATACCAAAAAAGCCAGATACTCACCAAAAGAAGCACCGCTAATCCTCCACTTTTCATCCAATGACGAATAAAGATGGTACGCTCAACCTTTGCAAAAGTAGAGTATGTTTTTCCTTTCATAGGCATCTTCTATCATACTCCATTTGGACTTCTACATAAAGAATCTACATGCTGAATAGAAATGAGAAATAAAAAACAAGGCTCTCGTGAGCCTCGTTTTCTATGTGAGCGGGTAAACGGAATCGAACCGTCATCCTCAGCTTGGAAGGCTGATATAATAACCATTATACGATACCCGCAAGATACTCTTCATTGTATCAAAGTCCGAAGAAACTCCCTACCTATTCCGCTCTTCAGATATTTTTCTCTTCTCCGTCCGCTTCCGTAATCTTCACGATTTTCAGTATATATGACTGTAATATCCTTAAACCTTCTCGTAAAGAAACTCTGTCCTCGTCGATGTTCACGCAGACGTCGCTCTAGATTGTTCGTCATACCGACATAAATCTGTCTTGACTCTCGATCATACAAGGCATAGACGATGACCATATCCTATTATCCTCAGCTTGGAAGCCTGCCTGTCGGCAGACAGGGCTGATATAATAACCATTACCTGCCTGCCGGCAGGCAGGTACGATACCCGCAAGATACTCTTCATTGTATCAAAGTCCTAAGAAGCTTCGTCATTGTCTGTATTTGCGTGGATATGTCTTGTTTCAGGCCGCTACTTCTCAGAAAGTGATAGGTGCGGCTATCAGCTTTTTCTGATGCCCCATGTTTCCGAACATGCAGCAAAGAAAAGGGTGATAGCCGTACCCATACGGAACAAAAAAACCTAAAATAAACTTCTCAAGCACCCACCCACCATAGCGAAAACCCGCCTTTTCGTCAATGGAATGTACTTCTACTTCGCTGCCGGCTTACGAAGACCGGTAAATGGGTCTTTCTTACACTGTTCTTTCATGACGCCAAATCCAGCTAGCATGGTCTCCATAGCATCAATAAACTCACCCGATCCGACCATGTAGTACAAACGATTCTGAATATCCGTGAGATATTTTTCAAGCATACTGGCAGTAATATATCCACGCTCATCATTCTCCGGATTCATCGGGTCTTCCGATTTACTGAGTACCGTCACGTATCGAAAATGCGGAAGCTGACGAGTCAACTCGACAAACTCCTCATGAAAACTTGCATCCTTCAGAAAACGATTCGCATAAAACAAAGTGTATTCCCTTTGACTCCCCTGATGAAGCGCCTCTCGGAGAATACTTCGTGCTGGGGTGATACCGATTCCCCCGACCAGGAATACGATCGGTTGATCATTCCCCTCTGGTTCGGTAAAAAATCCGACCGCCTTGGTCGCTTCGATGGTATCGCCCGGTTTGAGCGTCCAAAACGTCTTCTTATAACCACTCTCTCCGGAACGCATCGCGAAAGCGAGTTCGGATTCATAGGGAGATGAAGCGAAAGAGAAAGACCGGGCCGCCCCCTTCGGATCAGGCTCGACCAGATTCGCCAACTTAAGCGCGCAATACTGCCCAGCCTGGTATTCATAATCGGCCGGACGATCGAAGAAGAATGTCTTCGTCCCATCAGCGATATCCTCGATGCGTTTCAGTGTCAACGTATACATTTCTTTTTGCCTTAATAAGAGCTTTACCGAACCAGTATAACCGAGAAATTCCCCGACCGTCAAAAAATCGCGTTCGGTCTTACTATGCTATTTCCAAAAGCGCCATCAACACCCGGGACAACTTCTCCGCATCGTGCCGGATGAAAGCGCGCGTGGCCGCAATCTTGTCCGCCCGGGAATACTTTACCGGACGCGTATCCAAAAAATCCCCCTCGATGACGGCGCAGCGGCCACCGATCATACGATCACCGGAGCGTCGTCCGGTCAGCACGGCCTCATGGGCGTATTTCTTCAGCAGATCCTCCGAAGGCAACCGGGTATTGTACGTCACGGAGTCGATGCGCGGTCCGCCAAGCAGACGATCGACGGCCTCCACGTAATCCTCGAGCATGAACCCGTCCGTATGCCAACGCTTGCTCACCAGATTGCCGTTATACACCACCTGTGCCGAAGATTCCCGGATCGCCTCAGGAATACCTGGGACCAAAAGATTCGGGATGACGCTACAGTAATGGTTTCCTGGGCCGATAACGATGAGATCGGCTCCGAGGAGACGCTCGACTGCCAAAGGATTCGCTTGGGGTTTCGGATCCAAGAAAATCCGCTTCACTCCGATCTGCTCGACCTTCATGTCCTGATTGATCTCATTCTCCCCCCGAAGAAGCCTGCCGTTTCCGAGTTCCAAAAATAGGTTCGTGTCCGACACAGTGACCGGTATCACCTCGCCTTTCACATTGAGTACGCGCGAGGCTTCCATGACCGCCTCCGAAAAATTTCCCGTCACCTTCTCAAGGGCCGAAAGGAAAAGATTTCCAAAACTATGCCCTGCCAACCCACCATCCTCGAAACGATACTTCATGAGCTTGCGGAGTATCTCCGGCGAATCCGAAAGCGCGACCAGACACTGACGGACATCCCCCGGCGGAAGCACGCCGAGCTCATCACGCAGGACACCCGTCGAACCGCCGTCGTCCGTCATCGAGACGATGGCCGAAAGCGCGACCGGATACCGGCGAAGTCCCGAAAGCAACATAAAGCTTCCTGTTCCGCCCCCGATAGTCACGATTCTCTTCATACGGTCGATCAAGAAAAACCCTGTGCAGCACAGAAGGAAGCGTATTGTCGCAAGAAACAGTTTTCCAGTCAGTCGGGGCACTCGGAATCGAACCGAGACTAAATGATCCCAAATCACTCGTACTACCACTATACTATGCCCCGATATCCGCCCGAACCCGGACACTCCAGCCCGAATCCGAACCCTTCCCACTGTACCCGTTCCGGCTCCATCCGTCAACAACAACGGCACGACGGTACACCCGAAAAAAGCAACCCCGCTCCGGCATTACGCCGGAGCGGGACGACTCTATCTTTTGTATCTGGAAAATACGGAAGATTATTTGACAGCTTCTTTCAAGGTCTTTCCAGCGGTGAACTTTGGAACCGTCATGGCTGGGATAGTGATCTTGGCTTTCGTCTGCGGGTTGATACCTTCACGGGCGGCACGACTTGAAACCTTGAACGTACCGAAACCGGTCAAAGTCACCTTGTTCCCCTTGCGGAGCTGATCGGTGACGACATCGATAAGGCATTCCAACACGGACTCCACATCTTTCTTCGCGAGCTCGGTCTTCTCCATGATCTCATGGATAAGCGCATCTTTGTTGATATTCTGCATAATTTCCACCTCCTTTCCGTATTTAGGCTTTAAACCTCTTCTACCGTAGCAGATTTTCCGAAAAGCGCAAAACCCGATACGCTCTTCTTTCCGCCATTATAAGCCTTCTTCAAAAATACGCAAGTTTTATTGGCTTAAACAAAACAAAAAAATCACCCCGCCAACTCAGAGCGGGGTGACGTGAAGAGAATACACTTCTCTTTGAACCTGATCCTGCCTAACGCGCGTATTCGATGGCCCGGGTTTCACGATAGACATTGACCCGGATCTCACCCGGATACTGCAACTCTTCCTCGATACGCTTGGCGATCTC
This sequence comes from Patescibacteria group bacterium, assembly GCA_030916545.1. GTDB lineage: Bacteria > Patescibacteriota > Minisyncoccia > Moranbacterales > UBA1568 > JAGOSP01. The sequence goes on along the minus strand of JAUPWI010000070.1, from coordinate 12,485 downwards.
CTTGGCCAGATTCATGGCGCCGAGATCATCCGTCTTTTCCGGATTCACGAAAATACGGACTTCGCGACCCGCCTGAATGGCGAAAGACTTCTCAACCTGAGGGAAAGAATTGACGAGCGCCTCGAGCTCCTGCAGACGTTTGATATATTTCTCCGCCGTCTCCTTCCGCGCACCGGGTCGGGAAGCCGAAATGGCATCCGCAGCCGTAACAATGAACGCCTCCAGCCGCTCATGCGGATACTCGTCATGATGGCACTTCATGGAGTCAATAACGTCCTGTCCGATATTAAATTTCTCCAGGATGCGCATGCCGATCTTGACATGCGTCCCCTCAATCTCATGATCGACCGCCTTGCCGATATCATGCAGAAGTCCGGCCTTCTTGGCGACGGCCACATTGGCACCGAGTTCGGCAGCGATAGCGCCGGAAAGATAGGAGACTTCCAACGAATGCAGCAGGATATTCTGCTTGTAGCTGTAGCGATAACGCAAACGGCCGAGAATATAGAGGAGTTTCGGGTGCAGCCCGGCGACACCGGCGTCATAAGCGGCCGCCTCACCGGCTTCACGGATCTTCTGGTCGATTTCTTTCTTCGCTTCGGCTACCGCTTCCTCGATGCGGGCCGGGTGGATGCGTCCGTCCTCAATCAGCTTCTCGAGAGCGATGCGGGCAATCTCGCGCCGTACCGGATCGAACGAAGAGATGATCACCGATTCCGGCGTATCGTCCACGATGAATTCCACTCCCGTTTCCTTTTCCAAGGCCCGGATATTGCGTCCTTCCTTCCCGATGATCTTTCCCTTCACTTCATCAGAAGGAATCGGAACGGTCGAAGTCGTGAATTCAGCCACATGCGAACGGGCGTATTTCTGGATGACCGTGCCCATGATCGAGAGCGCCCTCCGCTCAAGCTCATCCGCGTTCTCGTTCTCAAGCTTCGAGATCCGCCGCACCAAAACATCCTGGCTTTCCTTTTCAGCCTTCTTGTATATCTGTTCAGCGGCCTCTTCCCGGGTCAACGAAGCGATTTCCTGCAATCGGACCAACTCCTCCTCCTTCAGTTTCTCGGTTTCCTCCCGAAGTGACTTGATTCCTTCGGCCTTTCTCACCAGGGCCTCTTCATGTTTTTCGAGCTCCCGACTCTTCCGATCAAGCTGCTCCTCGCGTTTCTCGACGCGGACCTCTTGATTCAAAATCTTCTGCTCACGCTCTTTCTCATTCTTCTTCGCCTCCTCGAGAATCTCGACGGATTTCTTCTTCGCCTCCAAAACGGACTCCTCAGCCCTTTTTTTCGCTTCGCCGAGTATCCTCTCCGCCTGACCTTCGGCGGTTTTCAATTGTCTCTTGGCGATATTCTGGCGGACAAAATACCCAGCGACCGCTCCTCCGCCGAGAAGCATGACACCGAAAACAAGACTGGTTATTTCAAACATACGAAAGCACCGTATGAGACCGGCAGCTCGGTATCATAGGGATACCGGCGAGTATGCACAATGGAAAGAAAGAGAATAAGATCCGAAAAAAAATGTTGTCTTTTGATTGTAGAGAGACCGTTCCATTCCCATATTTTCTTCCAAAAAGCACCTGATTCTGCCAGAGTACGGTTAGAATCAACACATGAATTAGATGCATGCTCAGTATAGGGCGACGAGCCCCTTTTGTCAAAGGACAATCCGTGGTACCATTGCGAGTGAAAATCTCTAAAAGAAAAGCAAAAATGCCCTATCGACCCATAGTACTCATCGTGCTCGACGGCTGGGGAATGAGCAACAACGTCGCCGGGAATCCCATCCGGGAGGCCATTCTTCCGACTTTCGACAAACTCAATCGCTTCTACCCGATGACGACCCTCCAGGCATCGGGCATTTCCGTCGGTCTCCCCTGGAGCACTTCGGGCAATAGCGAAGTCGGACACATGACCATCGGTGCCGGTCGTGTCATCTACCAGAATCTCCCGCGCATCGCCCTGTCCATCCAAGATGGATCCTTCTACAAGAACGAAGCTATCGTTGCCGCCACCAGGCATGTCAAAGAAAAAAAGAGCCGCCTGCATGTCATGGGCCTCATCAGCTCCGGATCGGTCCACTCACACCGCGAACACCTTTCGGCCATCCTCCGCCTCGCGAAACAGGAGGGCCTTTCGGAAGTTTCCATCCACGCCTTCACGGACGGACGGGACTCCCCTCCGACGTCCGGCGCCCAGCACATCAAGGAGCTCGACCGGGTGACCAGACTGATCGGCATCGGAAATATCGCCAGCATCTCCGGACGGAATTTCAGCATGGACCGAAACAACAATTGGGACCGCATCGAAAAATCCTATCGGATGCTCACCGAAGGGAAGGCCGAAACCACGGAAGATCCGGTCGTCGCCATCGAACGTTCCTATACCAAAGGCATCACCGACGAATTCATCGAACCGACCATCGTCAGTTCGGAGAAGAATCCCTTCATCCCCATCAAGGACGATGACGCGGTCGTCTTCTTCAATTTCCGCGAAGACCGTGCCCGGGAACTTACCAAAGCCTTCGCTGTCCCCGAATTCGACGGTTTCGAACGGGAATACCTCGAAACTTTCTTCGTCACCATGACCGAATATGAGCGAGGTCTCCCAGTTCACCTCGCCTTTCCTCCGGAAGAAGTATCCAACAGCCTCGGAGAAACCATCAGTCTCGCCAACAAGAATCAGCTCCGCATCGCTGAAACCGAAAAATACGCCCATGTCACGTATTTCTTCAACGGCGGTAAAGAGAAGGCGTTCCCCGGGGAAGACCGCATGCTGATTCCCTCGCCGACCGTGGCCCACTTCGACGAAGTCCCCGAAATGAGCGCCCCTCAGGTGACCGAAAAGCTCATCGAGATGGTGGAAAAAAACGAATATGATTTCATCCTCGTCAACTACGCGAATGCCGATATGGTCGGGCACACCGGAAACGAGGAAGCGACCATTGTCGCCTGCCAAGCCACCGACAAGAGCCTCTCCATCCTCATTCCGATCATCCTCAAGCACAACGGGGCCATCCTGATTACTGCTGATCACGGGAATGCCGAGGAACTCAAAAACCTCGAAACCGGGGAAATCGACACCGAGCACTCCGTCAATCCCGTACCGCTCTGGTTCATCACTCCCGACAATCACCGCGAAAAATCGACCGACGAAATGGTCCGCGAACAGAACGAGATCCGAGGACTCCTCTCCGACGTCGCCCCGACCATTCTCGACCTCATGGAAATCAAGAAGCCTGTCGAAATGAACGGAACCAGTCTGCTCAAACTTTTTCAGTAGACGTCTCCCGTCGCCTGTACGAAAAAAGAATCCGTCATCCGGATTCTTTTTTCGACCCCCTCCAAATATCCCTATTCAATCATGCGATCGACGATGCCGTAAGCCACCGCCTCTTCGGCAGACATGAAGTAATCACGATCCGTATCACGTTCGATCTTCGCGAGCTTCTGACCGGTATGCTTGGCCAGGATCCTGTTCAACCGGTCCCGCGTCTTCAGGATGTGCCGGGCATGGATATCGATTTCCGTCGCCTGTCCCTGCGCGCCACCAAGCACCTGATGAATCATTACTTCGCTGTTCGGAAGCACCATGCGCTTGCCTTTCTTCCCCGAAGCGAGGAGCAGTGCCGCGGCGGATGCGGCCATACCGACACAGATTGTCTGCGTATCCGCTTTCACATACTGCATCGTGTCATAGATCGCAAGCGCCGAAGTGACCGATCCGCCCGGACTGTTGATGTACATCTTGATGTCTTCCTTCGGATTCTGGGAATCGAGAAACAGAAGCTGTGCGATTACCGCGTTGGCGACGCCGTCATCAATCGGCGAACCGATGAACACGATACGGTCCAAGAGCAGACGTGAGTAAATATCGTACGCCCGTTCCCCGAAACTCGTCTTCTCGACCACCATGGGAATGAGGTAATTGTTCTGCATAACGATAATACCTTAAAGATGGACTTCCCTGACCCCCTACTGCACCTTTTCCAGCATCTCGAACACCTTCTCGTTCCGAAGCCGTCCGCGAGTAGCGGCGTACAACCGTTCCAGATCGATGTTCTTCTCCGCATCCTGAACACGCTTGTACTGCTGAAGCACGACGTTCATTTCCTGCTCGATCTCCTTCGAGTCGATTTCGATCTGATCATCCGTGGCAAGCTTCTCCAGAATCATGCTCGCGGCCAGTCTTTTCTTTGCCGGTTCCGTCCAGTCCTGCTTCAAAGCGTCCAAAGACTTTCCTGTACGCTCGAGATATTGTTCAAAAGGCATACCCATATTCTCGACCTGCATCTGAAATTCCGATGCCATCCGATTCCGCTCCTCTTCGATCAAGATTTCCGGAAAATCGATGGAGGAATCGGCCACAAGAGCATCAAGCACAGCTGTCCGACCCGCTTCCTTGAAATGCTGCCGCTTCTCCTCGAGCATCCCTTCGGAAATCTTCTTCCGCAGATCCTCCAATGACTCAAAGGACCCCAGTCCCCGAGCGAAATCATCATCAAGAGCCGGGACCTGCCTTTCCTGAACCAGACGGAGTTTTACCTGGAACTCCGCCGGATTCCCGGCGAGATGCTTCGCATGATACTCCGCCGGAAACGAAAGAGTGAACGTCTTTTCCTCGCCCGCCTGCATCCCGACGACTGCTTCCTCGAAACCAGGTATGAACGCGCCCTTCCCCAGAACCAACGGGTGCTTCTCACTCTTCCCTCCCTCGATGACCACGCCATTCATCCGGACTTCGAAATCGACCTCCACACTGTCCTCAAGTGCCGCCGGACGATTCACGGTGATGAATTTCGCCCGCATCGAAGCGAGGCGCTGCAATTCGTCCTCGACTTCCTTCGATTCGACAAGCAAATCTGACTCCTTCCGCTTATGCTCTTCGTTCGCCGACCGTACCGACTTCCGCCAGGTATCGGCGATTTTCACCTCCGGAAGCACCGCCGTCGTGACCGTGAATGTCAGCACTTCACCTTCCCGTATGCTCTCAAGCTTGACCTCCGGCTTACCGATCGCATCGATATGTTCCTGTTCGAGCGCACGGCTATACGCATGCGAAACCGCGTGCTCAGCCGCCTCATGCAGGACGACCTCTTTGCCATACCGTTTCTCGACGATGGCTCGAGGGACTTTTCCTGGACGAAATCCCGGCATCTTCACCTCTTTCGCGACGTGTTCCGCGGCATGATTGCATTCCTTCTTCCACTCATCCCATGCCAACGTCACATTCATCTCCACCTGTGAAGCAGGAAGCTTCTTTACAACGATATCCATATCATCTTTTCAGTATATAAGCTGATAAATCCCGAACTCCGATTTCCAGAAAATCTCCCGGTATCGAAATACGAACCCCCGAAAAACCGGAAAAATCATTTCCCGAATTTTTCCTGGTACATCTTGAGGCCTTTCGCGACCGTCGCGACAGCCGCGGCTTTCCCCTCGATGCCCTGCACGATGACTTCCTTCCCGTCATCGATCGTCTTGTAGGTCTCGAAGAAGTGCTGAATCTCCTTCAGGGTATGCTTATTGATATCCCCAAGGTCCTCGATCTCATCGAAACGGGGATCGCTTTTCGGAACAGCAATGATCTTGTCGTCGCCCTCGCCGCAATCCACGACGCGCATCACGGCAATCGGCCGGGCCTCCACGAGTATCCCCGGGACAAGTGGTGACGTGGTCAGAAGCACGATATCGAGCGGGTCATTGTCCTCCCAAAGACTCTGCGGAACGAATCCGTAATCGAACGGGTAATCCTGCGAAGTCTTCATCGCCCGATCAAGTTTGATAAGACCGGTTTCCTTGTCGATCTCGTACTTGTTCTTCGAGCCCTTCTGGATCTCGATGATCACATTGACGCTATCCGGAACATTCTTCCCGCAAGAGACCTCATGCCAAAGATTCATACTCATCGTACGTTTAGATTTTTTACTCCCCGAAAAACTATTCCTCTTCCCCCTCGGCAACCGCTTCCGTATTCACCGATTCTTCCTCCGCGACCGCGGGTTCGTCATTCCCCACCACGTCGATTCTCCAACCGGACAACTTGGCCGCGAGACGGACATTCTGTCCGCGCTTCCCGATCGCGAGGGAAAGCTGATCCTGGGGAACTTTCACTAAGGCACGGTTCTCATCTTCGAAGAGCTCCACGGAGACGACCTTGGCCGGAGACATGGCCGCCGTGATGAACTGACGTGTGTCATTGTTCCATTCGATGATGTCGATCTTCTCGCCGCCGAGCTCATCGATGACGGCCTGCACGCGCGTCCCTTTTTGTCCGACGCAGGAACCGATCGGATCGACACCCTCCTCGGATGTCGTAACAGCGATTTTCGTACGAGAACCGGCTTCACGGGCGATCGCCTTGATCTCGACCGTTCCGGTGAATATCTCCGGCACCTCGAGCGAGAAGAGATGGCGAACCATTTCCGGATGGGTACGGGACAACAGGAGCCCCGGACCGCGGGTATCCTCTTCTACCCGGACCAGATATACCTTCAGATGCTGGCCGACGCGATAACGCTCGCCTTCCACCTGTTCCGAAGGGAAAAGCACGCCAACTGATTTTCCGAGGTCGACGAACACGTTCCTCCCTTCGACCCGTTGGACGATACCATTGATGATCTGGCCTTCCTTCTCCTTGTACTCCTCAAACATGGTCTCACGCTCCGCCTCACGGATACGCTGAATGACGACCTGCTTGGCGGTCTGAGCGGCTACTCGGCCGAATTCTTCGTGGGCTTCAAGAGGCAACTCGAGCGTATCGCCCACCTGTGCGTCGCTCTTGATCAGGCGCGCTTCCTCAAGCGTCAGGTCCCGCTCGGAATTGAAACGCGGCAGGCGGTCCTCATCGACGATTTCCTCATGCTCATGCCGCTCAGGAACCGCGGCCTCCTCCTCAGTCTCCTCCGCGACGACGAATTCGCGCGTCGTCTCATCGACGACTTCTTTCACGAGGAAATAGGATGCCACCTTCATGACATCGTCGAACTTCGCCTTGATTACCTGACCCTTCTTTCCGTAGTCCTTCTTGTATGCGGCGGCCAAAGCGGCCTCGACCACTTCGAGCACCCGCTCCTTCGACAGACCCTTCTCATCGGCGATCTGCATCACCGCGCTCCCGAATTCTCCCAAACGTCCGGAAAGGCTTTCACCAGCCTCCGGCCCATCGATCACCTTGCGTGTTGCCATATAACTCTTGCTTAATTTACTTACGAAACGACTCCGACCTTGATTACGTATATTATAGGGCTCATGGGAGAGCGGAATTCGTGGCTTGAAATGAGCATTTCAAGAAAAAAAGCCCGCTTTCGCGAACCTCCACCCCCTCCTCACTCCATAGGTACAGTATAGCAAAAAAGACTTCTTTCGTCAATATACTGCATACACTCGTGAATTCGTTCCTTTTCACCAGCGACAACTATTGACGTGGACTAGGAACATCAGGAAGTGGGAATCTCTTCAATTTTTTGATGGTTTTAAAAGCAATCCACGAAGACAAGATCAGGAGTCCTACACAAGTGATCACAGTTAAAAATACAATTGGGAGAATAGCTGCACATCCATGTGTAGGATCATCCGGAAAACATCCGCTAATTTGTCCTATCATCGATACAATCGCTATAAGAAGAAAGGCGCTCACGAATGAACTCAAGACTGCAATAGCGAGTAGACCAAAAAGCTTGAAATCTGAATCCTGCTGCATACTCTTGTGTATAAAAAATTCTTTTGTAAGTATACCAATAGTCACGAGGGAATACAAAGTATCACCCTCTTATACCTCCCCGCCACTCAGGGATACTTGCCGCCGTACGCTCTACAAGACTCGCCTTACGAAGCAAACGCCGGTTCATACTCGGTACTATATCAAAGTGGGGAGAATCATCGAGGTCCGCTGCGAGACCGAACAAGTTCTCCTCGCTTGTCATCCATTCGTGATCATATAACTCAAGAGAAAAGGGGCGAGAAAAACTCAGCATGGTCTTGTCTCCATTCTTGATAAGAAAGTATTCATGAAAATAGGAGAGGGCAAGTTCTCGAACCGTTTTGTATACAGGATCACGATAACGCAGTACCGCATGATTGGTCTTGCTGAGCGCCCCCCAATAACCGTTCTTCCGGAAGAGCGCGACCACGTGTTCCTGGTCGGTCTTCTTCGTCTTGAGATCGAGCAGAAGGGGTTTCTCGCCATGCAGGTACAAAGCAAGCGCCGCAAGCAATGCACCTTCGATGCAGTGTGCCCGATTCTCCCGCAACACCCATCGCGGAGAATGACAGGTGTCCCCATCCTCCTCGCCGTTCATCGGAAGCGCATCCAAAAAATCCTGGATCTTCCCCGGAGTCGAGAGCTCCCGAAACGCGCACATCTCCTGTTTCGTCAAATCGAACATACGCTGATAATAATCAGAAACAATCAGGAAAGCATTCCTCCCTTTCACAAAGGCCTTTCCTTATCATGAACCCGAAAATCACGCTATCGGCGATGAAACCATGGCCACGCCGCCGCATCATTCCATTTCCTGATTATCGAGTTGGTTGAAGTACATGCTGACATCACTGATCCACTTCTTCACGCTCTCACGGCTGTGTCCTTCGCAGGAAAATCCGCATTTCCAAAGAATCATCTTTTCCGGCGTATTCAATTTCTGGGAATACACGAGCTTTTCTATGCGTTTCGCCACCGTATCCACTGCGTCCTTCCGACTATTGAAACACGTATGCCCACCGGTACCCATCAACCGTCGCACACCGCGATACCCCCAATAATTGAAGCAGTCCTGCCCCTCAAGTACCGGCACGCGTTTCCCCCAGTTACTCTCCTTTTTCGCAATTCCCACCAAGAAGGCCGCTACCGTCCGGTCTTTCTCGAAAATATATGGCAGCATCTCTTCGATCGGATGCCCTTGCACCATGTCGGTGATCTTCGCTCGGTATTCTTCTTCCGCGGCCTCGCTGAAGTATTCGAGAAAGACATCGTCACCTTCCAGGGAAGTACCGGACGCCGCCATCGACTCACTCTCAGGGGAGATCGCGGCGGCCTCGACCGATATCTCATCGACGAGCGTCGACTGGGCCGAAACGCCCTGGTCGAAAAGGGTGAACGTGATCGCCGTTAAAAAGACGCCGAAGGCGACACCGCTCGCAAGGGAAATATAGAGTGCGCGCTTTGGGGAAGTAAAAAATAAATACTGAGTCCCACGAATTTTTGCAAGCAATACGACAAAGAATTTCGTCGCATCCCCCAGATGCACCCGAACGGAAGTCAAATCCAAACTAAACCGCGAGTGATGGACGGATTCTTTCCGAAAGGAACCCTGTTCCATTATTGGCTCATACGTCGTAAGTGGTCGAGAAGAAGCATGTGGTGCTTCCTCTTGCCGTGAAGCTGCAGCACCTACTTGCGCGGAACGCACCGGCAAGACAAGGGCGGGTGGCAGACATCTCCGTACTCCATCCAGGGATCTCTTTTGCGAAGATTGTGTGTTCATTTCGTATCGATTGAATGTATTTCTATTTGTTCTCGTCGTCTTCGGTCGGCATCTGATCCGCCGTTCTCTCTGAGACGTTCGCTTTCCTCAGGAATTCGTTTTCGACGTTCGGCTCCCCTACGAAACATTGTCCATCTGAAAAGAGAAAGGGTACGCCGATATCCTTGGCAGGTATTCCGCAATTCCTGGCTCGCCGCTCCATCTCCCTGGCATTGGCACGGTCCTTCCAGACCTCTTTCCGAATGAAATCAACCTTGCCGACCACCTGCTTTTCTTCCAAGAACTTCTCCACATTCTCACAGTGCGGACACCCGTCTCCCCAGTACAGCGTCATGTCCTCACTCAGCGGACCCCCATCAGATTCGTTGCGGTCATACATGCCCCACGCGACAATCGCCCCGATCAGAACCACCAGACACACCCCGATCAGAACCTCCGTATTTTTCATGATTTTCTCTCTTTAAAAGCCGTTCCATTATAGCATATTTTTTCCGGTGCTTTCCTGGTGGCCATATACCACAGCCACGCCCCTCCGAAAAGGATGAGACCGAGGGAAAATATCTGCCCCAGAGAAAACACATCGGCAATAAGCCCGATCTGCACATCCGGTTCCCGCCAATACTCCAGGATGAATCGGATCACCCCATAACCGAAAAGGAAGCAAGCTGTCAGAAAACCCGGCCGATGTTTTTTCCGGTCGATCCAAGAGAGGATACCATACAACAACGCGCCCTCGCCGAGCGCCTCATACAACTGCGAAGGATGTCTTTGCACCATCGCACCTACCTGCGGAAAAAACATCCCCCAGGCCATATCGGTGGTACGTCCCCAAAGCTCCCCATTCAGGAAATTCCCCAGTCTTCCGAACAGTATCCCGAGCGGCACTATCCGCGCGAAACGGTCCGTCCAGACAAAAAACGACTCACGCCGGATCCGGGCCCACCACAGCATCACCGCTCCCGCCCCGACCAATGCCCCGTGGAAACTCAGTCCAGCTATCCCGGTGAAACGCCCGGTCACGGGATCGAACGGCAACAGGATTCGTGACGGATGTTCCAAAAAGTACGCGGGAGCATACCAGAACACATACCCTAATCGGGCTCCGACGAAGGCCCCGATCAATACGAAAAAGAAGATATCTTCCAGGGTCTTCCTGCGGATATTCCGGAAGGATCCTTTCTGGTCCAGGGAGAATCGAAACCACATCACGCCTATCCCTAAGGCGAAACATATTGCGTACCAACGGACCGAAATGCCGCCGAGGGAGAAAACAATCGGATCGATATGTTCCGGAAGATGCTGCCACCATCCGATCATGCGCCTGTTTTCGCCTGATTGTAGGACTTCAGCTGACGTTGAAATTCCGTGGTATAGATCTCGGCCAAAGCGAGAAAGAGTGCGACGATGATCGGCCCGATGATGAACCCGAGAAGACCGAATAGGGAAATACCTCCGAGGGTCGCGAAGAAGACCAGGAGCGGATGCATATGCGTATCCCGACCGACCAGCTTGGGCCGGAGGATATTGTCGACCGTCGATACGATGCCCATACCGACCCCGAGAACGAAGAGGCCCTGCCAGATATCACCCAGAAGCAGGAGTACGATGCCGGCCGGGAACCAGATGATACCAGCCCCGATCATCGGAATGACCGAGAAGAACACCATGATCAGCCCCCAGATGAACGGGGACGGGACACCGACTATCCAGAACGCCAGGCCGCCGAGGACCCCCTGCGCGATGCCGACCAGCATCGTCCCCTTGATGGTGGCGCGGCTGATTGAAACGAATTTTTCCATCAACATGCGGTCGTGCTCATCACGCAACGGACTCATCCGGGTGAGATAATTCACCGCCCGAGTGCCATCGATCAGAAAATAGAAAAGAGCGAAGAACATCACGAATATCCAGAAAAAGAAATGGGCGATGCCCTGATAGGCGGCCTGGAGAAGCACGAGGGCATTTTTGCTCGCCGATCGGATATCCGATGAGAACGTATCCGCGTTCACGATGTCAGACTGGAAAAATTGGCCGACAACCGGCAATTGCCCGACGCTCACGAGGAAGCGGGTCGCGATCATTTCCGCCGATTGTCCCTCACCGATGGAAGCATAGAGAGACCGGGCTTCATTGACCGCGAAGGCGAGCGAGAGGAAGACGGGCACGACGATGACGAAGGCCACTAAGAGACAGGTAAGCAAGGCGCTGGTCGTCCGACTCTCCCGCGTCTCACGCAAGAGCCACTGATACGGCTGCCGGAACAGCACCGCAAGGATGGACGCGATGATGATCGCCGAAAAAAACGGCAGAAACAAAAACGCGACACCGATACCGGCCAGCAGAAAAAAAAGAAAGAAGAAGTGCGTATTGAAATGACGAAGTTCCATAGTGGTTCGATTATGACATGGAGCGCGCAGGAAAACAAGACACCGACGGAGTTCCGTGCGCTTCGATGAATTTCCGAAACGCCTCGCGCGGATACACCACGAACGCGGGTTCTCCGGCGAGGATCTGCACGTTCACCAGGACAGCACCACTCTTCGCATCCCTCTTCGGCGGACGTACCGACACGTTCAGGTCATGGCGTTCAAGAAACCACCGCTTGATACCGGCCCGATCCGTAAAACCGTCCGGCAGAACGAACGGCTGGTACGTTTTTCCGTTCTCCGAAAAATACCGCCGATGTCCGGTGTGCAATACGATATATATGGGGGCTTTTTTCCAATCGACTGCCATCAGATTTCCAGACACGCTCTTTGCAGAAGACTCCTGTTTGCCTTGATCAAGCCGATACCGGCACTTGAGAGCCAAAGGACAGGCGGCGCACTTCGGACGACCGGCACAGAGACTGCTCCCCAGATCCATCAGTGCGGCGTTCAGTATCTTGGCCTGTTCCCGGAAGCGCCCATCGAGTTCCGAGATGCGCTCAGATCTTTTCGTACCGAAAAAGAAACGACCGACTACACGTCGCAGATTCGTATCCCATGCAAGCG
>JAUPWI010000069.1 GCA_030916545.1 Patescibacteria group bacterium | reverse complement strand
GAGAAGGAAAGAGAAGGCATCAGAGTTTTTCTCCACAGAGGAGAAATAAGATACAATATGGGTAGGTAGCAGAGCGGTCAAATGCATCAGACTGTAAATCTGACGCCCTACGGGCTACGGGGGTTCGAATCCCTCCCTACCCACAGAGAGAAAGAAAGCAGGTTTCACGAGACAGGCATAGGCCGTTGTAGCTCAGTTGGTAGAGCACGTCCTTGGTAAGGACGAGGTCACCAGTTCAATCCTGGTCAACGGCTCAGACGAAAAAGAGAGCAGATTGATTCGGTTCGTAGATATGTTCTTTGAGAAAAGAGGAAGAAGATTTTCTGCGGTTCTGTGAATGAGCGCTGAGCACTGTTTCTTTGGATGATGAAACAAAATTCAGCGGTCATTCACAGAGCAGTACGTGCGGATGATCACATGGCCCGTTTTTGTGCCGGTAAGTTGAGCGGAACAGAGACGATTTTTTTCGATTGGCAAAAGGAGAAATCGTATGAGTACGAAAGCCAACGAAGTTATCGGCCGACCGGCACAGCGTGCCGGTCCGGTGGCGTCAGCACAACTCGAGAGCAACGTGAGCGCGACGGTGGGTATGGCGATCGGCACGGCTGCCATCGCCTGAAGTTCCTCGCTGGTCAGCAGAACAGAATAGCAAGAAGTATTTTCTGTATTGTATGCCGTAGTAAAACGGTCAGGGGCTTGCACCTGACCGCCCTTCTTATATTCTCGGGCGGAACTTCGCCCTTTTCTTTCAAGAGAGACGCATTTTATAACCCCTACATGAACTCCATGCTGGGGCCTTTTTTATACAAGAAGTACTACCTAGCCTTTGAGTGAAGCGATGAGCGGGACAAGGCGGATTGAGGCCGCACCGATGACGCGGTCGGCTCCTCCGTAGTAGATTACGAGTTTTTGTCCGACGACGCAGGCGCCACAAGGGAAGACGACGTTGGGGACGACCCCGACGCGTTCGTAGGGTTCGTCCGGGGTGAAGATCGGGTAGCGGCTGCGGCCGATGAGTTTCTCGGGATGTTTGAGATCGAGGAGGAAAGCACCGAGGCTGTAGACCCCGGTATCCGAGACGCCGTGATAGATGACGAGCCAGCCGGAGGCGGTTTTGATCGGTACGGTGTTAATGCCGATTTTCTTGCTATCCCACATGCCGCGGCGCGGGAAAAGGAATGGTCGATGCGCGAGAAACTTGGTGCTTCCGTCAAAATCGAGAGCAGAGAGGGTGTTGATGTCGATAGCCGGCTGGATGCGATGGAGGATATAGTACTTCCCGTTGATCTTCTCCGGGAAGAGACAAGCATCCTTGTCGTCGATACCTGGAGGGGAGATGAGGATCGGCAGGGAGAATCGATCGAAACGCTGTGCGAAGAAATCCTCTTCGCTGATGGTCGAAAGGGCGACACGCGGCGGTTTGGCTGGATCGACGGCGGTGTAGAAAAGATAGGCGGTGCCGTCGAGAATGGTGATGCGCGGGTCCTCACAGCCGGAGTTTCCCGGGACGGATTTCTGTTCGAAAGGGAGGCGCGGAGTATAGACCGGATTTGGGAGGCGTGATTCAAGGGTATCGATGTCGGAAAATTCGGCGTAACCGAGCGTCGAGGTGTCATCGGGCGAAGTTGCCCGATAGAGGAGGTGTATATGTCCGTCGCGCGCGATGACCGCAGGATTGAATACAGCTTTGGCTTCCCAGTCGTGCTCGGATATCGGTTCAAGGAGAGGATTTTTGGGAGAGCGTTTGAAGGTAGGGCGTTTGGACTCCGGGGTCGTGAGTTCCTTTAGGAGTTTCGAGAGACTGGCAGTGGCGACGCAGGTGGTTGTATCAGCGGCACCGTAGTAGAACATGAGCGTATCGCGATCGACGGTAGCGCCGGTTGGGAAGACGACATCGGGTACTTTTCCGTAGAGTTCATATTCTTCCTCGGGAACGAAGAGCGGAGCGGTGGTTCGTCCGATAATGCGGGCCGGATTTTTGAGGTCGAGCAGCGCCGCTTCGACGGTGAAGAGCGGAGTACCGCTCCGATAATTGCGGATGTAGGAGTAGAGGATGAGCCAGCCTTCCTTGGTCTTGATGGGTGGCGCGCCGAATTCGACCTGATCATCATCATTTCGGGAGAGTTTGAGCGTGTGTTTTTCAAGCGAATCATGCCAGCGTTTCCAACGGGTCGGATTCCACATGTCCTCGATCTTCGTAAAGGAAGCCAAAGCAATCTTGGCCGGTGGCATGTCGGTGTCGGGTGTGAGGAGTGCGTAGTACTTGCCATCGATTTTCTCCGGAAAAAGGGCCATGGCTTTGGCATTGAAAGGTGTGACCGGATGCCGTTCGTCGATATGTTTGAGATCTTTGGTCAGGGCGACTCCGACACGGATCCCGTCAGCGGAGAACGGGAATACCGAAAGCGCGGTGTAGAAGATGAAATACGTATCGTCGATTTTGGTGATACGCGGATCTTCGCAGCCGAAGCGCTCCCATTTTTCTTCGGGAACGATGAGCGGGACGTGTTTTTGGAAATGGATGCCGTCGGTGCTCTGCGAGTAGCCGATCGAAGAGATGGAAAGCCAAGGCCCTTCATCGTGAAGCAGGGGGAGCGATTGGGCGCGATAGACGATATGGGTTTTTCCTTTTTCCCGCCAGACCGATCCATTGAACGCTCCTTCGGCCTGCCAGGCTACATCACTTTGGGGAACGATGATCGGGTTTTCGTAGGAGCGGTGGAAGAAAGACATATCGTTTAGCGTTGTATGGTTACGGCTTTGATCTGGGGCGTCCTGTTTCCGAGAAGATCGTTCAGGAAACTTGGCAGGGAAGCGGTGGCGACGGCGAGCGTCTTGTCGGATGCTCCGTAGTAGACGAAAAGCGTTCCGTTTTTCACGACCGCTCCGCAGACGAAGACGACCCCCCATTTGTATCCTTCATTCTCGTAGTGTTCTTCCGGTTCGAGTACCGGTGCCGGGGAACGGGCGAGGATGATCTCCGGATTTTGGAGATCGAGAAGCATCGCTCCGACCTTGTATTTGTTCGGATCATGCGCATCCATGGCATGGTACAGCACGAGCCAGCCGTGTTCGGTACGCAGAGGAGGCGCTCCGGCTCCGCGGACGATATTGTCCCATCGGTGTGCGTTGTCGGCTTGGCGCGGCGGGCAGCTGTCGATGACGAGCGTCGGGGCGTCGATCTCATCCACGGATTCTATCATGATGCGTGGCGAGACATTGTGCAGGATGGCGATTTTCCCGCCGATTTTTTCTGGAAAGATGACCCAGTTCTTCTGGATGTGCCCGAAGCGCGAGATGAGCCGGGGCTTCTTCCATCGGTCGAAGCGTTTGGCGAGGAAATCGCTGATCGAAATCGAAGTGAGTGCGACTCCTGGTGGCTGCATGCCGTTGAAGGCGGTATAGGTGAGGTACAGTGTGTCGTCGATACGGGTGAGGCGCGGATCTTCGCAGCCTCCGGTGCCGCCGCCTGACATATAGGGGTGACGGACGAATTTTCGGTCCTGGGTTTTCGGGGTTCCGGTTATCCGGGAAGGATCATAGACGGGATAGTCCAGTCGTTCGTCGATGTGGATCCCGTCGGTGCTGGTTGCATATCCCAGGACGGAGTGTCCGTCGTGGCCCTGCGCCCGATAGAGGAGATGTACCCGGTCTTCAAGAGCGACCGCTGCCGCGTTGAAGGTCGCCATCGCCTCCCACGTGTTTGTCTCTTTGGGTTCGATGATTGGATTGGCATGGAAACGGACCAGTTGCAGGGCGGTAACCGTCTTTTTGTCGGCTATTTTCTTCGTATTCTTGGCGGCAAGGAGCTGTTTCGGGAGATGATACATTTCCCAGAGCTTCGGAATCGGGAAGCTTTCCGCCGTGTGTCCCGATCGCTGCAGGAAGAGCGTCCCGTATTTCCCTTGAAAGCTGGCGCCGAGAAAAGTGATCGGCTCCGCGTACCAATCATGGGGCGCTTTCCAGAGCGGAGCGGGTGCACGCCAGCGCGTCAGAGCGAGGTCGTTCGGGTCAAAAAGGGCGGCTCCGATCGAGAGTTGATTTTCGCTGTTTTTTGCGGAATAGAGAAGGAGTATACCTGAAGGTATCGAGGTGACCGCGATCGGTTCGAGGTGTGTGGCGTCGAAAGATGATGCTCGGCCCTCGAGAATAGTTCCCTGGTCTTCCCAGTCATCGAAGTCTTTGTTGCCGATAAAACCACCAATGTGCTTGCGACCGATGCTCAGGAAGGCGCCGATGCGCCGCCGACGTTTCAGGAGGGGAAGATCGACGAAGACGGGCGGTTGCGTGAAGTGGTTGAGTGTTCGACGGGATTTCCAGCGTTTCAGGTCGTCCGTATCGGCCAGCGCGATGGTTTTGCGGTCCCGGCCGCTGTGGATGAAGGTGACGAAAGAACGATCGTGGACGGTGCTGGCACGGAAGACGGTGCAGGTATCGAGAGGAAGTTTTTTCCGGTCGGCCAGCTCGATGTCGGCGCCGGAATGATGCTCCTTGAAAAGTGAATGTTCGGCGTTTCGCGAAACGAGCAGGGAAAAAATCGTTTCGGTCATCCCGGGGAGGCTGCTTGCCAGATAGGTATGTTTCCCGGCGTCGAAAACGAAAAGATCCCTTCGCATTGCCTGACGATTGTGCATAAGGTGAGTGTCGTTTTTCTTTTCTTGAATTATACCAAAAAAAGAATCTTTCGGCGAGGTCGGTGAGTGGAGTATACTGGAAGCAGGAATGAAAGCATCATATTATTCATGGACATCGAGAGTGTATGCGTTACGACAAGCTGGTGCGCGACCGTATCATCGACATCATTGAAGTGAAAGGACGACGGGCGACGTGGCATGTCGCGACGGATGAGGAGTATCGTCTGAAACTGAGAGAGAAGCTCCGAGAAGAAGTCTCGGAATTTTTCGAGAATCCTTCTCAGGAGGAGATGGCGGATGTTTTCGAGGTGATTACCGCGGTACTGAAGGAGCGAGAGTGGGCGCTTGAGGATATCGTGGCTCTTCAGAAGAAAAAACGCGGAGAAAGGGGAGGATTCGAGCGGCGTCTGATTCTTGAGGAGTCGTAAAAACTATGAGAAAGTTGTTTACGCTCTGTTTCGTCCTCCGTGAAGGTGAAATCCTGCTTGGTCTGAAGAAGCGCGGCTTCGGGGCCGGGCGCTGGAACGGTTTCGGTGGGAAGCTGGATCCGGGAGAGAGCATCGAGAAGGCGGCTGCCCGGGAAATAGAAGAAGAGTCTGGTATCATCGTCCGTGATCTGATACCGGTAGGGACGCATGAATTCGAGTTTTCGAGCGACCCGGGTACGATACTCGAAGTCCATGTATTTCGTTGCCAGGACTATTCCGGAGAAATCATCGAGACTGAGGAAATGGAGCCGCGCTGGTTCCGATTTCAGGATATCCCGTATGCGGACATGTGGCCGGATGATATCCATTGGTTGCCGCTGCTTCTCGAAGGAAAAAAAATCGAAACCAGATTCCTGTTCGGCGCGGGAGATACGCTTCTCGAATGGTCGGTGGAAGAGAAAGATGATCTGATCCGGAAAACTACATAATGCGATGCGGATTTTCTTCGTATTGATACTCACCCTCATGCTTTTTTCCGGGATGCTCCTCTGGTGGCAGGCGCGTCCGGCCGGAAATGTCATTGTCCCGAGACAGGATCCGCTCGTCTACCAGTCCGCGCTTCGGGGTGAGGATTGGCGCGCGTTCATCGTTCCGGAAGTCATATCGGTCTCTCCTTCCGACACGATGATGGATGTCGTCCTCGGTGTCGAGGACCCGATCAGGGTGCGTTTCTCGTCCTCGGTGAAGTATTTCTTCGTCGATTTCGCGCTTGATCCGCCAGTCGAACTGGTCTTCGAGAATAATCCCGAGAAGACGGAATTCAGCCTGCTTCCGCAAACGCCGCTTCAGGATGGTGTGACATACACCCTCACGGTCGGGTATCGGCAGCGTGACAGAGAAGCGGAAGCGGCGATGGACATCTTCCATTCGACATTCACGACGCTTCCTTCGCCGCCCGGCACCTGGAGCACGGACTTGCAAACGCGTCTGGTCGAAGCGAAACGTTTTACTCGACCACAAAGAATAAGCGGAAAATACATCGATATTAATCTTAAAAGTCAGGTCATGACGATTTTTGAGGAGGGGAGTCTCGTGGATGCTTTTGTCGTTTCGTCTGGCCTGGCGGGTATGGATACACCGAAAGGGGAATACACCATACACAACAAGGCTCTTCGTCCATGGTCAAAACGCTACCTGCTCTACATGCCGTATTGGATGGCGATTACGCCCGACGGGAAGTATGGGATCCATGAGCTTCCCGAATGGCCGGGCGGGTACAAGGAGGGGGCGAATCATCTCGGGCGACCGGTCTCGCATGGCTGTGTCCGTCTCGGGGTAGGAGCGGCCAAGACGGTCTATGAATGGGCATCGGAAGGGACGATGGTTATCGTGCATTAGCCGTTTTCCGGATATCCAGACCGCATGCCCGGATGTCCCGGATTGACTCGTCGCCCCTTTGTGCTAGAATTCTGGTGTTTTGTGGGTAGCCGAAAAGAAGCAGTGGATTCCCCCTTGCCGATCAGGGCCTGTAGTAAAGTGGTATTACGCAGCATTCGCATTGCTGAGTCAGGAGTTCGATTCTCCTCAGGTCCACAAGTTCACAAATAAAAGGAAATGAAAGAAATAAAATAACTATGGAAAAGTTTGAACCAAAGCCACCTACCTCAGAGCCTCAAGAAAAAGCCAAGTTCTCGGTATATTTTATGAGGCACGGAAAACCCGTGGTTGCATCAGAAAATTACGGCACGGATACAATGCCGTTTTCTGAATTTGAAGAAGCTATTGATGTTCAAAGAAGTATGGATTTACCGCTCAGCGATAAAGGGAAGGATGAGATACTTAAATCCTTAGAGGGTGAAACAGATTTAGCCGAAATTAAGCTTATTCTCGCAAGCCCGTATCTCCGAACGAAGCAAACTGCCGAAGTGGTAGCTGAATATATTGCCTCCAAAACAGGAAATAAACTCGAAGTCCTGGTTTCTGATTTACTGAAAGAAGTTGAGTTTGATATGGATGCCCTCACCCAAGAGGAATACAACCAAATCATTACGAGTAAAGGATTTATGGGAGTTCTTGATTATTATGTAGAAAACTGGCTAACGGGCAAACAAAAAACCGAAAACATCGATGATACTTATCAGAGAGCTCACAGATTTCTCACTTATCTCAGACGCGTAAGAAAGTGGACGAAACACGATAAAGTTTTCGTGGCTACTCACGGTTGGACGGGGAGGATTATTAAACACGTTGCAGAAGGAGGGGAAAAAGGTTCTTATGTGGAGGAAACAAGGATGCTTAAAACAGGAGAAATGTTCAAGTTTGGCGAGGATGATTTAATTGAACTCGGGTATTAAATCTATGGAAGGAAAAATTATTACAGTGGTTGGTATTCCAGGGTCAGGAAAGACAACCCTTGGCGAAAATCTCTCCGAGAGATTTGGTGTAGATTTTCTTGAGGAGAATTGGAAGAGTATACCTTTCCTTCACGGAGAAGGAGCAGAAAAATCGAGTAATTTTGAAATCTGCATCGGGTTTTTGAATATGCGATTTTCTCAGATAACAAAGGCGAACGAAATCAGATTGATGGGTAAAAATGTGATTATTGATACCGTGTTAGAAATGACCGCTATATATTCCAGGCAAATGCTGGATGATGAGGAATACAAGGAGTTTGAGAAAGTTTACAACGTCTATTGCGGTATTCTTCCGAAGCCTGACTTTTACCTTTATCTCGTTGGTGATTTAGATGTAATAAGAGAAAGAGCCTTGAAAAGAAACCTTGGAATAAAGATTGAGCAGGCAATGTTGAGTAAAGAAAATCTTCTGAAGTCAAAAGATGGAATTGAAACCGTATTGGCAGATATAGATAAATCCAAGATTTTGGAAATTGATGTAATAAAAGAAGATGTTCGAGACGATGCAGTCTTAGGCTCTATTGCTCAACGAGCCAGTCTTCTATAAATCGCGGCTACGCTACCTGAGCCTGCTCAATAGCCACCCCAAGCTCCTGCCAAGACCGCAGTTCTGCTATGATAGAGTTCCAATTGAGTAGTATGTAGTCCACAAGGATATGTAAAAAGACGCTCATGTAAGCGTCTTTTTCTGTTTCTTGACTTCATCGTACTATTTTGGTATCTATATATGTTGACCTTTAACAACCTGTAGGAGTAATCACATGACGAATAGTAAGAAATTCCAACGCACCAAAGAAGATTTTATCTGTGAACAATGTGGTTCTCATATGCATGGGAGCGGATACACGAATCATTGCACCGGGTGTCTTTGGAGTAAGCACGTCGATGTGAATCCTGGTGATCGTCAGGCGACGTGCCGAGGTCTCATGAGGCCGATAGGCGTAGTGTTCAAAGGCGGGGAATGTATCATTCTTCATAAATGCGTTTCGTGTGGGTTTGAAAAGAGGAACAAATCGGCACCAGATGACGATTTTGATGCGATTCTGCATTTATCAAGTCACTCAGTCAACTGAAACACCAGGAAGGAGAGTTATCATGAAAAAGGTAGTTACATTCGACAGGCCATTGTCGAGAGTTCGAGCCGATTGGTCACCTGTTGCCACGGTGCCATGTAATTATAGGTCGGCGGGTCGTTCCGAGGGTGGTAAATATGTCGGACACGATACGATTCCTCATCTCTGTCACATCGAGTTGACGTATGCTTGCAATGAGCGGTGCATCTTCTGTTACAATCCAGAACATGCGAAACTTGGCGATATCGCCACAATCGATCGGCTTGTCCGTGCAGTGGCAGAGAGCCAGATTCCTCATGTGTACCTAATCGGCGGAGAGCCGAGTCTGTTGCCCGTGGAGAAACTCAATGAATATATCGAATTGCTTGCAAAGCATTCATCGGTGACCATTGTTACGAACGGTCTAAAGCGTCTAGTGGGTATCTCTGACAGACTTGCTTGTTTTGGGGTCCCTATTCATGGCGCCAATGCCACAACACATGAGTTTCTGAATCAGACCAGGGGCAGTTTCGAGAAGACCCTCGATACCGTTAGGTACTACGTGCGTGAAGGTCACGACGTGCGGTGTATTCCGGTCTTGACAGGATACAATTATGACCAGATGTACGACATCATTCGTATCGCGGCGGATCTTGGTATGGAGTCAATCTTCGTCGACCGGTACGAGGATGGAGGTGTCGGGTCGGTTCATTCAGCTGGTGGTTATGACTTGAAACCGACGGGCGATCAGTTCCGCATTGCTGTAGAACAGATCATTCGGGCCAAGCAGGACTTCGCGGGATTCGGAGGACGAGTCGGATTCGGGACTGCAATACCGTATTGTTTGGATGAACGGATGATTACTGAGGGTATCACTGCGAATTGCGGCGTCGGGACAAGCTTCTGTGCCGTCAATCCGAAAGGTGAGTTCCGTATGTGCAATCAGTCGCAGCTCGTTTTCGGTATATTGCCGCAAGAGACGATCGAGGACATTTGGAATAAACCGTCCCTGGATATTTTCCGTGATCTCTCGTGGGTTGATGAACCGTGCAGGTCGTGCGAATTACTGCTCGACTGTACGGGCGGCTGTAAGGTTGACGCGAATTGTTCGGATAAGTTCTGTATCGACTACGCGGTCCGTGGGCTTTCGAAGCCTGTTGCTGAGTTGGTGAAAAAAGTGGAGCATCGCAAACTGACGGAGGTATATCCGGGAAGGTATCGGACATTCCGGCCGAATCGGTATATAAAACTCACTCTTCGGTACCCGGAGAAATTCCTGGTAACTCGTTACCAGACCGTGAAACTTGATTCGATGGCTGTCGAAATGATACAGGCTGTTCTCGACGAGGCCATGACAAACGAGCGCATACTGGTTGAACGGTTTGCTGATCGGGTGGAGGAACACGATGTTCGGCTCTTCGTGAGCAGGATGATTCAGGTAAAGGCGCTTGATCTGAAAGAGGAGGTGTACGATGTCGCTTCGTGAAATTCATTGGGAGGTTACCAATGTGTGCAATCTTCGGTGTAAACACTGTTTGCCGATGTCTGGTTCCGCAAGAGATGGCGAACTAACCACTACTGAGGCGATGTCAGCTTTGGAGCGTTTCCGGATGGCCGGCGTTTCTCGGATCAACTTTACAGGAGGTGAGCCTTTCAGTCGAAGAGATTTCCAAGCCATTCTTGAGCAAACAGTGGCGCTTGGGATGCGGGCGGCCGTCATTACCAATGCGACTTTGCTGAGCGAATCGCTGATTGAGACCGTAAAACGGCTCGAAGTGAAATTGGGGGTAAGCCTTGATGGCGCAGATGAAGTGACTCACGACGCAATTCGTGGTCAGGGAAGCTTTCGACGAGTCATCGCGGTTCTTGGCCAGTGTCGGAATAAAGGCATCCGGACGACGATTTATTCCACCGTGAATGCGGCGAATATAAGTCAGATAGATGCTCTCGCGAAATTAGCGGAAGAATACGTATGCCAGGGCATTCACTTGAGTGAGGTAGCTATCTCTGGGCGTGCCATCAGTTTCTCGGGCGGGCTTACGCTTTCCCTGGAACAGAAGGCCGGTTTGTTGGGAGCGGTCGCTCGTATGGCCTCGAGCGTTTTTGGGGAGCAGATGTCTTTGGAAGACGGTAGTTGTCTTGTGGACGAATCGGCGCTTTATATGTCGGCTGACGGGGAACTGTACGTTTGTAGTGAAGTCTTTCAGCGACGTCCAGACCTGGCAATCGGCAATGTCCGTTCAATCGACTTCCGATCGTGGCTGGACGGGAAGGCTTTTGGCTTCGTCCGACATGGTTACGGGTGCTGTTATGGTATGTCCGTCAGTGCACACGTCGTTCTCATCAGAAACGTCGGTCAAGATTGTTCATTTGCTCCGCGCGATGATGGGCGCATTGAAACATTGGCGCAGCTCTGTGTCGCTTTGGATGGCCTCTATAAGGATATTGATCACGATTGTCACGAGTGCCAGTATCCGGATTGCATGGGCTATACTTGGCTTCTTGAGGAGGAGGTTGATCGTCTCTACGAACGAGGCGTACCATTGGTGCGGGTAAACAATACCTCGACGTTCATTCACTCGTTTTCTTCGAGGGCCGACGGACAACCAGATCTCTCGGCGCGGTATCCGCCATGTAGTCAGTTGTGTACTGGTGATCGAAGGTGTAGCATTCATGAGGAGCGGCCGTTTGTTTGTCACCTCTACCCATTGGGTCTCGAGACGACAACGGAAAGAGTGGTGGTGTGGGCACTTCACAAGGATTGCCTCCATGTCCAAAGATTGGAAGAGCGCGGTCTTCTTCCCCGCTTCATGAACCGAGCCAAGAGAATTCTCAATAGTCTTTCGCCTCAACTATTGGGGGAAATTGCTGAGACGTATCGTGCAGTTGATGCGATTTCCGTTTTTCCTGACGGCGAAAATAGGTACTTTATCTTACAGGAGGTTCATTGTGTCAAAATGTCTGGCAGTTCTGGATGGTGAGAAGATCACGGATATCCAGGTGAAAACCAAAGAACCGCAGGAAACCGCAGTATCGGAGCCGAAGGTTCCCGATGTGTCAGAGCGGGTTCCGGCGACCGAAACACAACAGTCCAAGTAGTTACGCGGACTGCTTATCGTGGGCGATGCTTGTATTTTGAGCATCGCCCCTTCTTTTTATAACCAAAAACCACCGGCTTTAGCCGGTGTGCGCGTTTAAAGCGTAGCGCATGGATATATACTAAAAACACCCCTAGGAAGGAAGTGATTTTAGTATGGCTAACCGACGAGTATATCAATTGAGCCATTGTACCTATGTCTGCCAGTACCATCTTGTCTGGACTCCAAAATACAGAGGAAAGGTCCTGGAGGACAAGTACATTAAACAAAAGCTCAAGAGAATCAGCAAGTTAATTTGTGAATGGAAGGGCTTCCCTATTCATGCCTGGCATATCGGTGATGAACACATCCATCTCTTCATCACCATCCCACCCAAATATTCTGTTTCATATGCCGTAGCAATCATCAAAGGGAAAAGCTCAGCCTGGCTGAAAAAACAAACCAAAAAGTTCCCCAAAGGAACACTCTGGAATCGAGGTTATTTCATCTCCACGGTTGGAATCAATGAATTGGTAGTAAAAAGGTATGTAGAAAACCAAAGGCATCATCAAAAAGAACAAGTACCTTTACCATTCTTTCCGCAGGCTTAGCCTGCAGGATAGAAACCACCAGCAAGAGCTGGTGGTTTTCATTGAAATTGAGGAATTTGTTCGATGAACTGGCTATAAAGGAATCCGTCTGTACCGCTCGAGCCTGCCCAATTCCCGAGCGATTGCCACTCCTGCAATTCTCGGGTAAGATGGTTCCAATTGAGTAGGATGGAGTCCGTCATATATTTTGTGAAGCCATGAAACCAGCCCTTGTCACTTGCTATGTTGATCCAGACCTCGACGGGGTGTCGGGTTCTTTTGCCTATGCTGAGTTTTTACAAAAGACAGGAAAGAGCGCGGTGGCAGGAATATTTGGCAAACCACACGAAGAAGCAAAATATATTCTGAATCGCTTCGATATCCCATATCCGCAGGAATTCCCAGATGCTTACGAGTTTGATGAAGTGATACTGGTAGACTCAAGCGACCTGAAGGGTCTAGGAAACAAAGTTTCTCCTCCAAAAGTGATCGAGATTATCGACCACCGAAAGATCAATGATACGAATGCTTTCCCGAATGCCAGAATTCAGATTGAACTGGTGGGAGCAGCTGCGACTCTGGTGGCAGAGAAGTTTATCGAGAGTAACGTGGCTATCTCGAAAGAATCAGCCATTCTTCTTTGTGGCGGTATCGTATCGAATACCCTTAACTTCAAGGCTGGCGTAACGACGGATCGCGATAGAGAAGCTTTTGAATGGTTGAATAATGAGGCTCAGCTCCCGGAGAGTTTTTGGAAGGAGCTTTTTCTGGCGAAATCAGATCTTTCTGGTGATGCGTTATCCGAGAGAATCCAAGGAGACTTTGCCTGGTTTGAGATGGGAAGGAAGAAAGTCGGTATCGCCCAAATCGAAATGATAGGAGCGAAGGAGCTTGTGACGGAAAGAGAGCTGGAAATTCTACAAATACTGAATACGATAAAAGAAGAGAGAGATTTAGACTCTATCTTCCAGAGCACTCTTGAATTAGAAGACGAAAAGAATTTTTTTGTGACCGACGATGATGAAATGAAAAAGCTTCTTGAGAAGGTACTTGGAATTGAGTTTGCTTACAATATTGCCATAAGGGAGGGTCTGATCATGCGCAAGCAGATAGTGCCCTTACTGAAGGCGGAGTTAGAGGTATGAACCGCTTTGCTCCTCATAGATATCAAAAAAACCACTGAAACATATGACAAAATCGCTTCAGAGTATAGTTTAACGATAAACGACGAATATTAGGAAAATCCTGGCTATCGTCGATCGAGCAGAGGTCTAATCGGGGATGTGGCAACCACGGGTTCATAAAGAGGGAGGAGAATCTTCTTTATGAGTATTGACATATTCAGGTTATCTGTTATTATTTAAACCCACGCTGGAAGGCGTGTTTGGTTCCCTCTGTTGCAAAACAGAGTTTTACAACCCAGTAAGCTTTTGTGGCATTACCTGAAGCCCATAAGCCTACCGACTGGAGAAAAGCATGTCCTACAAATCTTTCAGAAGTACCTTTGAGTCTGCGTGTTTAATGAACGGCTCGATTTCTTCGCTTGCTGAAACTGTGCGCACCGGCGACATTGATGCTTACGTTGGCCAAGTTGCTTCGATCATGAGTGAGTGGTATGCCACTGAGGCATCGGGCGAAGCGCAGACTGGCTGTACCGACAAGAGCGGGTTCTCCGAAGAATACGGTAAGCGTCTTCGGAAAGTGGCCGAAAAGCGCCGAGAGACGGTACTGTGCCCGTGGGGTGTTGCCTCACCGGTACGACTCGCTGATTTCTTCGAGTCCATCTCCGGACTCATGGAAGCTGTGACCAATCCTATCGTCGTACCAGTCGACGTGTATCGATCGCAGTCGATACGTTCCGTCATCGTCCATTTCCCCTATCAGGGATTCCTCGTCCTGAAGCGGGACTCGCAGCAAGGGATAGAGCTCAGGTATGTTCCGTACCAGCACACCCATCTCCATCTGCGGAATTTCAACCGATGTGATTCGGATCGGCGACCCGAGCTTCACTTGATCGATCAAATTCTCTTCGAACGCTATGGCGATCTGAAACACAGGCTGAGTGCCGCCATGATCGTGAGTAATGGCTGGCTCATCGCTCAGAAGCTCGGTACCATGCTGACCGTGACGCACCAGGAGGGTGGTGATCCCGACAACGCTGCCTACACGGAGTACGGGCCGTTCTACCCACTCGACTTCTTTATCGTCGAGGCAGGTGGACGTTACGACTTCGAAAACAAGTTCGAGTTCGTCACTTGTCCCTTAACTTGAGGTCTAAGTTCGGTCCATACGTCAGGTAAGACGAAAGGCTGGGAAAGATACTTCTTCCTGGCCTTTTACATTTCTATACTTCTTTTTCTCTTTATTGGAAATTCTCCTGTCTCAGGTTGATAGTTGGATTTTTTGCTTCGACGTCGAAGCGCTCTGACTTTTGATGCCAAATCCTTCTCCCGAGGTGAACAATGAACAAGTTTGACCCCGCATGGTACCGAACGGTAGTGCGGGGTTTTTATTTTGACAATAAACCTAAAAAAGTGTATAATTTCGCGTTGAACCTTAAAAATCACAGGGTATTTGCCATAGCAGAAAGTG
>JAUPWI010000068.1 GCA_030916545.1 Patescibacteria group bacterium | reverse complement strand
TTCAGCTCCTTGCTGTCGGGTTATTTTGTAATAAACGCCCGGCAGTATCTTGACCGGACGTAACCTGTAAACCACATTCGGCTTAGCGGGTTCTTCCATCGGTCCGGTACCTTTCTTCTATTCAATTGTCAAAAAACTTTTCGTGCGCAAACATATCATCGAGATATGCCTGTCTCGTTGATAGAATAGCATGCGAAAAGCAGGAGCGCACTTACGCTAGCACTCTAACGGCGTGAAAGAAACGCAGCGACCTTGTTCCAGAGAAAACGATGCGTGAGACGAAGATGATGATCTCCATGCGGTTTGAGATAAACTGTGGCGTTAGTCTCGGTCATGAACTCAAGCACTGGCTCATAAGGAACAACCCGATCATCGCGTGCGTGAATAATGAAGATTTTCCGACCATCAATATCACCCGTCTGCGTGAGCGGATTATAGAAATCCGGCCGTCGAAGTTTTTGCCAATCATTTTTGTGTTCCACCCGATAGACTCCGCCAAATCCGGTCGTCACGAATGACACATGTTTTTCAAATGGTTCATCCTCCCCTTCCTTTGTCCAATCAAGGACAGGGGAAACAGCAACTACCTTACTCACAAGCAGATGCGTGGAATTTAGAATGACAGCTGGTCCCCCGAAAGAAAAACCGAAGAGATGGAAAGTCTTCACCCGAAGGGAAAAAGATTGTCCGGTCGCCAGGTCTCTGAGAACCGGCTCCGAAACAAGAGCATCGATCGTGTCAACGATATCCCGTGCCGGCGAATGCTTGAGAAAAATTCCTTCACTCTCCCAGGTTCCCCGATACCGAGGAAAAACTGCAACATACCCTTGATCGGCGAGAAAATGAAGCAACTCCCCTTTTGATGGGGACGAGGGGAGTCCAGTTGCGATTACCGCTATCTTCCCTGTCTGTCGGAGCGGTAGGACGATTTCTGCCACGATCTCCCCTGCCAGCCGAACGCGAAACGGATATTTCCGATCTTTTTTCATCGTATTGGAATTCATAATGCCACTTCCGCGAACCGAAAGACTTCAAGGAATTTTTTTACGGCAAGTAGTTTTTCGGGTTGACGGTAGCGCCAACCGGGATATCCCTGACACTCGCCACGGATTTGGATGGGACGATTTCAAATGATTTGGCGGAAAAGACAGTGAAGTGGAGATGTGGGCCGGTTGAATTGCCAGTATTACCGGACTTGGCGATCGTATCCCCCTTTTTGACAGAAGAGCCTTTGGATTTACTGATCGAGCTTAGATGTCCGTACATGGTGACGATACCATTACCGTGGTCAACTGCCATCCATCGGCCATAGGCGTAGCGTCCATTATTTCCCGTCGCAATGACTTTGCCGTCAGCGGCGGCGAGCACCTTGGTTCCGACTGGCATGGCGAAGTCGAGACCGTTATGGAAGCCGGACTTGCCGTAGAATTTTGATTTCTTCGCAAAGGCGGTTTTCCCATACGCCTGAGAAAAGACGATTTTGGAAACCGGATATTCCAGCAGTCCTTTTTTGAAGGCCGGCATATCCTTGAGATTGAGCTCCCCGATCTTAGTCGATTCAAGGGATTCGATTTCGTTCTCGATGGCGTCTCGCTCTTCTTCCAGTTGATCGACAATGGAATTATATTTTTTTACCTCAGTCTGCGTTTTCGAAAGCATCGAGGCTTTGGATCCCTTCGTGGATTCGAGATATTCGGTTTGCTTGTCGAGCTGCTCTTGGAGTGTATCAGCCTCGGATTTCTTGTGGAGTACTAGAGCTTGCTCATTTTCGATATTCTGTTTGGCTGCCCGGATTTCGGCAAGCAACGCGCTCAACCGGCCATTCGTCTGGGTGGTCCATTCTTCATTCTTCAGCGAGAAACCAGCTTCGGATGGCAGCTCAAGGACAAGGCGGACCAATCCTGTCTCGGTCACCCCTGATGCGTCACGCAGCATCTCAATCAACAGGCGTCTTTGAGAGAGGATGATGCGCTCCTTCTCATCGATGCGGGCTTGCAGCGAACCGATATCGTTCTTCAGCTGGTTGATACGATCCTGATTTTGTCCGACTTCGAGCTCGAGCTTGTTCGCCCGTGCTTCTAGAGACTCAATCTGGGTCTGTAGAGCAGAACCTTGGCGCTGTTTCAGATCAATGATCTTGTTGTAGGCTTTGATCTTGTCCCGGATCTCGTCAAGGCGATCCTGCTTTTCCTTGAGAGCCTTCTCTTCCGCCGCGGAGAGTTCGGTGATACTCGAATCCGCACGAACCAAAACAGCGGACACGATAAGTATTCCCGAAAAAGCGAGAAAAACGGATCGAAGAAGCAATGATTTTGTGTTTCTGCGCATACCTGTGCATTATACCACCTTCTTGGGCAATGGCAGAGCAAGAAAAAAGGATCCAGGGGGCCGGAAAATCCGTTTGCGAGTTTATGAGGAAGCGTCCGGGGAAATGGCGCATTTCCGTATCGCCGCGTCGATACGCTGAAGTGTCGCATCCTTCCCGAGCACCCAGGCGCAATCGAACGGCGAAGGCGAGCGCTGCGCCCCCGAGAGCGCGACACGCAGCGGCCAAAGAAAGTCTCCCCTTTTGTCCCCAGCGGCCTCAAGTAGCACTCTTTCGAGTTCTGCGTGTATCCCCCATGTCGGCTCATCAAGTGCACCAAGAATGGTCCGGGCTTTTTCGAGTGCTTCACGAGTAAGAGCTCGAGTATTCTCTTTCCAACGGAGTAGATCAATATCGTATTCGATGCTTTCGGTAAAGAAGAAGGGGTTCTGTTCTCCAAATTCCGAAAGTTTAGCGAGACGGTCCTGCTCAATCGTCAGTACCCGCTTTAAGAAAATATCAGTTTGCATGAAATCCGGTGCCTGCCAGATCAATTCCTTCTCCAGGAAATTCCCCGTCTTGAGTCGCACGAACAGGGAATCGATATCCATTCGCTTGATATACTCCGCGTTCATCCAATCAAGCTTCTTGATATCGAATACTGCCCCAGCTTTGTTCACTTTAGCGAGGTCGAATTTTTCCCTCAGTTCAGCGAGCGTGAAAATCTCCTGAGTTTCCCCTTTGCCAGGATTCCATCCGAGCAATGCCACGAAATTAATCAAAGCCTCCTTGAGATATCCTTTGCCAAGATAATCCTCCACTGCCACATCTCCCTGCCGTTTGGAGAGTTTCGATTTGTCTGGATTCAGGAGAAGCGGCAGATGCCCAAATGCAGTTAGTTGCCATCCGAAAGCCTCGTAAATCAATATATGCTTCGGAGTCGACGGGAGCCACTCTTCCCCACGAATGACATGTGTGATCTCCATGCGATGATCGTCCACCACCACGGCCAGATGGTATGTCGGAAAACCGTCCGATTTGATGATGACCTGATCGTCCATATCCCGCGTATGGAATTTCACCGTTCCACGGATGAGATCGGTAAACTCGATATCACGATCATCCGGAATGCGAAACCGGATCACCGATACCTCGCCGGCCGCTTTTTTCGCTTCGACTTCTGATGGTGTCAAGGAAAGACAGTGACGGTCGTAGCGCGGAGCCCGTTTGGCTGCGATCTGGATCTCGCGCATTTCCGTCAGACGCTCCGCCGAACAGAAACAATGGTATGCCATCTCTCTGTCTACGAGTTCATTCGCGTATCGCTGATAGAGAGGCAATCGTTCAGACTGTATATACGGCCCATGATTTCCGTGTTGCTCACAAATTCCCTCATGAAGCCTGAATCCTTCGTCGCAGAAAAGACCGACGGTTTCCAGAACCGACACCAGGCCTTCGGTCGCGCCCGAGACCAGACGCTTCTGATCGGTATCCTCGATACGCAACACGAAATCACCCCCCTGATTTTTGGCGAACAGATAACTATAGAGCGCCGTACGGAGTCCTCCGACGTGCAGAAAACCGGTTGGTGACGGAGCGAAACGGGTACGAATACGGTGAGTCATAAGCAATATATCAGGAGAAGATTCATAAGTCTCTGCATTATCCCCTTTTTGAAGCCATAAATCAAGTATTGACAATACCCATATTTAGGAGTATAATGTTATTTCGAGTCTTTTCAATGAAAGGAGTGACTATGAATCGATGAATCGGTCGGGAAATCAACCCGGCACAGGGAAAGAGGCCTCGCGGCACCTCGAGCTCAAGGATCCTGGGAAGCAACGCTTCCGAAGTCTGAAAAAAAGACAACCTGAGCAACCAGGGCAACCCTCACCGGCTGCCCTTTTCATTTGTCCAGACTGCTTCTGAAGAGAAACACGACCGTGGCACTCCAGATTCTCCCGAAACGCTTTGGTTGTTGTATGAGCCGCCACAACCATTCAAGACCCACTGCACGCAGACAATGGGGAGCTCGAACAATTTTTCCAGTAAGATAGTCAAAGCTTCCTCCTACTCCCATTGCCAGCCGAATGCTCCCGGGATTTTCACGGAAACTTTCGACAAAATACTCCTGCTCAGGAGCGCCAAAATTACAAAACAGTATGTTTGCGCGCGAAGCATGAATGTCCGCAATCACATCATTTTTGAGTGAATCCAGATGCTTCACATCGATATCTCTCCCCTCTACAGTGAGGCGTGGATACTGTATTTTGAGAGCTGCCCTGATTTCTCCGTATGATGACAGTCCGTCTTTTCTGACGGCCACAAAAACTGAATCGCCATTTTTTTCCGCGGAGCCAAGCAATACTTCCATCAAATCAGCTCCCGGGAAGCGCGTAAGTTGTGTACGAGACAACCATCCAACTATGACGATGCCAAATCCATCAATAACTCGGTAATCCGCTTGATTGAGGCAAGAGAAAAACTGCTGATCTTCATTGGCGAGAAGAAGAAATTCCGGATTTACGGTTGCAATTCTCTGAAAACTGGTACCGGAAAGCCAAGCGAGGAAACGCTTGAGTGCATCATCGCGAGAAAGATTATCGAGAGTAATACCAAAGAGTTGCATGCGATACTCTGAGTATGGATTATCAAACGATAGGAAAGCCGTGTGG
>JAUPWI010000067.1 GCA_030916545.1 Patescibacteria group bacterium | reverse complement strand
TCTCATAGGATCCGAGACCCGAGTAGGAAAGGCGCATAGGAGGGATTTATATAGAGATGTAAGAAGAAATAAGACGATGCTGGTTCTCTCAGAAAGAAAAAACGCTCTCTTGAATGCTCCTGATGAGGCTTTCCAGTGGTACTTTTCCTCTATTTTAGCACTTAATTCCCCGCATCGTACACTTGACTAATTCCTGAAATAGTGCTATCATATAAAAAGCGTATTTTTCGCCCTTTAACATTTTTTTAAACGGAGGCTTCTCATGAAGCAGGATAACATCGTTTACACCCTCCTAATAATACGGATGGTATTGTTGGTTGCGGGTATTTTGACTTTAGCCAGGTTTGCGTGGTGGGGAGGGCCCATCATCCTGCTATTCATCCTTGAAAGCGTGGCTGCGATGTTTTGGGTTTCCTGCTATGAATCCAAACTCATTCAGCTGCGGAGACAACTCGAAATCACGGAGGCCGAAAGGGACTCCGCTGTCCAGGCAGCCGGTACCGACCCACTCACCGGTCTCTTCAATCGGCGCGGAGCCATGGAGGCAGCCAGAAGACTCCTGGAAGTCAACAACAGAAGGGGGTACTCCGCATCAGATGGCGGCAATCCCTCTCCTACTCCAAATCAAAATCAAAGCGTGGCGGTCGCGTATCTCGACCTGGATAACTTTAAGGGAGCAAATGACAAACTTGGACACCAGGTGGGGGATCTGATCATTCAACTGGCAGCCGAGCTGCTTCGGCGCTCATTTGCTCGACCGACCGATATCGTGTGTCGGCGAGGTGGTGATGAATTCGTCGTGATTCTCACCGAAGACGCCGAGGCAGTCGTTGGTCAGCTCGAAAAGTTCCAAAGGGTTTTCATCGCCGAATTGAGGAAGCTTCTCAATCAGAACCACCAAGAGGATAATCCTCGGATAGCGGTCACGGTCAGTTGTGGCGTGCAGGTACGACCACTGCTTCTCTCAACCGACTTCGCCACCACCGAGGGTTTCCTTGAAACCATGTTCAAACAGGCAGACGCCTTGATGTATCAAGCTAAACAGCTCGGAAAGAACCGAATCGCGCTGAATATAAGCTGATGAGAGCACTTCGGTAGATTCATCCATTCGTGCCCGTGTTTCCTTGCATATATCCAAGCAAGGGAGCCGGGCACGTTTTTTTATCCCTCTTGCATTCATGTCGTATAACGTAAAATCCGTTTCATTCCGAAAAAACGGGAAAATGTGCAAAATATTTTTCAGCATAATCATACGTGACACACGTCGGAAATGAAAACCGGAATCGGATATAAAAAACTCTCAAGAGCGAGGGAGAGGTGGTGTCACATATATGGATGATCTTGATATGAAGAATGTTTCGATGAGATCGTAGAAAGAAAAAACCAGGAGAGTATTATTCGGAAGTATTTTTTTTATATATTTACTATGTCGTATAATGTAACTTATACGACATACAACACAACAATTCTCACAAAACAGCACCGGAAAAAAACCGTATGCCTTCTTTTTTGCTTCTCTCACTTTGATGACTTATTGAAAACCCTATACGACGCATTCAAATGCCCTTTCGGGCGCTTTTTCTCCATCAGCTGTATCTTTTTTTCCACTCTTCCATCTGATCGCAGTCAGAGCTCAATAAAATAGATTAATTTCCCTATTCGATCGAAGAAAATATTGCGTTAAAATAAGCTTCGCATACCCGAAAAGGCACGTTTTGCGCGCGTATTTGATGTCATTAATTATGGCTTATTTAAAGCATTCTTTGACGCATTTAAATGCGTTTTAAGGGGCACTTCCCCGCGGAATGGTATACCAGTATCACTTTCCTCCCTTCGTTTGAAAGAGTCTGGAATTTTCAGATGTACAGATCATCTGACAGATTGTTATCGGGTATCTATCCTAGTCCATAGCCTGTGGAATCCGACAATTCTCGTATATTTTTTCTTCAAACAATCCATAAAAAATAATCCGAAACAAAATTTGATACCAAGCCGGAGAGATGATAAGAGGGAGAGCGTCGTGTAAATAAAAATACAGAGGTAACTGGGTATACTATCAGAAAATCTGAAAAAAGAGTGGTACATTGAGAAAAGTACACGTGACTTTACGGCATCAAGGTGTGTGTTGGTAAAAGCGAAACTCCCCCGTTTTTTAAAAAACTCCGGGGGAGTATCATCGAGAAAAATCCAACCATCTTTCGATGGCTGATCAATGGAGGGCTTCACACCCTCCCCTTATCCGCGTCCACGACCGGATGCGCGCTCAACTCACAAGACGACATCTCGCCACGAGCGAGTTGAGCCAACACCACAAGATGTGCATTCGCTCCTTGAAAACAGGCAATCGCTCGAGACAATGCGAGACACATCTCACTCGTGACACGAGAATCATCTACTCCGATGACACATACTTCATTACTCAGGGTCTCACACAATCCATCGATAAACACTTCCATAACTTGACACAACTCTGGATAACGAAGTTTTGAGAGACGCTCTGCGATGTCTTTGTTGCCAGTCGGGACAACCTCTACTAGGGTGATTTCAGCTCCTTGCTGTCGGGTTATTTTGTAATAAACGCCCGGCAGTATCTTGACCGGACGCAACCTGTAAACCGCTTTCGGCTTAGTGGGTGCTTCCATCGGTCCGGTACCTTTCTTTTGTTCGGTTGTCAAAAAACTGTCCGCATATGAGCGCGTATCGATGTGCGCTTCTTTCGGATAGGATAGCATGCGAGGAGCGAGAGCGCACTACCGGATCCTAGCGGCACGAAAGAAACGCGGCGACCTTGTTCCAGAGAAAACGGTGCGTGAGGCGAAGATGATGGCCGCCATGCGGCTTGAGATAGACGGTG
>JAUPWI010000066.1 GCA_030916545.1 Patescibacteria group bacterium | reverse complement strand
TATGCGCCTTTCCTACTCGGGTCTCGGATCCTATGAGACCTGTCCCCTTAAATACAAGTACCAGTACATCGACCGGATCAAGGAACCGAAATCCAAGGATCAGGTCTTCGGAACACTTATCCATTCGGTGCTCCACTATTACCACACCCCTACCCTGCTCGCACCGAACCTCGAACAAGCGCTCGACTTCTATGCCAAGCGCTGGAACAGCGAAGTATTCGAGAATGAGCTCGAAGAACGAGCGGCCTTCACCGAGGGGGTCAAGATCATCGAGCGGTATTGCCGGGAGAATAATCCGGAAAATTTCACCATCGTCGATCTCGAAAGCCGGTTCTCGATCGAGATTGGAGATGAGGCGACCGGGAGACACACGCTGTCCGGCATCATCGACCGTATCGACAAGACGGATGAGGGATATGAAATCATCGACTACAAGACCACGAAGAAGATGCCCTCACAGGAAAAGGTGGACAACGATCTCCAGCTCTCGATCTATCTCAAAGCCTTCCTTGATCGCTATCCGAAAGAGACCGAGCATCTCGATACATTGACGGTGAGTCTTTACTATCTCAAGCACGGAGTCAAGCTCTCATCCAAGCGGACCCGGGAACAGCTCGACCAGATCGAACCGGCCTGTTTCAGGGTCATCGAGGCGATCGAAGCGGGGAAGTTCGATCCCCAGCTCTCACCGCTCTGTGATTGGTGCGGCTACCAGAAAATCTGTCCTCTGTGGAAACATAAGTTCGCGGAAACACGCACAGTTGAAACAGGAGAGGTTGAAAAAGCAATCGCTGATTATCTCGACCTCAAGGGCCAGCTTTCGGCAGAGAAGCTCCATCTCATGAAATTGCAGGAAACGATACTTGCTTACATGGAACAGGAAGGCGTCGATCGTGTCTTTTCCGAACAGGGCATCATCGGAAAATCTCTGCGCAAGACCTACAAGTATGACGAGTCCCAGATCCGCGCCCTACTTGAACCACTCGACAAGTGGGAGGGGGTGCTGAAGATCGATGGGATAGCACTGCGCAATATTCTGGCCACCCTCCCCTCCCCCCTCAAACAAGAGATTGAGCGCGCAAAGAAGCTCGACAAGGAATCGGTCAGCCTGTCGG
This sequence comes from Patescibacteria group bacterium, assembly GCA_030916545.1. GTDB lineage: Bacteria > Patescibacteriota > Minisyncoccia > Moranbacterales > UBA1568 > JAGOSP01. Next base: position 17,153 of record JAUPWI010000066.1, on the reverse strand, counting down.
TCAAGCGGGTGAAGGATATCGAATCAAGTGATGATCTGGCCGCCTGAGCATGGATTTTTGTAAAAAATAATGGTTCACGGAATATGAAACAACGTTACGAAGGCGGATGCCATTGTGGAAAAGTCCGTTATGCGGTTTCGGCCGATCTCGATCGGGTCATCGCCTGCAACTGCACGCACTGCTCGATCAAAGGCCTCCTGCTCGTTTTCGTTCCCCGCCGTGATTTCCGTCTTCTCTCGGGCGAAGACTGCCTGAGCGAATACCTGTTCAATAAGAAGGCAATCGCTCATCTCTTCTGCCGGACATGCGGAGTCGAACCGTACGCCTTCGGTAAGGACAAGATGGGAGACCCGATGGTCGCCATCAATGTCCGAACGCTTGATGCGGTCGATACGGCCAGTCTGAAGACGGCGCCATTCGACGGGCTTCATCTTCTGTAGGACTTCCCAACGAAAACGAAAACCGTTCCGGTATTTCCACCGAAACGGTTTTTCTTCTCTCCACCCGGAGCACATGCAGTGGCGCTACCTATTCGTCTTCTCGTTCGCTCAGAATGAAATCGCGATTAAGAGTCTCATTGAAGGTTTTGATATTCCCCTGCTTGTCGATGATGGTGATGTTCATCGGCGTGTCAGTCACCCCCGCCTGCTTGCTCACCTTGAGATCATACCATTCGCTCGTATCAAGCGTCTTCGGCAGCGTGTACTCGAAAGTGACCGTCTTCTCGGATGCGAGTGGGACACCGACAGTCACGCCGACGAATTTCCGGCCGAGTTCATTGCCGTACGTCGGGGTATTGCCGTTCGTGACGCCAGTCACGAAACTACCTTCCGGGAGATACGCGCGCAGATAGGTGACGTAGTCCTTGGTATACCAGTTGTTGGCCGTCCCGGTATGCGTGTAGATCATCTTGAGCGTCGCCTGAGGCGTCTCTTTGGAGAGATCGACCAGGTATTCAATCCGCCGCCGCATATGATAATCGCTTTTCAGCGCACCAAGATTCGCGTCCACGAGCATGAAGGAATCATCACGCCAAGCTGTATCGACCGCCCCGTCCCAACCGGCGTCAGTCACTACGCCCTGCAGATATTCATCCATAAAGTAAACCTGTATTTCCTTGCCATGCAGGTCCTTGAGTATCGTGGTGAATAGAGCATACTTCTGATCGAGTGGGAGCGCCTTGATCTTGACAAGGATGGCATCACCAAGCGTTTTGAGAACAGACTTCCGTTCACCCGCCGCGATATTTTGCTCCCGATACCCTTGCTCGACTTGGTACTCGAGGTCTAAGACAGCCTTGTCTGCTTCGTAGGTTCCCGGGAACCCCTCAAGCGTGACCGGTCCGGTGATTTCGAGTACCGACGAAAGTACTTCGGTCGTGATACCGATGACGCCGTCGAAACGCTCCTGTCCGTCCCCCATCGCATAGAAAGCGACGGCCTGGCGGGCATTGGTCGGAAAATCAGGGGAAAAATTGGAGTCACGCAGTTTCCAGGAATCGATACGGAGGAGCTCCGCCATCGGATACGGAGGGGTGACCGTGCTCGGGATGCGACCATCGAAATTCGCCGTATCATGAGTCGAAAACTCGACGACGTTTCCGTCCCGTATCTTGAGAATCCCGAAGGATCCGATGAATCCTCCGCCCGGTCTCAGTTCAAGATTATTCTGAAAGAGAATCAGGAACGTCCTGATTTCCCCGTCGGTATGGTCGAGCGTATCGGCGATGAGTGAGAGTGCTTCGATATCGGATCGCCGTTCTTGTGAAACGGGTAAGACACTCGAGAAATCAGCCAGTCGGAGCCAACCCTGATTCCTAACCTCCCAGAAGACGAACCATCCGACAAGAAAAACGCTCGCGAAAATCGCAAACCGGGTCCAATACTGGAAATGTGAGAGACGAGTCATAGGATATCGCTGATATGATGATTATTTCCCCTCTTTCAGTAGCTCATTCAAACGCCTCCGGTAATCTTCCATCGTCGGTTCTGCCGGCAATGAGGGAGTCACGGGTTCCTGCTCGGTTTCCATCGGCTGGATAGGGTCGGTGTCCGGTTCTGGTGGCGCCGATTCAGGCGTAGCTTCCGATGAGAATTGCGCGAGAAAAGTCGCCTCATCGATGAAGGGAAGATTCGCCGGTGCCGCCGATTTCGTGGTCGCAATAGAAGTGGGGGTCGACAGCGGTTCAACCGCTATCGGTTGAGTAGTTGATGTTGCCGATACTGTCTCAATCGGGGCCACCGGGAGAGCGACCGTTTCCGGGGCTGTCACCTCATTTCGTGCACCGGAAACCTGTTGCGAGTTGGGAGTGATCACATACGGATTGTACTCGCGTTTCTCTTCGCGCGCCCGCGCCTCACCTTCTTCGCTGAAGAGTACCGTCGGTTTCTTGGGAACGAAAGTATCCGGATGAATTGCGGGATAAGCCGTATCCGTCGGTCGGGAGACCGGAGAAAGCGTCTCGGCTGTCGGCGTCGCCGTTTTTCGGCGTGGCGTACCGATGAGCAACCGGAGGAAAACGCCGAGTACCATGAGGCTGAGTGCCGCCACGATACCGATGCTCACACTCAGAACGACCCAGGTCACCGGGGATATGAGTGAAGCGCGTACGAGCGGACCTTCGATAAGCCGGAGGGAAACCTCGGAACGAATATCGTAATACGTGCCTATTTTCTGAAACAGGACCTTGGCCATCTGTCGGGCGAAAATCGTCGCTTCCTCCTGTGTATCCGCCTTGATCGTGTAGGTGACTATCCCACTCCCCCCTTCCCGCCTCACCGCAAGCATCTCATTCCACTGCTCGGATCGAGCATTGATCGACTGTTCATCGAGATCGGAGAATTCCGAGAGTCTCCCGTCGCTTTCGAGCAATGCGTCAAGGAATGATACCGTAGTCGGAAGGATGGCGATATTCTCCACCATCTGTTCGGCTGGCGTCTGATTCGTCGATAGAGGAAGTACCAGTACCGTCACTTCGGCACGATAGCCGCGGAACGTATCGAGGGACACGAAAGCGGCCGCCGTGATGAAGAACAGGGCGAGAACCGAAAACAAGGTTTTATTCAGTGGTTGCAACATAGCTTATTTATTCTTCAGAAAAAACCTGACTTTGCCGATGCCCGGCTTCTCGCACAAAAGGTCCTCATACACCGCGAGAGTCCGCTTGGCGATCGCCTGCCAATCATATTCCGACTGCGCACGCTCTTGGGCCGCTCTTCCGAGGAGGCTCATGGTGTCCGGACGATTGATGAGCGAGGAGAGTTTTTGTTTCAGGTCGGGGATGTTTTTTGACTCGAAAGCGATGCCGCATTCACCGATAGCTTCGAGATTGGCCGGTATATCGCTGACGACACAAGGAAGCCCGTACCCGAGAGCCTCGAGCAGTGCGAGAGACAAACCCTCGTCCTCTGAGGGTTGGACGAAGACTCCGGCATGCGAGTAGAGCTGCGCTAGAATTTCGCCCGACCGTTCACCCACGAGCAGGATGTCGGCGTCATCAGCCGAAAGAAACCGTAAGTAATCGGCATACTCCTGCGTTTCCGCATGGGTACCCACGATGACCAGCTTCCAGTTATTCGGGAGCTCCGAAGTCTCCTTGAGTGCCTGGAAGGCCTTGATCAGATAGTGTATGCCTTTGTGGCGCACGAGTCGTGAGACGGACAGGAGATACCGGCCCTCCTTGAGGCCGAGACCCCTGATCAGATCCGTTTTCTCAGAAATATGCACATCAGCACCGTTCGGAATCATGACGAAAGACTTGTGGTACGCTTGTGTCGCGTAATCTGCCAACGTCTTGGAAATAGCGATAGTGCGTTCGGGCACCCGGCAAGTCACCCATTCCGCGAAATGAAGGCAGAGTCTCGCAAACCCGTTCCATTTCTGGTGAAAATAGTCCCGACTATGGAAGGTTGCAACCACGCGCATGTCCGGACGCAGTAACCGGGGCAGAACCGAGAAGACACTCGGTCCGATCGAATGAAAATGGATGACGTCGTAATTCTGGAAGAGCGCATGCACTGTGGCTATACAGGTATGAGAAAGAGCATCCAAGTGCTTCGTACGGATACTCGGCAGGAAAATACGTGACACCCCATGGAAGTCGCGAACCGTATCTCCCGTGTAGTGTTCCCGTGAATACACGACGACATCATGACCTGCTGCCGCCATGGCAACAGCGAGCCGCTCGACGTGCTTCTCGACCCCACCCGATCGGGCTGGTATGCCTTTTTGTCCGATAAAAGCGATTTTCATACGTGTAATCCCCCTACACAAAGAATAATTGGTACATTCGGCCCGAGAGAGTCCGGAGTCTATTTCACCGAAATGACCGGGGATACATTGCCCAAGGTATTCTTTTCAATCAGGCTCCCATTGATACCGATTCCGAAACTGAGATTACCGAACATGCCCATACCCTTGACGGTCTTTCCCAGACGCGCCACTCCGTAACGGCCGTTATCCACGAGCTTCGCCCGCTTGAATTCGATAGTCCCCTGACCTCCGAAAGAGCTCACCTCGATACCTTCGCGGCTATTCCTTCTGAACTGGTTGTTCTTGGACCAGATGCTCGCTTCGTCCAGCACCAGCTTGGCGCCGCTTCCGCGGTTGTCATTGAAGGTATTCTTCTCAAACCAGGCATGTGTTCCCAAAGCGAGATCGATCCCATCCCCATCATTATCATGGATATCCGAATTGATGATGACGAGGGAGCGCTTCTCGGAGTAGATACCGGCCCGGTCGTTCTTTTCTACTTCCACCTTATCGATCAGGACGCGCTTCTTCTTGGAAACGGACGCTGAATCGATATGAATACCATCGCGGTTGCTCCGGGTGATGCGGACATCGTACAGGTGCGCTTTGCTGTCTTCGAGGATACGGACACCATGGCGTCCACCCCGCACGGTCACATCGGACAGCTTGCTCCCGTGTTTCATCTCAACCGTCGGCTCCTCATCGCGCTTGGCCTCGATGACGATATCATCCCGATCCCCACCCGCGCCGTACAGCCATACTTCCTTCGGAAGAGTGATATTCTCTTTGTAGGTGCCTTTCCGAACTTCAACCTCATCACCATCCTTGGCATGCTTCAGCGCCTCGGTGATAGTATCGTACGGATGTGACCGGGATCCATCTTCCATACCGGACGCCTTGCTGTCGACGTGGATCACCTTGCTACCGCCAAACACGACGAAAGGAGAAATCACAAGCACGGAGAGGGCCGCTCCCAAAAAAATACCTTTGTTTGAGCCGAAATTCGCAAGCTTCATAGACAATAATCTCATTAACTTAAACATAATATATTAGCAAATAAATAATTTTTTGTCAAGAGGAGATTCTTCGCGTACAATGGAAGAGTATTCCATGTCATTCGCTAAGCAATTTCCCTATGCAGCTCTCTGCCCTGTTGCACCCGCGGTCGATCGCCATCATCGGAGCCTCGACTCAAGAAGGAAGTGTCGGATGGACTCTCGCTAAGAACGTCATCGAAGAATTTCCCGGAAAAAGTTACCCCATCAATCCAAAAGCCACCGAACTTTTCGGCATACCATGCTTCCCATCGGTTCTCTCGGTAGAAGGCGAGATCGACCTGGCTCTCATCGCGGTACCGGCGGCGCTCGTTTCAGGCGTGCTTAAAGAATGCGGGGAGAAACATATCCCGGCTGCCGTCATCATCTCGGCGGGCTTCAAGGAAACAGGTGAGGCAGGTAAAGCGCTTGAGAACGAACTTTTGCGCATTGCTGAAGAACACGCCATCACGCTCCTCGGCCCGAACTGTCTCGGATTTCTCGCTCCGCACGAGCACCTCAACGCCTCTTTCGCGAAATCGCTCCCGTCTGCCGGCCCGATCGCTTTCTTTTCCCAGAGCGGAGCGCTCTTGACTGCCCTTCTTGATATGAGTAGCGACGCGCTTGGCTACCGGGCCTGCATCAGTACGGGCAATAAGGCACAGATCAAAGAGAACGATCTCATCAAATTCTTCGCTCAGGATGAAGAGACTCGGGTCATCAGTTTCTATTCCGAAGATCTGAGTGATGCGAAAGGGATCATCGAAACCGGACGCTCATTGCTGAAGCGCGCATCACCAAAACCGGTCATCGCACTCAAATCCGGGAAGACCGCCGCCGGGACGACCGCGTCTTCTTCGCATACCGGAGCATTGGCCGGAAGTGACGCGGCCTATGAGGCACTTTTCAAACAAGCCGGCATCATCCGGGTCGACGGACTCCTCGAGCTTACCGAGACGCTTGAAGTCTTCTCAAAGAACCCCCTTCCGGCCGGCAAACGCGTTGCTCTCTTGACCAACGCGGGCGGTCTTGGTGTGATGGCGACCGATGCGTGTGTCGAGCAAGGCCTTGAGCTGGCTCATCTGACATCGGAAACGATCGAGACACTACACTCTTTCCTGCCGGCTGCGGCGAACAGCCAGAATCCCGTCGATGTTCTCGGCGATGCCAAAGCCGACCGATATGAACGTGCGCTCACGACGCTGCTTTCCGACGAGAATGTCGATATGCTCGTGGTAATTATCACCCCGCAGGCGATGACCGAAGCGCTCAAAACGGCTGAAGCCATCATGAGCGCGCGTGACCGATTCCCTCAAAAGCCGATTGTCGTTTCACTCTCCGGCGGCGAAGCTCTCGCGGAAGCCCGGAATTTCCTGGCGCACCATTCAATCGCCGTACTCCGTTCCCCTGAATCTTCCGCGCGGACCTGCGGCCTTCTTTCCGCCGTTGCCCGCTTGAGGGAAGATACGGGAACGACCTCTTTTGATTTCACGGATATTGATGTCGAGAAAGCGAGGGATATTCTCAATCGTTCCCGGGCGAACGGCCACTTGCAACTCTTCGAAGCGGACTGCATCGAGTTCCTTTCCGTCTATGGTTTCCGGTTTTTCTCGAGTCAGGCGGTCGCTTCGCGCGAAGACGCTCTTGCCGCGGCCCGGAAAATCAACAAGACGGTCGCGCTCAAGATCATTTCTCCCGATATCGTCCATAAGTCCGATGCGGGAGGCGTATCGCTCGATGTCGATCCGGATCAGGCCGACTTCGCCTATGACGCACTCATGTCCACGGTCGCCGAACGTGCCCCGAACGCCAGACTCGAGGGAGCGCTCGTCGTCGAAATGGCGCACCCGGGCGGACGCGAGCTGATTCTCGGACTCAAACAAGAGCCCGGTCTCGGTACACTCATCATGATCGGACTCGGCGGCATCTTCGTGGAAGTCTTCAAGGACGCGAGTTTCCGTTTCGCCGAATCACTGACGCGAGAGGATGCGCAGATGATGCTTCGGGAACTCAAGAGTTCTCCCCTGATCGAAGGAGCTCGCGGTCAGGCCGGACTTGATCAGGTAACTCTGATCGATGCGCTCGGCCGGCTCGCCCGTATCGCGCAGGATTTTCCGGAAATCGTCGAACTGGATATCAATCCCCTGCTCGCCTTCCAGCACGGTGCCGACTTCCGGACGCTCGATGCCCGGATCAGGATCGAGGCATAGCCGCCATTCGGTATATATCCATGAGGTGTTCGTAAAAGACCGATTCGGAGAGATCAACGACGCTCGCGCTCGCTTGTTTCCGTATCGTTTCCAGATCGAAACGATCAAGACTGAGTATGACCGATACAAGACTCTCCGAATCGCACGGTTCGAAAAGGAAACCGTTTTCTCCGTGCCGTATCCGTTCTGGTATCCCTCCGATACGAGCTGCAAGCAGGAGACAACCTGACTGCAGGCTTTCGGTAATGACATACGGGAAATTCTCATACCAGGAGGAAGGGATGATGACGGCGAACGCATCCCGTTTCAACGACTCAAGATCCGATCCGAATCGCGATCCGAGAAACTTCACTCTCGGCGACACACCGAGCGTCTCTGCCAGTTTTTCCAGTGTGGTTCGATGTGGCCCGTCGCCGACCACATCAAGCGTCATATGCGGGGGGAGGGATGCGAACGCCCGGATCAGGACGTCGACTCCCTTCTCGTGGGAAAGCCGTCCAAAAAAAAGGAAATTTTGAAACCGTTTCTGATGATGGGTGTGTGTTTCGGATGAGATATCGCGCGCAGAAAGACTATTTGGCAGATGCTCGATATGTCCGGAAAATCCGTGTGCCTGGAATTTCTCCTGCAGGAAACGACTCGGTGCGACGAACACCGTGACAAGTGCATAGCTTCTGAGAAGCCGATGTAGCCACTGTTCGATGGCGCAAACAAGGCTCTTTACGACAGAATCCTTAACACAACGATCGACCAGACAACGTAGGCCGGAGGTGTGATCCCAGATTTGTCCACGGACGAACAGGCTGTAATTCGGAGAAATCACTTTGTAATCATGCAGGGTCATCACGATCGGTACGCCGTGTTTTCGGAGAGTCCAGAGAATCGACGGGGAAAGCTGGTGATAGATATTGTGCGCGTGTGCGATGTCCGGTTGGAATTCCTGCAACAAGGCTGCCAGCTTACGATTCGCTTCGTGATTCCAGAGAATCCGTCCGGCCATCCGAAGCCGCTCTACGAGAGAAAGATCAAGCGCGCCATAATCGACTGATTCGACGAAATAGCGCTCCCAGGTGGTTGGAACATTGTTTGGATCGTGCATGGAAAAAAAGGCGACTTCATGTCCATGTTCGACGAGAATACGAGCCATATCGAAATAGGCGCGTTCGGCCCCGCCTTTCAGATAGTGATACTTATTGATGAGGAGGATTTTCATTGACTTTTTATACTGCTCATGACATTCTAACAAAGAATACGACCCTCCACAACATCCTATGACTTCATTCATCGACACGCTCGCCTATACCATTTCTTCCCGATCGCGACTGAAGAAATTCCAACAGTTTCTCCAGCTCACCGATCCGCGACCCGAAGAATCGCTCGTGGACATCGGAGTCAATACCGAGGAGTATTCGGCTACCGATAATTATCTCGAAAAGCACTACCTTGTCCCGGAAAACATCACCGCCGTTGGAATCGAAGATGGAACCCTTTTCAAGACACGTTATCCTGCAATCCCCTACCACCGGATTGTCGCCGACCAACCATTGCCATTTGACGACAATGCTTTCGCAATCGCGTATTCCAATGCGGTTATCGAGCACGTCGGTGACCGCTCGAAACAACTCCGCTTCTTATGTGAGATGTACCGTATTTCTCGACGAGGATATCTGACCACTCCGAACCGATACTTCCCGATAGAACCGCACACGAGAGTTCCTCTGTTGCACATGCTCCTTTCAAAGCGAGCCTTCGATCGTTTCCTTCTGCTTATCGGAAAATCCTGGGCGACAGGAGAGTATATGCACTGTCTTTCCGAGCATGAGCTACGTTCACTGTGTGAAGAAGCCGGGCTCCGGGACTTCACAATCATCCGAAACCGTTTCTTCGGCTTCACTATGACCTTCACTCTCATATGGCGCAAGTACTGACATCACAATCGTCACGACCGGTGTTCCTGGATACCGCACGTCCGATTTTTTGGTTTTTCCTTGCCGGCTGCTTGACCGGGGGGCTTTCGCTCTCAATCCTGTTCTCATTCAGCCCGATGATTCCCCTGCTTCTCGCCGCCACTTTTCTCGCGATTTCTCTACTTGCCCGCTCGCCGCTCCTCGTCCTCGGAACGCTCATTGTTGTCCGCATGTCCCTTGACTACACGGCACAATTCTATACCTTTTCCATCGGCGATATCACCCTTTCACTCTCGCAGATCTTCGGTATCGGAGTCGCTTTGCTCGGTGCACTGCTCGTCATGCGTCACTACGCGGTTCTTACGCGTTTCCCGCTCCTTTTCCCGTTCGCACTTCTTTTGACCTGGGGCACCCTGACCCTTTCGTATTCGATTTCACCAGCCACATCGCTTCAGGAACTCATTCGCATCTTCGATCTCTTCTCGATCGGTTTCCTCGCATTCCTGGCAGTCAAAGACACTCAGGATATCAAAAAATTATTCGGTTTCTTCCTTCTCTCCAGCCTCCTCCCGATTCTCTTCGGTATCGGACAATTCATCTTTCATATCGGTCTTATCGATCCGAATGTTGATACACCTCGCATCTTCGGGACTTTCAGTCACCCTAACGTCTTCTCCTTGTACCTCTTCACCATCGCGGTCTTCGCGTTCTCCTTCTTTTTTTTCCTTGCGATTTCACCGAAAGAGAAACGACTTTCCCTGTTCCTGTTCACGGTGGTCGGTATCACATTGCTCCTGACTTTTTCGCGCGTCGCCTGGATCGCCCTCTTTCTTTTCTTTCTTGCTCTCGGCGTCTTCCGTTATCGGTTGGCGCTGATCCCCCTCATCTTCGTCCCGATGCTTCTTTTCAGTGTCTCCGATACCTTCCAATCGCGTGTACTCAGCAGTTTCGCGAGTGATCCGGACAGCTCCCTCGTCTGGCGTAAGAATCTCTGGAAGGACGTGACGACGCAGGCCTTCGCCGATCAGCGTCAATTCGTCGGTACCGGTCTCGATACATTCCCGCTCGTTTCCGAAAGCCTGCGCGGTATCAAGCTCGGCTCCAATGAAGCGCATAATGACTTCGTGAAATTCTTTATTGACGGTGGCTTTGTCGGGCTGGTGATTTTGCTCATTTTTCTTGCCTCTATTACCTTCATTCTCGCACGACATGCTCGACTTACCCCTGATCCGATTCTTAAAAATCTTTTTTGGTTTCTGCTTCTCCTCTTTGCTCTCCTCGAAATATCCGCACTTACTGATAATGTCTTCAAAAATACACCCGTACAGTGGCTTTTCTTTGCCCTGCTTGGTGCCGTCCTCGGCAGAGAGTTCTCTTTACTTAAAAAAATCTCCTGACTGGAGAAAAATCTTTGGATAAAAAAAGCGGGACTCCAAAACCGCCGAGCTGAGGGGCAATGCCCTTCAATCCAAACGATCTTGAAATCCCGTGACCTAGGCCGCACTCAACGAGCGCAGAGCCTTGGGTACCTGTTGGTAGCGTAGGCCGCCCGCTCCTCTTGGGTGGCCAGCCGGATGACGCCGGTCCCGCCTTCGATGGTAAGGACCGTAACGACATCACGGCCCTTGGTCGCTGGACAAGCCGCGAACGACCTGGCGTTTTCGGCGTGAGCCGCCCAGCCGCCACCGAGACGTTGACCATCGGCTCCGATGATCAGGGGGACCAGCGCGAACTGCTGCGCGGTCGCCGGTGCCTTGCTGATCGAGATCTTGACGGCAGCCTTGCCGTCGACCAGCGGGGCACAAGCCATCTTGCCCCAGTCGGCTCCGACACCGGTGAAGCAGTACTTCGCTCCGGTGAAAAACGATCCTTTGGCAGCGACGACTTGCGCTGTACCCTGGCCGGAGTCATCCGGACCAGTGAACTGCACCGCCAGACCAGCAGGCACGTTGCCGAGAAAGACGATGTTCGCCTCGCTCACATTGATGACTGCGGTCCCGCCGCCGGTCGAATCGACCGTCAGCATCGTCGCGCCGCCGCTTGACGAGCCAGCCACCGGGTCGGTGCTGAATTGCGCCTTCGCCGTTCCAGCGAGGCCGACGAGGAAGAGGAACCCCAAAAAAAATGACGCGAAGATACGACGCCACTCGATGGTGTTGCTTTGAATCGCTTTCATGGTGCTACTCCTTGTATAGGTGACCCAAAAAATGGGTCGGTTGTAAAAGTTCACTGCGATTTCCGACGTCTTGAGAATGTGTTCATTTGAACTCACAATCCATTCGGAAAATATATTCTAGCAAATTTCGTATAAAAAGTCAAGGGGCAGGAAACGGTTGTTTCCTGCCCCAAATTGTTGTCGCCTGTGTTTCGCGCTTCACTTCTTTGTCATCCCCGATGACTCGCGTACACCGTATCGGTGAGAGCGAGCAGCGTGCGGATCAAGTCCGCACTTTTTATCAGCCTAGGATATCCAGAAAGTTCAGTCGTTACTCTTCAAGCGGCACGTCGATGCGTTGCGGCGCATCATCACCCGTTTGGGCAACTTGTTCTGCCGCAGTTTCTTCGTCAAGCGTCACGTCCACCAGACCGTTCGGTGACTCGCTAGTCACCCGATCGCTTGCGGCAATACGTGCATCCTTGCGGAGCATGCGTGGCACGCCCACCAGATCAACCCAGCAGCCGACTGCGAACACCGCGTCATGATTGTGAGCCATGAGTCCGATGTCCCAACCGGCGTGACAGCCGACTGTTTGGCTGTCATCTGCAAAGCCGATTGGCCGAATGCTCATCGAACTCGACACCGGCGGTGCATGGTAGATACCCACCTGCGAGTAAATGTTTCTTGTCCACCACCCGCGAGCACCTGCCGACAACATGAAACTCAATCGGTCGTCTGCGGGCGATTCGATCTCTTTCCCCTGCCACCAGTGCCGCGCGTCCCGTTGAAATGGAACCGTAAGCGTCGCTGACAGCTGGAGTTTGTTCATGAACTTTTCACCCCTGAGCTCGCGCTGATAGAAGTTCGCATCAGCGGTCACACCGTACAGGAGAAAATCACGCTCGCTCTTGTAGCCCTCCCGGTTGTGAAACCGTTCGTGCAGGTAGCCGACCATCGGCAACCCGATGCTTGCATCCCACCCGGAATCGAATATCCACTTGTAAGCCGGACCAACGATACCGAATTCGGATTCCCACTGACCGGACGGCAATACTTCGCCAACACCAGCCGTGTGCAATCCACGGACACCAGGACCCGACCAGTAGTCTTTCCCGCGGGTGAGACAATAAGCTCCCCACGACCCGAAAACACTCGTGGTCTTGGGGGACGGTTCATGCTCGAATCCGACCACTGCATCGTAGTGCGCTTTGCACTCAGCGGGAGTCGGCAACCTGTCTACGGCACGACTTTGTTGCGGAGACATCGCTGGCACCGCTACTGCCGCTATCTGTGGCTGCTGCAGTATCGGTTTGGCGATGTTGTCGCACTTCTTGGGCACATCAAGTACCGTGCCATCGGAAAGTACGCATCGCTTCGCCCCCTGCTGGCTATTGAACGCCGCAACCACATTTTTCCGGGTCTCGCCGTTGCCGAATGCCATCCATTCGTAGCGATCGCCATGACGGATAGTGACATCCGAGCACTTCCCTTGCGCCATCAACACTCGAAGTTCGAGCGATTGACGGACACTCAGTCCATGCCTTCGGAGCACATCGTCGTCCATTGCTGGATTCCGGTGGGGCGCGTATGGCTTCCCTCCTTCTTTCCGCCAACAGAAATCCGTCGGCCCGCACACATCCGGCCGCGTTCTGGTAGTGACGAGCCTACTCTGATCCGCTTGCGCGAGGCAAAGCTTCTGGCCCACCACGATCCGATTTGGGTTTCCGAGTGCGTTCCGCTTGGCAGCCTGAGCCACCCCGCGAACGCCAACGATGACTGAGAGACTCTCGCCTCTCTTCACCATGTGCACCTTTTCTTCTGCCGTGCACTCAGCAGCCCCTGCGGATGATACCCCGAAGAGTACCAGCGCAAGGATCATGAGCCATTTTTTCTTCATCATTTCCTCCATGGAAAAGCGGGCTCCTTGTGAGATGACCCGCAAAAAAATACACGGGCCTTTCATTTTTTCACCTCACTTTCCCACCGACTGGCGACAACTCTTCGCTGCCACCCAGGCGTTTCGTGCAAGCTGCATCCCAAGTCCGACCGGCGTTATACCGGACGTTCCTATCGCCAGCCTTCCGCTGGTGACGAGTCGTTCTGTCGGCGTTCCATCTGACGTCATGGCCAACACTTTCAGCCACTCGTCCTCATTCTCGGCGGCAATAGAATAAAGTCTTCCATATACCGTCCTTCTCAATGGAAACAGTCGGGCGATTTCACCCAACATTTTCGCGCCTGCGACGTCGGTACGCGAGATGGGATACACCAGAGAGAGTCTCGCTCCCTCAAAGAGGCCGGGCGCTACACGTCCGACATCCTGAAGTTCCGAGATATCTGTGACTTTTCCTCGCGGTGTCACCAACACATCGCCCTCGGAATCTATGACCCCGACGAATTTTCCCCGCACCTGCTCGACGAGCGGGAGCGGGAGGAGAATCGAGAAGCTGTCATGACTTGGGTTGACGATCGCCGGCAAGACTCGTTCGAACTGCCCATCGTCATCGTAGACAATGGCTCGAAGCACCACACGCCTTAACTCTTTGGAAATCGGACAAGTTTCCCTCGTCTCGGTATATTTCGTACACCACTGCGTATTACGACGAGCGGCATACTGATACTCCCGGCACGGGTCTCGCAAATCCAAAGCTACACTGATTGGCATCGTTCCGGTAATCGGGACATAGCCGATGAAATACTCCTCCTGACTGATATCACCCGGCACGGCGATTCCATGCCAAGGCTCAGCTGTCTTGAGAACATCCGGTTGCCGAACGGTAAATCCGGCATCGGTACGCAGCCCAGCGCAGCCCGTGAGAGCAAACGCAAGACCAATCAGAAACACACGGAGCATGGTCATGATGACCTCCTATGAAGATTGAGATTATTGTAAATTGTCAAGGAGCTTTTTCCCTCCTAAGGCGAGAACAGGAAGAGCGACTTCCCTTTCTCGTCCTTAACCGGAAAATCACACGACCTCTCTAGGCACGATATTGCTGATGCCTGAGAATCACGACAGAACTCATCAGGAACAAGCCTGATAGGAACCCACTGAAAGCGACGAGGAGCAGTTTCTGGAACGTCGGCTGCACCTCAAGGATCGGGCCGGACAGGACACGGACTTCGACGCTCTTCTCATCACCGGAACGGAACAGAGCATTCTTCTGTGTCAATACTTCGGCAACGCCGCTCATGATCCTGGCGGCATCCCGATCACTCTGTCCATCGACAGAAACACTGATGATGCCCAATTCGAGGTTATTGCGAACCGTGATGATGTTCGCCCATTCGTCCAAACGTTCCTTCTTGTTCGCTGGCAAAAAACGATCGTCCATCTTCCCGCTTTCGATGACTGCGGTGATGAAACGTTCGCTGTATATCGCTTGCGACAGGACTTTTCCCAGGTACTCGGCGGACTTGAAAGCAGAGTAAAAATCCTGTCCGTTCGTGTTGGCCTGCACCAGAAGGAAATCCATACTTGAAGAATATTTCGGCTGCACGAGAATCAGGGTTCCTAACGCAAAAAGCGCGACCATGACACCGGTCATGACGATACTGACCACCCGGCGACCCAAAACCTTAGCTACATCGAATATGGACATATACAATACCAATGGGATTTACATATCTCTTAACTTGATATATTAGCAAAAATTGATAAAAATGTCAATAGGTGGAGAACCTCAGAGAATGGCTGAGATGAGTGATTTAACATTGCAAGAATACCCAGATATGAGCGAAAATGACCTCGAAATAGCAAAAGGGCGCATCTCCGATGGAGTGCGCCCCTCAATAATAAGTGTGTTTTCCTGGGAAAAAACCGATGAGATCGGACCTTTCTCTCGCGCACTTCCGTGTTGGCGGAGAAAATTTTTATCCTTCTCGTCTCGAGGTATTTTCCTGCGTCAAATTCGTGTCAGGTGCGGTCCGATGACCGCTGAAGCGAAAGTACCAGCATCTCGAAGTTCGCTGCCCGTTCCGACTCGCAGGCCGATGAGCGTTCATTTCCCGTATGGTCACAAAATTGCCAACGGGCTTTCTCTGCAAGATGCAGCCGGTCCGTCTGAGACAGTCGTTTACGTATCTCCGTCTGCGCGATCCGCTCGGAAGGTGCTGCCGGCGAATCGACTGCTGCGAGAGTCATGGATTCGACCACTGCTACCGGCAGAAGAATCGCCGCATCAGCTGTCAATGTGCAATCCGCCTTCTTGATGCTGCCGAACTGTCGATTGATATCGCAGGTGTGTTTCCATCCTGCTGGATCAAGCCGGGAAAGCGTTTCGCCTGGCTTGACGACATACGCCCTGTAGGCATGTGATTTCGATGGGTGATGAGTGCCGACGGCCCGTATCAATTGAGGAGGTTCCGGCCGGGAAACCGGTGCTTCTATTTGTTGCTGAGGCATCCGGGCAACTTGCGCCCCACCATCAGCGTCGCCTTGCTGCTGTGCTCGAATTGTCGGCCCGGATTGAACCCGCACGGGAGCGCCGGACGAATACCCGGCTGCCTTATTCATGACCGTGAGAGTCACCGCCACGCCGGCTAGGAAAATTGCCAATGCGGAACAAATGAGGAAGGCCAAGTTATACCGCCACTGCCTCTGAAGAAATGCATCCATGGAGTCAACTCCTTGCTTGAAAAGACCGGATTTGAATCCGGCCAGGGTATCAAGAGGGCTGACTCACATGAGGCAGCCTTGTGTCAAAATCACTACTGCCCCAACGAAACGCTCCTAAGCGTCACAAAATTATTAAAGTGCCTTAACCGACCTGCCAGGCGCCATTTCCGTATCCCTGGCCGAGTCGAAGAAGTACTTTACCATGGTTATGCTTTTTTGACAAGTGACGACTTAGCAACGTACACTAGCCCGGACGTCGCCGGAGAAATACACCAATCGAGTTCTCAATGATATCACAAGGTTCTACTGGAAATGCCTATAAATGATATTTTGTAATTCTGTGACGGTATCCACGATCCCTATCAGATGAGTGTGCTTCTCACGATTGAAGAACGTATGGTCATGAACCCCCCAGGTGACAGCAATCGAGGGTACTCCGACAAACTCTGCCTCCCTGACGTCTCCGAGCGCATCCGTGACAAACAACATACCGCCTGCACCAACATGATATTTTTCCTCGATAAGTCTAAATTTTTCTACTTTGCTTTTGGAAAGATCGGCAGTAGCTATGAAATCAAATAAAGATTTAATCCCCGTCCGCTCAAGCAGTGGCAGACAATTCACGGTAAATGCATTTGAATTGAGAACCAGCGTGTATCCTGCGTCACGTAAATCTTTCAATAGACTCTCTATCCCTACGAACAGAGACGCTTCTTTTTTCTGTTCAGAATATGCTACCCTACGCCTCGCCTCTTCTTCTTCGGACATCTCTCTTTTGAGAGAGGTATGTTTTTTTAATTCCTCGTGATAATTCCCGCTATGCAACTCCCGATACATCTCGCTCGTCATACCAGGGTAACTCTCCATGGTAGTACGTTCCGCGAACGGTATGGTATCGAACAACACCCCGTCCATGTCGAATATGACGATTTTCTGACGCATAACGATAGAGTAATGAATATACTTAGACAATGC